>NZ_CP034593.1:0-314515 GCF_003971195.1 Flaviflexus ciconiae | reverse complement strand
TCCGGTACGGTCCCCGGGAAATCAATCTTGTCGAGAGCCGCCGAGACGTACAGACCCGAACCTCCCACGAGAATTGGGGTCTTGCTCGCGGCAACGATTCCGTCAATATCTTCCCGGGCATGATTCTGGTAAGCGGCAACCGAGGCTTCTTGGGAGATGTCGAGGACGTCGATCTGATGGTGCGTAATTCCGCGCTTTTCCTCGTCTGTCACCTTTGCGGTACCAATATCCATACCGCGGTAAAGCTGCATGGCGTCAGCTCCGACAATCTCGGAGGAACCCGCTCCTCCGAGGCTGTGGGCGAGGTTCACTGCCACAGCGGATTTCCCGACCGCTGTCGGGCCCACGACGGCAATAATTGTCATGGTCCGACGCGAAGAGTGGGGAGCCCGAGCGAGACGGGTCCGCGCGCCTCCGCATCCAGCTCCGCCACGCGGGCTTTGCCACGTGCCCAAGCCTCTCCGGCCCGGGTCCGGATGATCTCGAAAGTTCCACCGGTCACCGCAGAGTCCGCAAGCAAGTGGTGCGGGGCGCCGTGCGTGACAACGGCGCGCACCATATCCCCGGGACGGGGAAGGTTCTCAACGTGGTTCTCCCCAGAGAACGTGTCCGCATAGGGACGGAGCTCGTCAGGAAGAGCGACATGGACAAGCCGATTGTCTTCGGCCCGGCCGGTTAGCCGAGCGGTATCGGCATCCTTACGTCCTTCACCCTCAGCAATGAGGACCTCGACGGTGCGACCAACAATCTCCTCGTTTTCTTCGGTGGAGATGCGCTTCTGAAGGTCGAGAAGCCGGCGGTAGCGCTCTCCTGCGACCTCGGCAGGAACCTGGCCCTCCATGTCGGCCGCCGGGGTTCCCGGCCGAGGGGAGTACAGGAATGTGAAGGCCGAGGAGAAGCGGGACTGTTCAACGACGTCCAGCGTTGCCTGGAAGTCCTCTTCGGTCTCCCCCGGGAAGCCGACGATGATGTCTGTCGTGATCGCGGCATTCGGGATCCTCTCCCGAACAGCATCGAGAATTCCGAGGAACTTCTTTGACCGGTACGAGCGCCTCATGGCACGGAGAATACGATCGGAGCCTGACTGGAGCGGCATGTGCAGCGAGGGCATGACGTTGTGCGTCTCCGCCATCGCATCAATGACGTCGTTCGTGAAGGCAGCGGGGTGCGGGGATGTGAACCGGACGCGCTCCAGCCCCTCAATCTCCCCGCAGGCGCGCAGCAGGTCCGCGAAGGCCCCCTTCTGCCCAAAGCCAACGCCGTACGAGTTGACGTTCTGTCCAAGCAGGGTCACCTCGATCGCGCCGTCAGCGACAACCGCGCCAACCTCGGCGAGGATTTCCCCTGGTCTGCGGTCACGTTCCTTGCCTCTTAGCTGGGGAACGATGCAGAAGGTGCACGTGTTATTGCATCCCACAGAGATCGAGACCCAACCCGCGTAGGCGGACTCGCGCTTCGTGGGGAGAGTCGAGGGGAAGACCTTGAGTGACTCCTCGATCTCAACAGCCGCTTCATTGTTGTGGCGAGCCCGTTCCAGGAGCGTGGGAAGCACATCAAGGTTGTGGGTTCCGAGGACCACATCGACCCAGGGGCCTTCTCGACGATCCCATCGCCCATCTGCTGAGCAAGGCAACCGCCCACGGCGATCTGCATGCCGGGGCGCTCCCGCTTGACGGCAGCGAGCTGGCCGAGGTTGCCGAAAAGCTTGTTGGCCGCGTTCTCGCGGACAGAACAGGTGTTGAGGACAAGAACGTCCGCTCCGGCGTCGCCCGCCCCGTCATGGGCACGTGCGGCTGCTTCGGGGACCGTGTCGACGTGACGATATCCCGCTTCCTCCAGCATGCCGGCCAAACGCTCCGAGTCGTGGACGTTCATCTGGCATCCGAGGGTGCGGATCGCATATGTTCTGGGCAGGGTCATCTCAGTCATCGCCACCATTGTAGGGCCCGTGCCCGAACTACCAGGCAACTCAGACAATGATTTGCAACGCAATGAACCCGACAAGCCCGGCCCACAGGTAGCTGGCAAGGGAACCGATGATGAATCGTTCACTCACCGCCGGATCATCCTGAAGCTCGGCCCACCGTCCAAGCGACTTAATCGCAACAACCACGGCAATCAGTCCGGCCTGGCCAACAATGACAAGTCCTGTGGTGGCCATGCGCTCGAGCACACCGATAACCGCACCTCCACGGAGCACGTGCTTCTTCGCCGGGACGGGCGGGCTAATGACGAGATCCCCATCGTCCTTCGTTTCCTCCGGAACGACCCGGGCGATCGCCAGCACGCCCTCAACGACCGCCCACCCAAAAACCGAGGAGACGAGAAGGGCAATGATGGTAATAAGAATGTCCACGGTTACTGCGCTCCGTCCAGGAGAGCATCAAGCGTCGGCCAGGCGGCCTCCTCGATCGACTGAGCACCATAGCCCCTTCGTTGCGACACGGCCTCAACACTGATGCCCAGGCGGTCCGCAATATCTGAGACGGATTCCCCCGCCCTGTGCGCGTCAATGGCTTCCCATTGAGCATCCGTCCGCCCGGAAATGATGAAGCCGAGAACCCGTAATAGGGATTCCGCGGACGCGGCAGCGTCCACCTGATCGGAGTCAACCGCGACTGATGGAGTAAAACGGTTTGCGGACTTGGCGCGTTCAACGGCGCTGCGGGCGTGCAGATAGGCTGGGCCGGTTCCCGACCGCGCCGTGTCACCGAGGCTTGCCTCGCCTGCACCGATGCCGATATGCCAGGAGCCGTCGCGGATCAGAGCAAGGGCGATCTCTCGGACGAGACTGGGGTCCGAAATGACACCCTGCACTTCGTCACCTACCGTTCTCTCGAACGGGCGCTCGCACTCATACGATCCGAGCCGAGCGAGAAGCTCCGGCACTCGGTCATCCCCGCTACGAGATCCAATTTGGTCAATTGTTAGGACGAACATGCCGTCACCTACCCAAGTTCATAACCTTGATTTATTAATTTCAAGTGTAATAGCTTGAGTCATCATTGTCATCAAGAACGGCGCGAACGGCTGACATGGTCTGATCGGGGCTGAAGCCACGGCGCGCAAGTGCGCCATAGATGCGTCGCCGCCGGACCTCATAGTCGAGGCCCTCGGTCGAGCGCGCCTTCTTCCTCGCAAGCTCGAAGGCGGCCCGGCGCTCATCATCGGAGCTGACTTCTGCGAGTGCCTCTTCGGCGATCTCGCGAGAGATGCCTTTTCGATCGAGGTCGCGGGCGAGTCCCCTGCGGGAGATGGGCTTCTCGGCCATCCGGCTTCGAATGAGCGAGGCCGCAAACTTTTCGTCGTCGACGAGTCCGGCTTTCTCGAACTTGTCAACCATCTCCATGGCGAGATCCTCGGAGACCCCGCGGGAGGTTTGGGCGTCGATGAGTTGCTGGCGAGATCGGTCCATCATCGCCAGCTGCCTCATGACGATCGCCCGGGCCTCCTTGCGGAGTTCCTCCGGGGTTTCCTCACCGGTGAGCTTCATTAGAAGTCAGTAGGGATCGCTTCCTCGTCGGCACCCTCAGGGCTGGCCGCCGATTCCACGTCCGCGTACTGTCCAATGCCGAGCTTCTGCAGGATCTTCTGCTCGATTTCCTCGGCGGTGTCCTTGTTCTCGATGAGGTAGGTTCGCGCCTTCTCCTTGCCCTGCCCCAGCTGCTCACCTTCGTAGGTGAACCAGGCGCCGGACTTACGGACGATGCCGTTATCGACACCCATATCGATGAGACCACCCTCCTTGGAGATGCCCTGGCCGTACAGGATGTCGAACTCGGCCTGCTTGAAGGGCGGGGCCATCTTGTTCTTGACGACCTTGATGCGGGTGCGGTTACCGATCGGCTGGCCGGCTTCCTTCAGCGTCTCGATCCTACGAACGTCGAGGCGGACCGAGGAGTAGAACTTCAGGGCTTTACCACCGGTCGTGGTTTCGGGGGAACCGAAGAAGACACCGATCTTCTCACGCAGCTGGTTGATGAAGATCGCTGTCGTTCCCGATGCTGAGAGCGCACCGGTGATTTTGCGAAGGGCCTGGGACATGAGGCGGGCCTGAAGACCAACGTGGGAGTCTCCCATCTCGCCTTCAATTTCTGCCTTGGGGACAAGGGCGGCGACGGAGTCGATGACGACAATGTCGAGAGCACCCGAGCGGATCAGCATGTCCATAATCTCGAGGGCCTGCTCACCCGTATCGGGCTGGGAAACGATAAGGGCGTCGGTGTCGACACCGAGCTTGCGGGCGTAGGCCGGGTCGAGGGCGTGCTCCGCATCGATGAAGCCAGCGATGCCGCCAGCCTTCTGAGCGTTTGCTACCGCATGGAGGGCAACGGTTGTCTTACCGGAGGATTCCGGGCCGTAGATCTCAACGACGCGGCCTCGCGGGAGGCCGCCAATTCCGAGCGCAACGTCAAGGGCAACGGATCCGGTCGGGATGACCTTGACCTTCTGGGCAGACTGGTCTCCCAGTCGCATGATCGACCCCTTGCCAAACTGGCGATCGATCTGGGCAAGAGCAGTGTCGAGTGCCTTTTGGCGGTCTTCGGCTTTCACGGCCATTATTTCTCCTTGACTTGTGCGGGTAGAACAGGCGAACTGTAGGGAACCCGCCCTCTCCGAGCGGCAACCTAAGAGCAACGCTAGGCCACGCCTTAGGCACAATAATCGACAGAACTCCACGCTGTGGACATCTGCGATTGCATCGCTCCGGAGAACATCCTAACTGAACATTCGTTCGAAGAAATCCGCCACGCCGTCGGCGTGGCATTTTGGTTCGACCGGTCCGGACTACTTTTTCTTTTGTTCCTTGCGGTGCGGGAACATGTGGTCCTCCCCCAAGTCCATCTCTTCGCATAGGGCGAGCCAGATCTTCTGTGGCTTCTCGCCGTCCTCGATGAGCTCCGCCGCGGTCTTGTGTCCAAGGGACGGGAGGGCAAGGGACCTGGTGAGGGCCTGGCCGTAGGCGGTGCCGAATTCGTTGTCGACAACTTTCCAGAATTCCGAGTGGTTCATGCGGGGGGGGGGTCTCAGCGATCGTTCGGATGGTGCGCAATGGTGCGGTCATTGTCGTGGGGAATGCAAAAGCCGCGGCATCAGCCGCGGCTTCCGCAGTATCAGGTTAGTTCACGCCAGCTTCGGCGAGAGCTTCCTGGACGGTGTCGGGGACCCGGAAGCTCGGGGGCACACGGCCCTCCGACAGGTCGATCCGGTCAGCCACGAGGCGAAGCACGTGGCCGAGGGGGACGTTGAGCGCCTGCGTGATTGAGAGAAGAAGCTCCGAGGAAGCTTCCTTCTGTCCACGCTCAACTTCCGAAAGGTAGCCGAGCGATACGCGTGCGTCCGAGGACACCTCGCGTAGCGTGCGGCCCTGGCGCTGGCGGTATGCCCGCAGGACATCGCCGAGTTCACGACGAAGGAGTACAGGTTCGGACGACTTGGAGGCGCCCATGTCGCGCGGGCGAATAATTTCGGTCTGGTTCTTCCGGTTTACGCCGGTTCGTGTTTCCATTGTCATCACCTAGTTCAACGAGGTATTCCCGATATTTGTTCCCGATGAGCCAAAAAGGCCGGGAACGCCACAGACTATTTCCAGGTTTCTATCTTTTGGCGGAATTTCGCCAGTTTTTCCGGTAGTTCCATCTCCGCCAGAATATGCAGGGCGGCTAGGACGGAAGATTCCCGAATATTTTCTCGACCGCCCGGGAATAGGAACAGAGTTGCCCGACCATCCTCCCGGCCGATCCAGACGGTGCCAGCGTCGAAACCGTCGGCAGGGCCGGGTCCCGCCACTCCCGTTGTCGAAACGGTGTGGGTCGCTCCGGTCAGCTCGGCAACTCCCCGCGCCATCTGAACTGCCACCTGGCCGTTGACGGGGCCTTCTCGGTTTAGAAGGTCCCGGTCGACGTCTAGAACATGGGCTTTGATTTCATTCGTGTAGGACACAACTCCGCCCCGGAGGATCTCGGAGATTCCCGGGACCTGGACAAGGGTTGCGCAGACGAGACCGCCGGTCAGGGATTCCGCCACCGCTATGGTGTCGCCCTTCTTGAGGAGGACCTCACTCGGGCTGGTTGTCGCTGCCATGGTTCTTCTCGTATTCCTTGTTGATTCGGATCGCATCCTGGACGTATTGGATCGCGGACCAAATGGAGGTGATGAGGGCCCCTGCAACGAGGACCCAGGTTGCCCACTCCATGGTTGTGGCTGCCCAGTCCGGCAGGAAGGAGCGCCAGGGCAGGAGGAGTCCGCCGATGAAGAGGGACTGGAGCATCATCTTGAGCTTGCCGCCCTTGCCCGCCGCCATCACCGATTTCCGCTTCATGTACATGCGCATGACGGTGATGCCGACTTCGCGGAGCAACATGACGATCGTGATCCACCAGGGCAGCATGTCGTGCCAGGAGAGCATGATGAGGGCGGCGCCGATCAGTGCTTTGTCGGCAATCGAGTCGGCCAGTTTCCCAAAATCGGTGATGAGATTCCGCGAGCGCGCCAGGTGTCCATCGAGCTTATCGGTCATGGCCGCGACGAAGAATATGCCGGTGGCTATCCACCGCGATGTGGGGTCGGCTTCCCAAAACGCCCATATGAACGCCGGGATCAGCAGCAACCTGATGATCGTCACGAAGTTCGCGATGTTGAGGACCGGTACCGGTTCTTGAGTGTTCACACCCCTAGCCTACGTTGTCTTGTCCGCCTGTCCCCTATGCTTGACCCATGTCCATCCGCACTTTCACAGCTGCCGCATTCGCGGCGACGCTCCTCCTTTCCTCGTGTTCGAGCGTGACCGAGGGCGATGACGCCACCACCGACGCGCCTTCTCACACAGGTGCGCAGGAGCCAACGGCCTCCTCCGATACAGACACTGGCGAAGGCTCGGCCGAGGGGTCCGACGAGAATACCGCTGAGCCTTCCGCGTCAGGTGAGCCGGAGCCGACGGAGCCCGAGGTTGATCCGGCTGAGGTTATTTCGCAGCTGACGATCGTGTCGGGCGGGGATATTCTCCTGCACCCGTCGATCTATCAGACCGCCTGGGTTGAGGGTGATACGTACGACTTCACCTACCAGTACGAGCACATCGAGCCGTGGATCAGCGGAGCCGATCTGGCGCTCTGTTCGCTTGAGGTCCCGATCGCCCCGGAGGGCACGGCATATTCCGGATATCCGACGTTTGGGGCTCCCGCCGATCTCATTCCTTCCCTGAAGGAGGTTGGCTGGGACGGGTGCAACACGGCAACGAACCATACGATGGACAGAGGTTTCGCCGGCGTGGAGCGCACGAACACCGTTCTTGAAGAGAACGGCATGGGCTTTCATGGCGGGGCACGTACCGAGGAAGAGTCCGAGGAGGTCCAGTTCTACGATCTGGACCTGGAAGAGCGCACGGTTACCGTCGCTCATATCTCTGCCACGACGCTGACGAATGGAATCCCGATCCGCGGCGAGCAGCCGTGGTCCTGGTTCGTCATCGGAGAGCTGGGTCCCTACGAGACTTCCGATGTTGTCGACATGGCGGAGCAGGCCCGCGAGGACGGCGCCGATCTCGTTGTTGTGTCGATGCACTGGGGCACCGAATACGTCTCGGAGCCGATTGATGAGCAGCTGATTATTGCTGAGGAACTGGCAGAGTCCGGTCAGGTCGACCTTGTTTACGGCAATCATTCCCACGTCCCGGAGCCGGTCGTTGAGCTTGAGGGTGGCCCGCGCGGCGAGGGCATGTGGGTGGCCTGGTCAATGGGCAACCTCATTTCCGGCCAGACAATCGCCAACCACGGTTATCGCGTTACGACCGGATACCTGGGTACCGCAACCATCGATGTTCCCCGCGAGGGTCCCGCGACTGTCGCACAGCTGGACTGGACGGTTGTCACGCAGGACGCCCCAGGAGCGAACCGCCTCTACTTCCTCAACCAGGAACTCCGGGGCGGACGGCCCGCGACACTTACCCTGGGCGACGCTGAGCTCATTGCCCGCGGCGACGCCACCTACCCGGTGATGGAAGCCAACGGTAGTACTGAACGGCTCGACGTCCCCGAGCAGCAGGTCGAATCGGTGACCCCACGGCGGTAGTCGAACCCCGGGCACTAGTCTCCACCCAGTCCATTGACGCACCACGCGTCCACATATTCTTTGGATGAGTGTTTCCCAGCAATAACTCGTCGGGCAACGCTCGTCTCCATTTCGAGGCCGCGTTCACGTCGGCGACCGCGACAACGTTGTCTATCGCGACGGTACTGTCTATCGAAACCCCGTTGTCTATTGGGGCAGCCTTGCTCATCCGGCCCGCATCGGCACCAATCTCATTTACCGCAGCGGTTCAACGGGTGACGATCATGACCGTCACCCGCCCAAATCCGACTGCCAAGAGCCTTTTCTACGACTCGTCGAGCACGTCCAATGACACGGACCCACCGCCGAAGGTTTCAGGGAAAACATCCGCGCGCGTGGGAACGGCTTCGCCCTCGACGATCGGGAAAACGCCTTGGCCCGCCAGGGGCGTTTACCATACTGTGCCGTCCACCGTCCCGGGATTGGGTGTGTACTCCAAAGCAATGATGACGTAGTTACGTCCAGGAACCAGGTGTTCCTCCTCGGACGTTTCGCTCATCGTGCCCAGCGATGAGTGGACAAGCGTCAGTTCTGTTCCCGCCAGCGATTCGTCGCCCTTCAGGACGTCGTCGACCTTGACGGTGAGGCTCTCCATCGAAAGACCAGGATCATCGGCGTGGTCCGGCTTCCCATCTCCTCCATAATCGACATACTCGTCTTCGACATTCACAACCGTAACGACCAGTGTCGCGTCATGCTGGTTCTGTGCGTCGTCAAAGGAGCTGTAGATAACCGGTGCCACTTGAACGATGTGGCGCGAATTATCAGAATCGTCGCCCAGCACCGTGGTTGCAACCAGGACACCAGCCGCTGCAACTCCAACCGTGCTCAATGTGCCGATCAGTCGTCTATTCATGGCGCTACCGCCATTAGTGTTTGGGCTCTTGCCGTCTGGCTCTACCGACGAACTAGTGCGATGTCACCAACACATTGTCGGCGCACATTGGGTTTGGCAATTGGTTCGGCATAATCGGCTTGGCCGGCATTGGCCGGTGAGGTGATGAAGCATTCCAACTGGAACACGAGATTCCCGGTCGGGTTCTCACGAACCCTGGCGTCATGTTCCGAACAATACCCCACCTCCCCATTCAGTCAACACCCAAAAAGAGTTATCGAGCGCATATCGTTATCAACCGGGCAGGACTGCACCTGCCGCTTATAACCGAAGATCGCACGGTGGGTCGTGCGATCTTCGGGCAGGACCAAGCTGAGGAAACTAGCCGGTGTCAAAATGACCGGTTCCTGATTTTCCTCAGCGACCTGTTAGTTGCCAGGCATCCTCGGAGTCGTCATCGTCATCATCCCAGTAGTTTTCGGCCTCGCGGGCCGCGGGAAGAACTTCGGTTCCATCGACTGGACCTTCCTCCACCGGGGTCTCATACGTCTCCTGCGGCGGCTCTTCGCCGCGGAGCATAGCGAGAACCTCGGGGAGTTGATCTGGCTTGACGAGCACCTCGCGAGCCTTCGAGCCTTCGGAGGGCCCTACGATCTCACGAGACTCCAGCAGGTCCATCATGCGCCCCGCCTTAGCAAAGCCGATGCGAAGCTTACGCTGGAGCATCGAGGTTGAACCGAAGTCGGTTGAGACGACGAGCTCGGCGGCCTGGAGGAGGATGTCGAGATCGTCACCGATGTCGTCATCCACCTGCTTCTTAGCTTCGGGCTTCGCAGTCACGTCGGCACGATACTCGGGCTCCATCTTGCCCTTCACGTAGTCGACGACCTTCTTAACTTCAGACTCCCCAACCCAGGCACCCTGAACGCGGACCGGCTTCGTGGCACCGGAAGGCATGAACAGAGCATCACCCTGCCCGATCAGCTTCTCGGCGCCCGGCTGATCGAGGATGACTCGGGAGTCAGCCAGGGACGACGTGGAGAACGCGAGCCTCGACGGCACGTTCGACTTGATGAGGCCCGTGACAACGTCGACGGAGGGCCGCTGGGTGGCGAGCACAAGGTGGATGCCGGCGGCTCGTGCCAGCTGCGTGATGCGCTGGATCGAGGATTCAACGTCCTTCGGAGCAACCAGCATGAGGTCCGCGAGCTCGTCTACGACAACAACAAGGTACGGGTAGGGCTTGATCTCTCGCTCGGAGCCCGGCAGGGGCTGCACCTTGCCCGTTTTGACGGCCTCGTTAAACTCGTCGACGTGACGATAGCCGAACGCGGCTAAATCGTCGTATCTGCGGTCCATTTCCTCAACCACCCATTCGAGAGCTTCGGCGGCCTTCTTCGGGTTCGTGATGATCGGGGTGATGAGGTGCGGGATGCCGGCATAAATGGTCAGTTCAACGCGCTTCGGGTCAACAAGGATAAGCCGAACCTGGTCGGGCGTTGCCCTCATGAGAATCGACGTGATCATCGAATTCACGAACGAAGACTTACCGGAACCGGTCGCGCCCGCAACCAGCAGGTGCGGCATCTTAGCCAGGTTCGCAACCACATAGTTGCCCTGAACGGACTTACCAAGACCAACAACAAGAGGATGGGTCTGCTTCTTCGCGACATTGGATCGCAGGACCTCACCGAGAACAACGGTCTCGCGGTCGGCATTCGGAATCTCAATGCCGACCGCCTGCTTGCCGGGAATCGGAGACAGGATGCGAACGTCGGCGCTGGCAACGGCGTAGGCGATGTTCTTCGACAGTTGCGTGATTCGCTCAACCTTCACACCGGGGCCGAGCTCAACCTCGTACTGGGTGACTGTCGGGCCGCGGGAGAAGCCCGTAACCTCAGCACCGACGGAGAACTCTTCGAAGACCCGGGTGAGGGCGGCAACGACATTGTCGTTTGCTTCGGACCTCTCAAGGTGCGGGGCGCCCGCCACCAGCATGTCCATGTCGGGCAGTTCGTAGGCGAGACTGGACGACAGTTCCGGTTGCTCGAAGACGGTTGGCTCGGTCTCGGGCTCCTCGGGCGAGGGCGCGGGCGCCGGCAGATCAATCGAGGATGCGGAGCTCATGACCTGAGTCTTCGGTGTTTCCTTCGGAGCGGCAGGCTTTGGATTCCGCTTCGTGTTCATGTCGAGTGCCGGCAGGTCCGGCGCCTCGTCCATCTCCAACGGATCCTCGTACGGCTCGCTCTCCAACGCCATGGCGTCCTCACGCTTTTGACGCAACCGGTCAGCAAAGGGTGGGCGAATACTCTCCGGCCTGTTCGCCTTTGTGAAGTCGAGAATGTCGCGGATCGACGTAGCCGTTCCATAAAGGATCGCGAAGATAGCGAGAAGGAAAAGGATTGGCACCGCACCGTAGGGCGACAGCAGATACTCCAGTCCCCCACCTACTGCCCATCCGATAATTCCACCCGCGTTTTCTACGCTGTTGATGTCATCCATGGGGCTCGCTGCCCCGAGAAGAATATGAAGCACGCCGGTGATCGCGAGAACAAGGAGGACCGTTCCAATCACGAGGTTCTTGTTCGACTCACGAGTCGATTCACGGAACAGGCGGACCGCGAAGAACACGAGAACGATCGGGGCGAAGATCGACAGCAAGCCAACGGGGCCAGCCGTAGCGTGGTGGATGAGGTCCCCAAGGGCTCCCGATAGCTGGAACCATTCCCGCAGGGCAACGATAATCGCAAGCCCAATGAGGGTGAGCGCAAGTCCGTCCCGCCTGGCCGGAGATACTGGCTCCTTGACCTCGTCCTGGACAGGCTCGCGCCTGATCTCCGTCTTCGGGGTCTGCTGGCGGCGGCCACGTGCGGGCACTCGCCCACTCGTTTCCTGCGACGCCTTCCGTCCCGGTTTCCTCGGTTCTGACTTACTCACACCTCCGAGAATAGTTGGCCCACCAGCAGGTTTCCTAGGCACGCGCCGATTCTGTGCCCTTAGCGGTTTTTCTCACTGACACGAAAAACCCCACAACGACGCCAGCTCGCAACCATCCCCACCCTGAAACATCGGCCTTAAACTGCAGGGCGAGGCCGCTAGAAAGCCCCACAAGTCAGGGAGTTAGCGGAATCGAGCAGACTACACAGGTGCGTTTATTTTGAGGAGGGAGAACAGGTCCTTCGGGTCGTCCGGTTCGGCAATGATGTCGATTTTGGCTTGTAGGTCGGTTCCCGCGGTCTCAGCCTGGCAGACCTTGAGTGCCACAAAGTCAGCGATAGCGAAGCCGACGGAGTCGAAGATCGTGATTTCCTCGTCCGAGACCCGCCCCGGGTGGTCCCCGGTTAAGACCTTCCAGAACTCCGTCACCGGGGAGTCAGCATCCATCTGCTGGATTTCACCCTCGATTCTCGTTTGTTCCTCAAACTCAACGAAGACCGAACCTCCACGGAGGATCTCGACATCGAGTTCCGTCTTGCCGGGGCAGTCACCGCCAATCGCGTTGATGTGTACGCCCGGGGCCACCTGGTTGGAGTGCAGGACTGTCGCTAGCTGCTTGTCTGCCGTGCAGGTCGTAATGATGTCGGCACCGAGAATGGCCTCCGAGGTGCTCGAGCAGGACGTAATTGAGAATCCCAGGGGTTCCATGTTCCGCCAGAACTTCTCCACGGCACCCGGATCCACGTCGTACACGACAAGGTTCTCAATTCCGAGTGTTCCCCTCATGGCAAGCGCCTGGAACTCCGCCTGGCTACCCGTTCCAATCATCGCCATGGTTTGCGAGTTTGTGGGCGCCAGGTGCTTGGCAACCATGGCCGAGATCGCCGCAGTTCGCATAGCCGTCAGGAGCGTCATCTCCGCAACGAAGACGGGATAACCATTGTCGACATCCGCGAGCGCACCGAATGCCGTCACGGTTTGGAAACCTCTTGCAGGGTTGGAGGGATGTCCGTTGACGTACTTGAACGAGTACTGTTCCCCGTCGGTCGTTGGCATGAGCTCGATGACGCCGATCGGCGAGTGCGAGGCGAGCCGTGGGGTCCTCTCGAACTGTTCCCACCGCGCGAAGTCCTGTTCGAGTGCACCCACCATTTTCACGATGATTGGTTCCACGCCGTCACGCTGGATCCATCGCACCATATTCTCAACGCCAACAAACTGGGTCACTGCAACCTCCTACGAACCACGATGTTCACCAGGAAAGGACCGTGTCCTTTTCACCCATCCTAGAGGCCTCGCAACGATCTAGGAAGGTGTTCGGTTCGGCGCGGCGGATCGGCTCATCAGTATCCATAAAGAACCAAGCAAACAGGGAGGCCGCCCCGCGGGGCGGCCAACCTCTCCAGTATCTCGGGCAACTTCTCGGGTCCTGAGGATCGCGGAGCTTGGATCCGGAAAAGCTCCTCGTTGCTAGTTTTGTCCGTGCTCAGACCTCGATGACGGTGGGGACAATCATGGGGCGGCGGCGGAGCCTGCGAGAGACCCAGCGACCAATAGCCCGGCGCATTGCCTGCTGCATCTGGTAGGAGTCATCACCATCATCAAGGGCGTCCTGGAGTGCCTGGGTCACTTCGGGAAGGACCTTCTCGAACACCTCATCATCTTCCGCCATGGCACGAGCCTGGATGTGGGGGCCAGAAACGATTTCCTTCTTCGAGGGATCAACGACAGCGAAGATGGCAACGAAGCCCTCCTCGGAGAGGATCCTGCGGTCCTTGAGCTCGGCCTCGGTCAGGTCACCAACGGAGGAGCCGTCGACGTAGACGTAGCCGCAGGGCACCGCACCCACGATCGAGGCCTCGCCGTCAACGAGGTCAACGACAACGCCGTCCTCTGCAAGCATGATGTTCTCGGCTGGGACGCCGGTCTTGACCGCGAGCGCACCGTTTGCCACCAGGTGGCGGATTTCCCCGTGGATCGGCATAACCGCCGTGGGCTGAACAATGTTGTAGCAGTAGAGAAGCTCACCAGCGGAGGCGTGCCCGGAAACGTGCACACGGGCGCTCCCCTGGTGGACCACCTTGGAACCGAGCCTCATGAGCCCGTTGATGAGACGGAAGACGGAGTTCTCGTTGCCGGGGATAAGGGAGGAAGCAAAGACGACCGTGTCGCCGGGGCCCACCGAGATCTTCGGGTGGTTCTCGTTCGCGATCCGGGACAGCACCGCCATCGGCTCACCCTGGGAGCCCGTCGACATGTACACGCGCTTGGACTCCGGGTAGTCCGTGATCTTCTTCAGGTCAACAAGGACCCCGTCGGGGACGTCGAGGTAGCCGAGATCTGACGCAATCCCCATGTTACGGACCATGGAGCGTCCGACGAAGGTGACGACGCGGTTGTTTGCCGCGGCAGCATCGAGGACCTGCTGGACGCGGTGCACGTGGGACGCGAAGGAAGCAACGACGATCTGTCCCGTAGCTCCCGCAAACACCTGCTTGAGCACCGGGCCGATCTCAACCTCGGAGGTTGTGAAACCGGGGACCTCGGCGTTCGTCGAGTCCGTCATGAACAGGTCGACACCCTCTTCACCGAGGCGAGCGAAGGCCCGGAGGTCGGTGATCCTGCGATCGAGCGGCAGCTGGTCCATCTTGAAGTCACCGGTGATAAGAACGTTGCCGGCAACAGTGCGGATCATTGCGGCGAGCGCGTCCGGGATCGAGTGGTTAACGGCGACAAACTCGACCTCGAACGGGCCGAATTCTTCGACATCACCCTCGGCAACCTGGAGGGTGTAGGGCGTGATTCGGTGCTCCTGCAACTTGGCCTCAATGAAGGCAAGGGTGAGCTGGGAACCAACGACGGGAATGTCGTTCTTGAGTCGCAACAGGTACGGGACGGCGCCAATGTGGTCCTCGTGACCGTGCGTGAGGATAATGGCCTCGATGTCGTCGAGACGGTCCTCGATGTATTCGAAGTCGGGAAGGATAAGGTCGACGCCGGGCTGGACCTCTTCGGGGAACAGGACGCCGCAGTCAACGACGAGCAGGCGTCCGTTGATCTCGAAAACGGTCATGTTGCGCCCAACCTCGCCAAGACCGCCGAGAGGGACAATTCTCAGGGCGTTCTTCTTGAGGGGGGCGGGTGTCTGAAGATCAGGTCGAGCGTAATTCACGTCGTCATTGTCCCATGAACGGAACGGATTCGATACATGGCGGGCCTGGGGCCCGTTCACTTTGCTCTCTTGAGTTCACTTTGCTCTCTTGAGTTTGTGCCACGCATGGACAGAGGGTCCCGGGGTGGTAAGAACATTGTTCGTACCGCCCCGCGTCAGATAGCTATTCCCGCCCTACGGTTCCGGGAAGGTTAGTTGAGGTAGCCCTGAACCTGGAGGACTCGGCGCAGCGAGTCAAGTTCGTTCTGGCTGGCACCAACGAGCGGCAGACGCACCGTGGCGTGCGGGATCACCCCGGTCATGGCGAGTGCTTCCTTCGCCATAACCGCACCCTGGCCGCCACCCATGATCGCGTTGACAAGCGGATGAATCTCATCGTCGATCTGCTGCGCCTTGGCGTAATCCCCGGCGTCAACAGCATCAATCATGTCGCGGTAACGCCTACCGCCGATGTGTCCAACAACCGAGACGACGCCCGAGCCACCAATGGTCAGCCACGGCAGGTTGAGAGCATCATCGCCCGAGTAGTATTCGAGGCCGGTGCGTCGGGAGGTGGCGATACCGTTCGGCAGGTCGCCTACGGCGTCCTTCACTGCCTTGATCTTCGGGTTTTCCGCGAGACGATCAAATGTCTCGTCAGAGATCCGCACACCCGTGCGGCCCGGGATGTCGTAGACCATGACGGGCAGTTCCGTCGAGGCCGCGATCGCGGTGATGTGCTGGTAGATGCCCTCCTGGGAGGGACGGGAATAGTAGGGCGAGACGATAAGGAGGCCCTGGGCACCGCACTTGGCTGCGCCCTTCGCGATCCTGACGCCGTGCGCGGTGTCGTTAGAACCAGCGCCCGCGATCACCATGGCGCGGTCGCCAACCTCGGCAACGACCTCGGTGACAAGCTCGTCCTTCTCAGGCTGGTGAGTCGTCGGCGACTCACCGGTCGTGCCAGAGAGGACGATCAGATCAACACCCTCGCCTACGAGGTGGTCCGCGAGCTTGCGGGCCGATTCAATGTCCAGTGAACCATCGGGGCGAATGGCGTTGCCATGGCCACTCCGACGGAGCCAAATGTGCGTGACGGTGTACTACCCATGGGGACATCCTAGATCTTTTATCCGGCGGATCGGCGCCAACGGTCCCAAGTGTCGAACATATGGACACCTTTTCACCCAATCTGACCAGCCAAATGGTTCGGATATACGCCTATTCAGCTCCGCTGGATCACCTCTTTGACTAGAAGACAGCCTCATTTGTCGACGAACGGATGCGTCGCGTCGTGGTGACCGAGAATCTTCACATCTCACCGGGGCCACATGGACCCTTGGCCGCAGGATCGATAGGCTGGCCTGGTGACTCAAGCTCTTCCTGATTCCTTTGTCCGACCCGCCATCATCTCCGATGTGCCGTTCCTCGGTGATATGCATGCAACGACGATGAAGGCGACACTGGCCGCAGCGCTCGGCCACGACCTCCCCGCGGAGGTCTCAGCGCAGCTGACTAGTGAGGCACTCGCGAAGGGCTGGTCTGACTCAATCTCCGCCCCACCGTCACCGGCGTACCGGACCCTGACCGCCGTTGAAGGGGCAGCAATAGTGGGATTCGCCGCAATCGCCCCCGCCGACCAGGCCATGATCGGCGACGCCGAAGATAATCCCGGCACCATTGAGATCCTTGCCCTCGAGGTTCCCCGCAATAACGGCCGCAAGGGCCACGGCTCGCGCCTCCTTGCCGCAATCGCAGAGTTTGCCGAACAGGACAAGGCTGAGGAGATGCAGGTGTGGATCATGGTTGGTGACGAGGCAAAAACCCGCTTCTTCCAGGGCGCAGGCTTCGCACCTCGCGGCATCCAGCGCAACCTCGACCTCGGCACCGGCACCGTGACCGAGCAGTGCTGGTACACCGTCCTCGACCCAGCAGAGTAAACATCCCTCCCTGAAGGGTGAGCACACCCCTCAGCCCGCTCGTTTACCACTTTTCCCTCCTTCGCGGCGCAGTTACCTTTTCCTTGCCTCACGGCGCAGGTTCCTCTTGCGCCGCTTTAGTATCACCAGGGCAACCATCTTGCTATACCTACACACGCGTTTGGGAGGCTCCGGCGCGAGGGCAAGAATCCGACAGTAGCGACACGCTCAAATAGCGCTACTGACGCCCCATCCTCCCAGGTCAGCTGATGCGACCGAGAAAATTTCCACTGCACCTCATAGCAGTGAAATCTGTTAACTACCTAGCGTATGCACAATATCGTCGCAGGCAGTACGTCATTCGTGCTAGCGGTCGCATATTGCTGTTGTCCGAATTACACTGCTCAGAAGATGTCTGACATCTGAAGTCTCATGTGTCGGATATCTGCACGGTCGGCAGCGTTGCCGACAGACCACACGACGAGGAGGTACCTGTGGCTATAAAGCACAGGCCAAAAACAGCACGGCGGAGATTCTTGAGTGCAGGGGCAGGTGTCGCACTTCTTGCTTCGACGTTTGCCGGGATTCCTGCGATGGCGGAGGATGAGGCCGCCGCCGAGGAATTCACGACGTTGCGTATCGCCCTGGGTGGCGATGGGGTGTTCCCGAACTACCGCATTCCCGCGATCATTCAGCTCAACAACGGCGATCTGCTGATTTCTTACGACGGACGGCCAACCGGCGCGGACTCCCCCGGACCGAACTCCATCCTGCAGCGCCGCTCAACGGATGGTGGAAAGACCTGGGAGGAGCAGACCGTTGTTCACGCTGGCAAGACCGGCGAGAACAAGCTTGGCTATTCCGATCCTTCGTACGTTTACGACGCTGAAACAAACACCCTGTTCAACTTCCACGTTTTCTCGAAGGACCAGGGTTTTTGGGGAAGCGTCTACGGTAACGACGACGAGGACCGTGACGTTATCTCGGCCGAGGTATCGGTGTCGACAGATAACGGCGTGACCTGGGAGCACCGCCTGATCACCGATGTGGTCAAGCCGGAGAACATGCGCGGCCAGTTCGCCACATCCGGTCACGGAATCCAGATCACCCGGGGTGAATACGCGGGTCGTCTTGTCCAGCAGTACGCTGGCCAGGTACGTTCCGGAGCAGTTGTCGCGTACTCCGTATACTCTGATGATCACGGTGAAACGTGGCAGATGGGTGAACCGGTCGGTTCCCTTATGGATGAGAACAAGGTCGTTGAGCTGTCCGATGGCAGGCTCATGATGAACTCTCGTGCCCACCATACCCACACCGCGCGCTGGGTTGCCTACTCGGACGACGGTGGGCATAGCTGGTCCGAGCCAGAGCTCGACCACACGCTTCTTGATCCCCGGAATAACGCATCGATCATTCAAATGAACCCGGGCGCCGAGGCCGGTTCGCTCGAGGCAAAGGAACTCCTGTTCTCGAATGCGAATGCCACGAGCCGTACGAACGGCACGGTTCGCTACTCGTGCGACGACGGTCAGACCTGGCCCGTATCTAAAACCTACGAGCCCGGCGGCCACTCCTACTCCGACCTCGTTGCACTCGACGATGGCACCTACGGCGTTGTCTACGAGGGCGCCAACTCGGAGATTCTCTACGGCGACTTCGACGAGGACTGGCTCAAGCCATTCTGCGCCTCGTTCGCTGACACCGCTTCCGAAGGCAATGCTGGCGACACCGTTCCGCTGACCTTCACGATCAACAACGATGACGACAAGGCCATGCCAGCAGGAACCGTTACCGCGGATCTTGGTTCGGGATGGTCGGCCACAGAGGCCAAGTTCTCAGAGCTGGCGCCCGGCGAATCCGTCGAGGTCACTCTCGACGTCGATATCCCGATCTGGACCGCCGACGGCCAGGTGCAAAACGGCGATATTCTCATCTCCGCCGGTGAATACAGCCTGCGCGGTGACGCGACAGTTACGGTCCTCGAAGGCGCCGCACCGACTCTCGGGGCAAACATCGAGGGCTACCCGGGTGACTCCACTCGTGACGTGGCAGTCGATCCCTACACCGAGGGTGAGAGGCTGAACTACCACTTCCGAGTTGACTCCGAATCGAACGTTACCCAGACGACCTATCCAACGGCTGGTGACTTCTATCCGTTCGTTCCGGATGATGGTGCTGGAAACTGCCGCTACCGTACGCTTCCCGCCGGTGCCGGATATACCTGCACCACAGCATTCCACATGGTCAACGCCGACGAGCTTGCTGATGGATTCTTCCTCCCAACCAGCACCTGGGCTGTTGAAGGCGCCGGTCTCGAGCCGCTGTCGCTCGATATCGTGGGTGACGAGGTTGATCTGATCGAGCGTCTGCCCGAACTCACCGTTGCCCTATCCGTCGCCAGCATCGAAGATGTCGATGGCGACGGCTACGACTCGGCCGGTGACATCGTCTCCTATGACGCAACCGTCACCAACACCGGCAACGTACGCCTCACCGACGTGACCGGAGCGATTGAAGCCGCTGAGCTCGGCTCTGAAGAATCACTTAGCGAGTCCCGCACGTACACCCTCACCGAGGACGACATCGCCGCGGAATCCGCGACGCTGTCCTCCTCCGCAGCCGCTACCAACGGCTCGCTTTCTGTCTCGGCAGACGCCGAGCCTGCCGTTGTTGAGCTCGAGGTTGAGCCCGCTCCGGAACCGGAACCAACCGGTAACGCCTTCTTCCTCTACAACTCCTGGGAGTCCGAGACCCACGACGTGGCAATTGCTTTTGGTAAGGAAGGCGACCAGGTCTTCGCTGGTGACTGGGATGGGAACGGAACCGATACCCTCGGCGTTCGCCGTGGCCACACGTTCTACCTGAATAACGAACTGGTTGGCGGCAACGCCGATCACGAGTTCAAGTACGGCCGCGACAACGACGAAATTCTCGTCGGCGACTGGGACGGCGACGGAACCGACACCCTCGGTGTTCGCCGCGGCCACACCATCTACCTGAACAACGAACTGGTTGGTGGCAACGCCGATCACGAGTTCAAGTACGGCCGCGACAACGACGAAATCCTTGTCGGCGACTGGGACGGCAACGACTCGGATACTTTCACGGTTCGCCGTGGCAAGGTCTTCTTCGTCAACAATGCTCTAACCGGTGGCAACGCCGATATTGAGTACAGGTACGGCTGGGAATCCGATGAGGCATTCGCGGGTGACTTCAGCGGCGACGGAACCGACACTGTTACGCTACGACGCGACAATGTCTTCCTCATCAACAACGCCCACACCGGCGGCAACGCCGAGCAGGAAATCACGCTGGGATTGTCTACCGACACGATCCTCGTTGGCGACTGGGACGGCGACGGCAGGGACACCCCTGCCCTCAACCGCCACCTCTAGGCACTGAGCGGCGGGCCAAGGTCCGTCACCTCCCTCGGCCCGCCGCTCACCAACTACGCTGCGACAACCCGTAGCAATCAGGAATAGTGGGGCCCGCATGTACTGGACATGCGGGCCCCATTATTGTTTGAGAAGAAACTTCTCTAAGAATTCATAATTTATATATCCATAAGCTGGTCGAGACCGTAGGTCAGGCCTGGCCTGCCGGATACTTCCCGCACGGCAAGGAGCACGCCGGGGAAGAACGATTCGCGGTCGAAGGAATCGGTACGAATCGTGAACTGCTCGCCGGGATTGCCGAAGACAATCTCTTCGTGTGCGGTCAGGCCGCGCAGGCGTACCGCGTGAACGTGTACTCCATCGATGTTTGCTCCGCGTGCGCCGCCCGGATCCGTTTCGGTTGCATCGGGCATGGGACCCAGACCCGCCTCGCGGCGCGCCTGGGCAATTCCCTTGGCGGTTGTCAGAGCCGTTCCCGAGGGTGCGTCGACCTTGTTCGGGTGGTGAAGTTCGATGACTTCCGCGGATTCGAAGTAGGCTGCTGCCTTCTTCGCAAAAGACATGGCGAGCACGGCGGACAGAGCGTAGTTGGGTGCGATAATGGCGCCTACACCGGGCTTTGTTTCCAGGAGCTCCCGCACCTGGTCCAGCCCCTCATCCGTCCACCCCGTCGTGCCAACGACGCAGTGCACTCCTGCACCTATGACGGCAAGGGTGTTCTTGAGTGTCGAATCGGGACGGGTGAATTCGATGGCGACCTCTGCCCCGTTGAGGGACTCGGTCGTGATTTCATCACCGGCATCAAGCTGTGCGACCAGCTCCAGCCCATCCGTCTGCTCGACTCCCGCGCTCATGGCCTGGCCCATGCGGCCCTTTGCTCCAATGACTGCAATCTTCATGGGATCACTCTACCGGTCCAACGACAACGCGAGCCCGGTCGTTCACGACGAGCTGTGACAGCACCTGCTCAATATCGTCACGTGTGACGGCACGCTGTCTGCGGAGCGATTCGTCCATGGAAATAAGCCGGCCGGTGGCAACCTCAGCCAGTCCGAGCCTCATCATTCTCTGCTGCGCGGCTTCAGCATCGAACACAACCCCGACCCTGAGCCTGCGATAGGCGGACTCCACTTCGGATTCTTTAACCGTGCCGACCATGGAGTTGAGGGTGTCGTTCATGAGCTCGGCGACGATATCGGCGTTCTTCGGGGAGGTTGGTGCCGCCATAGCTACCAGTCCCCCGGTCTCATAGGACGCAGCGAGAGCGTAAGCAGAGTAGGCCAATCCCCTCTTTTCTCGTACCTCTTGGAAGAGGCGGGATGAGGAACCGGTGCCGAGAATGGTGAGGGCAGCGATCAGGGCGGGTCGCATCGGATCATCGCTTGTCACCCCCGGCATTCCAATCACCACGGCGGACTGCTCGGATGCTTGAACGATCCGACGGTCCGACAGGCTATAGGACAGGGGTGACTCGATCCGGCGGGGCACGGTGTCCGTGCCATCCAGTTCCCAGCCGTGACGACGCAGTGCATCGATAACGGTCTCGATGAACTCCTCGTGGTCAACGGCACCTGCGGCCGCAACGACCAGTTCACCCGGATGGTAGTGGTCAGCGTAGTGTTCGAGCAGGGAGCCGTGGTCGAGTGCACCCACTGACTGCTTGGTTCCGCCCACGGGGCGGGCTAGCGAGTGGTCGCCAAAAACCGCGGCAGGCAGTGCCTCGTGGGCCACTTCCGAGGGATCGTCAGCATACATGGCCAGCTCGTCGAGGATCACTCCTCGCTCCACGTCCATGTCTTCCCGGTCGAGCCGTGCCGAGGTGATCATGTCGGCAAGGAGGTCAACCGCGCGTTTCAGATCATCCTGGAAGACCCTGCCGTGGTAGGCCGTGAACTGCTTGCCGGTCATGGCATTGAAGTCGCCACCAAGGAAGTCCTGCTCCTCAGCAATATCGATAGCGGAACGGTTCCTGGTGCCTTTGAAGAGCAGGTGTTCCAGAAAGTGCGTGGAGCCCTCGTGGCCCGCTTCTTCATCGCGGGAACCCGCACCGATCCACATGCCGAGCGCAACGGAGCGTTGCGTGGGGATGTGTTCGGTGATGAAGCGAATGCCGTGGCGGAGGGTGCGGCGCAAATGCATTCCGGAGTCTTCGACATCAAGGTCCTGGTCTGCCAGGCGGATTTCTGTATATGTCATGGTGATACCGGTATGGGCCGGTCCCGAAGGTCCGGCCCATACTCATAACATCCTTATCGGTTGTTAACGACTGATTAGTCGCGACTGGTTCGTCGTGGCTACTTAGTCCTCATCGGAGGAACGGGTACGACGACGGTTGCGGTTGCGGGGCTTACGCTCGGCGCGCTCCTCGTGACCGTTCTCCTCGTTATCGTTCTCCTCAGCGGACTCGTTCTCTTCGCCCTCAACGATGGCGTGGAGCGAGAGCTTGCCGCGCTGGTCGATCTCAGCGAGCTCAACCTGGACCTTGTCGCCCACATTGAGGACATCCTCAACGTTCTCGACGCGCTTACCACCAACCATGCGGCGGATCTGCGTGATGTGGAGCAGGCCGTCCTTACCGGGGGTCAGCGATACGAACGCACCGAAGGAGGTTGTCTTGACGACGGTTCCAACGAAGCGTTCGCCCACCTCGGGCATGGTCGGGTTGGCGATCGAGTTGATCGCCTGACGTGCGGCCTCGGCAGCGGAGCCGGTGGTCGCACCAACGAACACGGAGCCGTCGTCCTCGATCGAGATCTCGGCGCCCGTGTCCTCCTGGATCTGGTTGATCATCTTGCCCTTGGGGCCAATGACCTCGCCGATCTTGTCAACGGGGATCTTAATGGTGATGATTCGCGGTGCGGTCTCGTTCATCTCGTCAGGAACCGAGATCGCGCCATCGAGGATGTCGAGGATCGCGAGACGTGCGTCGCGTGCCTGGCCAAGTGCCGCTGCGAGCACCTGGGCCGGGATGCCATCGAGCTTCGTGTCGAGCTGAATAGCGGTCACGAACTCGCGGGTACCTGCAACCTTGAAGTCCATGTCGCCCAGGGCATCCTCGGCGCCAAGAATGTCGGTGAGGGCAACGTAGCGCTGCTCGCCGTCAATCTCTTCGGACATGAGACCCATGGCAATACCGGCGACGGAGGCGCGGAGCGGCACACCGGCGTTCAGCAGCGACAGGGTCGATGCACAGACGGAGCCCATCGAGGTCGAGCCGTTCGAACCGAGGGCCTCGGAGACCTGACGGATTGCGTACGGGAAGTCCTCGCGCGACGGAAGGACCGGGACGAGGGCGCGCTCTGCGAGCATGCCGTGACCGATTTCGCGACGCTTCGGGGAGCCAACGCGGCCGGTTTCACCGGTCGAGTAGGGCGGGAAGTTGTAGTGGTGCATGTAGCGCTTCGACTTCTCCGGGGAGAGGTTGTCGAGCTGCTGCTCCATCTTCAGCATATTAAGGGTAGTGACACCCAGGATCTGGGTCTCGCCACGCTGGAACAGGGCGGAGCCGTGCACGCGGGGAAGAACATTGGTCTCGGCGGAGATCGAACGGATCTCCGCGGGCTGACGGCCGTCCATGCGAACACCCTCGGTGAGAACGCGGTGACGCATCTGCTTCGAGAAGACGGCGTTAACGGCTGCGGACAGCTCGCCTTCGCCCTCCGGGTAGTCCTTCGACAGTTCGGCAACCACGTGAGTGGTGAGCTCGTTCAGTGCGTTATCGCGGTCGGCCTTGCCAACGAGTTCGAGGATCGGGCCGAGACGGTCACCGATCTGCTTCTCAACGCGGTCGAACTGCTCGTCCGAGTAGGAGAGGAAGCGCGGGTAGTCCTGCGTCTCCTTGCCAGCCTGGTCGACGAGTTCCTGCTGTGCGTCGCAGAGAACGCGAATAAAGCCCTTGGCGGCCTCGAGACCCTCGGCGACGGTCTCCTCGGTCGGTGCCTGAGCACCTTCCTGGATAAGGTCCCAGGCGTACTCGCCAGCCTCAGCCTCAACCATCATGACGGCAACGTCGTCACCGACGATACGGCCGGCAACAACCATGCTGAAGGTTGCGCGGGGCAGGTCGGAGTAGCGCGGGAAAGCAACCCACTGGTTGTCGATGAGTGCGATGCGGGTGGCGCCGATCGGGCCCGAGAAGGGCAGACCGGACAGTGTGGTGGACATCGATGCGCCGTTGATGGCGACAACGTCGTACGCATCATCAGGGTGCACCGCCATTACGGTGGCAACAACCTGGACCTCGTTGCGCAGGCCCTTGACGAAGGCGGGACGCAGAGGGCGGTCGATGAGACGGCACGCGAGGATCGCGTCCGTACCCGGGCGGCCTTCACGACGGAAGAACGAGCCGGGGACGCGACCGGCGGCGTAGGAGCGCTCCTCCACGTCAACGGTCAGCGGGAAGAAGTCGAAGTGATCCTTCGGTGCCTTCGAGACTGCGGTGGCGGACAGGATAGCGGTCTCGCCATCCAGGTAAACCATTGCGCTTCCGGCTGCCTGGCGAGCAAGCAGGCCGGTTTCGAAACGGATCGTGCGGGTGCCGAAGGAGCCATTATCAATGACTGCTTCGGAAAATTTAACGTCGGGACCTTCCATGGTTCCTCTATCTTTCTTGGAGACGGTCACGGTCATCGATTGCCAGTCACGGGTACCTGCCCCGTAATTTGCAACCGAGGACCGGGCGTCCGCTCCACATACATTATTCTTCTTATTTTTTCTTCAGTGTGCTGTCCCTAGACAGCGGTTGGCCCGGGCCTGTTGGGCCCGGGCCGGTGGTCTTAGCGTCGCAGACCGAGGCGTGCAATGAGAGCGCGGTAACGCTCGATGTCCTCGTCCGCGAGGTACTTGAGGAGGCGCTTACGCTGCCCGATGAGAAGCATGAGACCACGACGCGAGTGGTGATCGTGCTTGTGCGAGCGGAAGTGCTCGGTCAGGTCGTTGATGCGCTGCGAGAGCAGAGCAACCTGCACCTCAGGCGAACCAGTGTCACCCTCGTGGGTGGCGTATTCCTTGATAATCTGCTGCTTTTTCTCAGCTGAGAGAGCCATTGATTCTCCAGTTTCTTTCCGTTGCACAGAGCTCCGGGGCCTGTTCTCCCGGGCATGACGCATCCGTGGCCGATCTAACGGCTTTGCAAGCTTACCACGCAGCCCCCAGGCACTCACCGCGAGCATCCGGTGATATTCGCTACGTACCCGCGGCATGGCAACCGCGGTCCCCGGAGAATCGTTACAGGTTGAACTCTTCGGCTTGGAGGCCAGCGGTCACCTGAGTTGGGTCGACCCGGCCGGATACCGGGACGCCAAGGGCAAGGGCTGACTGCCGCAGGTCCTCATCCATCTGTTCAAGGAGCGTCTCCACCCTGTCGAAAGAAACCATGGGGCGAAGGTAGGCAACGAGATCGATGGCGATGTCCTCGCCGTACAGGTCAAGGTCGGCACGTCCGAGGACGTGTGCCTCAACCGTTCTTCCCTTGCCATCAAACTGGGGGTTGGTGCCAATCGAGATAGCTGCCGGTAGATTCTCCACCGCTGAGGTACCGGGGACGTCCCGGACGAGCCAGCCAGCGTACACACCATCCTTGGGGACAACCCCGGCGGATGATGCTTGCAGGTTTGCGGTGGGGAAACCGAGTTCGCGGCCCCGCTTGTGGCCGTGAACGACGGTACCCCGGAGCCGGTGCAGGCGACCAAGCACCTTCGTCGCGGCCTTGACGTCGCCGCGGTCGAGCACTTCGCGTAGCCAGGTCGAGGACCAGCGTCGCCCGGACGCATCGTCCTCGAGGTCGGAAACCACGGTGGCGGTAAAGCCGTGCTTGTCCGCCATGTCCATCAAAAAGTCGCAGTCACCGCTGTTGTCGCGTCCGAACCGAGCATCCTCGCCGACGACAATAGACTTTGCCTTGAGCTCACCCACAAGCTGGTCGAGAATAAACTCTTCTGCCGTGGCTTGGGAGTAGACGCGCGTGTAGTGCTGGACGTAAACAATGTCGACGTCGAGAGCTTCGAGCCTGCGGAGCCTGTCCTCGACCGAAATAACGAGAGGTACGGTCCGGTCCGGGTTGTGAACGGTGGCCGGGTGGGGATCGAAGGTCAGCACAACGCTGGGAACTCCGAGTAACCGGGCCTCGACAACCGCTTCGTTAATGACAGCCCTGTGGCCCTTGTGCACACCATCGAACACCCCAACAGTAACGACGGAGCCTTCGAAATCGGACGGGATGTCGGCGGGTGTACGCCAGACCAGCATCAGAGGCCGGAACGCAGGCCGAGCTGCGGGCGACCCTCGGAGCGGTCGACAATCCGCGGATCAGCGCCCTTTGATCCACCGCCGCCACAACCGCAGCCGCCACCCTGGCGGGACTGACCGTGGCCGCCACCGTGGGCGTGACCGTGACCTCCACAGCCACAGCCGCCGCCACCCTGGTGGGAATGACCGTGGCCGCCACCGTGGGCGTGACCGTGACCTCCACAGCCACAGCCGCTGGATGCTGCCGATACTTCGCGCTTTCCACATGCACAGGTTTGACTCATGGGCACAGTCTACGTCGATCCACCCGCCGAGGCGGAACCGTATGCAGTTGGAGAAATAGGGACGTGGGTGATGCTCAGCAAAACTCTGCAACACTGTCAACACCGGTCTGCAGTACTAGCATTCCACTGATCGTTCGACTGGTCATCCGGTAATCCAGTCCGTCGTACGTCATACCGTCCGTGCTTCCGCAGGACTTGCGGGCTCTCGTTTTGCTCCTTCCAATGACCGCCATCTCTCCCCTATCCGATATCCAACGAGAAACACCTGCCCGGTGTCTGTTTTCTCCTTTTCTCGGTTGATCAGCTTGGGATTTGGCAAGCTTGTTCTATGGATACCGAGATTCTGCTGGAATGGCTGTTTATTACCCCGGAAGGTGCGCTGGCGACAGTTATCGCCACGACCGTCATGTACCTTCTTGTCATTCTCGTGTCACGAATACTTGGTGCTCGAGTGCTCACGGGCTTAACGAGTTTCGACCTGCTGGCGGGAATCATCTTCGGTGCCATCGTCGGCCGTGCCACCCTAGGTCCGGGCCCTACCCTCACAACCGGCATCATCGCTTTCCTGACGCTTGTTGCTCTACAGGGAACGATCGGACAGATCGCCCACACGAAGCGTGGCGAGCACTGGGTAAACAACCAGCCGATTTTGCTGTATGCCGGATCGAAGCCCCTCGAGGATGTTCTTCGGAAGACCAGAATCAGCCGTGACGAACTCCAGTCAAAGCTTCGCCTGGCGGGTATCCAATCCAACGATCAGATCTCGGCGATTATCCTCGAACCCACCGGCGAAATTTCAATCCTGACCTCGGACCGGCTCATCGATCACGGCCTTGTCGACGACGTGATCGGCAAGGAGAAGATCCCGCGCGGCCTGATCCGCTGGACCAAGGAAGCTAACGCTATCTAGTCAGAGACACACATTCGTAGGGCGCTAGGTGTCACGACCTAGGGGAAATACTTCGCCGGAATAACCGCTCCACCGAGAACTAATTTGTCGCAGGAGATAACCGCTCCTACGTGAGGAAAGCCGTTAACCGGGCGACGTCCTTCGCGGTGGCGGTGAGGTTTTCGGCAGTGTGCTCTATCGCTTCCGAAAGGGAACCGGGGCGCCGAGCTATGGGGAACACGGCGGTAACACCCTTGGCGTAGACGTCGTCGATCCCCTCGCCTATGGATCCTGCAAGGACCACGACGGGGAGGTCGGGCCCGCGATGCTTGGCTGCCCAGCGGGAGACTCCTACCGGCACCTTGCCCGACAGGGACTGACCGTCGATCTGGCCTTCGCCCGTGATGATGAGGTCCGCGTCCTTGATGATGTCGGTAAAGCGCACGGCTTCCAGGAGGGTGTCGATTCCGGGGCGGAGCTCGGCACCGGTGAAAGCAAGTAGCCCGCCGCCAAGTCCCCCGGCGGCACCCGCTCCGGGGACCTGGGCGATATCGATCTCAAGATCGCGTTTGATGATGTTGGCGACGTGGATAAGCCCGGAATCCAGCTCTTTCACCGTGTCGGGATCGGCTCCCTTTTGAGGACCGAAGATGTAGGCGGCACCGTTGGGCCCGGCAAGAGGATTGTCGATGTCGCACATGACGGTGACGGAGATTCCGGAGAGAATCTCTTCTGCACCCGTGGCATCGATACGGGCCACGTCTTTGAGCGTCGAGCCGACGGGAACGAACTCCTCATCCGACCTGTTGTAGAACCGGACGCCGAGGGCGGCGGCCGCCCCGCACCCCAAATCTGTGGTGGCGCTACCACCGGCTCCGACGATGACGTGCTTGGAGCCGCCTTCGATTGCGTGGGCAATGAGTTCGCCCACCCCGTAGGTCGTTGTCTTGCCGGCGCTCTTTCTGCCTTCGGCAAGCGGAAGGCCGGCGCACGCCGCCATCTCCACCACCGCGGTTGGAGTATTATCCGCCGAATCGAGGATTCCGTAGGTGGCATTGATCGATTCCCCGGGGAAAACACCGCAGACTTGCGCGGTGATGCTGCGGCCGGTGCCGGCTGCCAGCATGGCGTCAACGGTGCCCTCTCCCCCATCGGCTACCGAGATCTGCGTGATAGCAGCATCGGGGAGGACCTGGCGGAGGCCTTCGGTGATCGCCCCACTGGCTTCCGAGGAGGTCACGGCTCCCTTGAACGAGTCGGGAATGACGACGATGTTCTTCACGAGCATGTTCCTTCTCGATGTGCGGGTGGGCGGGGCCGGGTGTCAGCTTGTGGCTGTCCCTGGCCCCGCCCGTGGCCCGCAGTTACTCTTCTTAGGCTACTAGTTCGGTACCGGTCACTAGATGATGAACAGTCCCAGGATCCAGATGAAGATAATCGACGTGACACCCATGAGCAACGTGACCGTTGTCTGCGTGCGGTAACCCTGCTGCGGTGTCATGCCGGTGAAGTTCGTGACGACCCAGAAGTACGAGTCGTTTGCATGCGACACGGTCATGGCACCAGCCGCGATGGCCATGACCGCCAAGGCGATTTCCGCCGGAGTAACGAGACCGAGGGCCGGGAGTGTCGGGGCGACAATGCCTGCCGTGGTCACGAGAGCAACCGTCGAGGAGCCCTGAGCGGTCTTGAGGATCGCGGAGATGATGAACGGGAAGAACAGTCCGATCGAGGAGAAGCTTGTCGCGTTGTCCTCGATGAAGACAACCATGTCGGTCGAAGCGATAACTCGTCCGAGGACGCCGCCGGCGGCGGTGATGAAGAGGATCGGACCGACGACCCGGAGCGTCTCGTCCGTGATGTCGTAAAGCTCCTTACCGCGGGTCACGCTGAGCAGCGTCACAACGGCGAAGACCACGCCGACCGCGAGCGCGATGATCGGGGTGCCGAAGAAGCCAACGATGTCGCCCAGGAGGCCGTCCCATTCGAAAACGGAGCCGATCGAACCGAGTGCCATGAGGAGGATGGGAACGACGATCGGGAGGAAGGAGTTGGCGACGCTGGGGAGCTTGCCGTACGAGGTACGAAGGTCGTCGTAGGCCTGTTCCAACATAGCATCATCGGCGATCTCATCGTCCTCGTCGGTGCGGATCCGCTTGCCGATGTAGAGGGCATAGAAGTAGGACACGATGAGAGACGGGATGGAGACAAGAAGACCCAGACCGATGACAACCAGGAGGTTGTCGCCAATGCCGAGCGTGCTGGCTGCGGCGATTGGGCCCGGGGTGGGCGGGATGAACACGTGGGCCGTGTAGAGACCGGCGGACAGCGCCACGGTCATGGCGACAGCAGAGGTGCCGGTACGCCTAGCAAGTGCCCGACGGATTGGGTTGAGAATTACGAAGCCGGAGTCACAGAACACAGGGATCGAGACGACCCAGCCCATGAGTTGCGTGGCGAGAACCGGGCGTTTCTTACCGATGACGCGGACCAGAGCATCGGCGATCTGGAAGGCGCCACCGGTCTTTTCGAGAACGAGTCCGATGAGGGCACCGAGAATGATGACGATGCCGATCGAGGTAAACGTTCCCGAGAAGCCTTGCCCAATAACGGTGGCAATGCCATTAACTTCTACTTCGCCGTCCGCGTCTAGTTGGTTGACGAGGGGTATGCCGCCGATCAGGCCGAAGCCGAGGGCGATAAGCATGATCGAGATAAACGGGTGGATCTTCCACACCGAAATCATGAAGATCATGAGCGCGATTGCGAGAACAAACACGATAATGAGCGGTATGCCAGTCATTTCTGCTCCTTTGCGACAGACTAGCGAGAGATGAGCACCACAGTAGGGCGAGTCATTCACAAGAGTCGACGGTCTTCAGACCATGATTTCCACGTTTTGATAGTCGCCAGACCAGTAAGGAGCTAGGATCGTTCCACAGCGGTGTGTTTCAGATCGCATGTTCAACCAATATTTCCGCAGGTGAAGCGGGGTTTCTCAGCGTGGAGGAGGATCGGTGAAGATCTCTGTCGAGAATGCTCAGCGGATCGTGTCCGAGATCAGTTCGGTCCTTGGCGAGGACGTGAATCTCATGGACCGGTCTGCGGTCATCATGGCAAGCACGGACCCTAACCGGATCGGCAACCATCACCTTGGGGCGGAACGAGTCATCACGGAGCAGCTTGATCGGCTGATCATTGAGCCGCACGACCGGCTGCCAGGGGTCCGCCCGGGCCTCAACCTACCGATCTGGGTCGAAGGCGAAATCACGGGCGTTCTTGGCATCACCGGTGATCCCGCCACCTTCACCACCCCGGCCCACGTGTTGCAGAAAATGACGGAAATTCTCCTGCGGGAAACCCACGTCCGGGAACGAGCGGAACGGCACGGCAGATCCTATTCTCGGTTCCTTGAGGCCTGGTTGACCGACACTCGGGAGCCCACTCCCGAGATTGTCACCGAAGGTAACGACTTCAACATCGATGTTCGTGCGGCCTACGTCGTTGCTACCGCCAGGGTCACTTCAGCAGGCAGCCCCACCAAACCCGCTGCCTCCTCCTCGTTCCAAGCCGAGGTGGATCGCATGAGCGAACTGGTTCTTGAAGAAGCACGCGCCCGCGGGGCAATCACCGCTCTTCTCGCCTCTCGTATCGTCATCCTTATCCCCCATGCTGTCCTCGACAAGAATCCGATGGGAAGTCGAGATAGTTCCGCTTACTCGCAGTCTTCAGAACAACTGGCGATGATCGTCTCCTGGCTTGATCATCTCGCGCGGAGGGTGCGGGCAGAGTCCACCCTCAGGCTCGCTGTGGGACTTTCCGGTATCGGCCTGCGCGGGCCGCAGGCAACCGATCAGGCGGAGAAAGCGCTGAGCCACGCACTTCACTCCCCCACCGACATTCATCGTTATGACGGGCTGACCATCGAATTGCTACTGTCGGCCACTCCCGCGCGGGAACGACAGGCATTCGTTCTCCGAGTCTTCGAGGGGCTGCCTGCAGAGCATCGCGATGAGCTCATTCGGTCCCTTCGTGCCTATTTCGACGCAGACGGATCACTCTCCCGAGCCGCCGACATTCTTTTCATTCACAAGAACACCCTCACCGGCAGGCTCAACCGCATCGCGGACTCGACGGGACTGGACCCTCGCAGGATCGCAGATGCTGCAATTCTCTGGCTTGCCCTTCAACTCACGCCGTAGGGCAGGTCAGTAAGCATCGAGGAATAACCCTCCGGCGACAAGATGTCACCTGTCCCTAAGCGAAGACCGTTGCCGGGCCAACCTGGTTGCCTCGTTTCGTGCCGATAGCAACAAGGGTGTCATCGCGGATAAGAGCAACGGGGAAGGACTCAACGTCAAGGTCGATGAACTGGCCGTAGCGCAGTGCCGTCTCCTGCTCGGCCGTGATCTGCACGGATGGCATGGAGCGTTTCGCGGCCTCTGCCATGGGGAGGACTGAGATAGGGCCGGACTGAGCTTGCTCGATCAGGGACTCAATCGTGTGAGCTTCAGAAAGGTCGAAGCCGCCAACTCTCGTGCGTCGCAGATAGGTGATGTGGCCAGCGGATCCGAGAGCATTCGCGGTTTGCCGGGCGAGGGCCCGCACGTAGGTACCGGTGGAGCAACTCACTTCGACATCGAAGTCAGCCAGATCATCGTGGCGAGTAACCGGAGACGTGCGATCAAGACGGTCGATGGTGACAGTCGCGGCCTTCAGGTCAACTTTCTCTCCCGCCCGCGCCAGATCGTAGGCGCGTTTGCCGTCGATCTTCTTGGCCGAGTAGGCGGACGGAATCTGCTCGATCGTTCCGGTGAGGGAGGCAAGGGCAACATCTATTTGTTCATCGGTTGCTGTCAGCCCGGGGGTGGAGATGATTTGTCCATCGGCGTCCTCGGTGTCGGTCTCTTGGCCGAGCCGGAACGTTGACAGATAGTCCTTGTCGGCTCCCGACAGGTAGGTCAGGAGCTTGGTCCCTGCGCCGATGCCAATGACGAGCACCCCCGTTGCCGCAGGGTCGAGGGTGCCGGCGTGGCCGACTTTGCGGGTGTGGGCGAGACGGCGAACCGCCGCCACCACATCGTGAGAGGTGGCAGCGGCGGGCTTGTCGACTATGAGGATGCCGGACTGTGCGGGTGCCGCTCCTCGAGGGACGTCGATCATTCGCTGTCGTCGGCCGGCTTCTTGTACGGATCGGAGTCGCCCGCGGGCTTCGCCGACTCGCGCTGACGAGCCAGTTCGGCATCGCGTGCGCGCGCCGCGACCAGAGCGTCCTCAATGGACTGCGCGGTCACCGGAAGAGCATCCGCAACGAACTCGATGGTCGGGGTGAGCCGCAAGCCAAGCTGCTTGCCCACCTCGGAACGGATCATGCCTTTTGCGGACTCGAGAGCCGTGCCGGACGAACGGAGAACCGTTTCGTCACCGAGGACGGTGTAGAAGATCGTTGCGTGCTGCAGGTCGCCGGTAACTCGAACATCGGTCACGGTGACCATGCCGAGCCGCGGATCCTTGAGCTTCCGGTCGATCATGACGGCCACGATCTCCTGGATGCGATCGGCGACCTTGCGGGCGCGAGGGTTTTCGGCCATGGATATTCCTGTTCCCAGGGGTGGGCCCCGGAGGGCCCACCTGCCTGTGGCTTAGTCGCGTTATTCGCGGGGCTTTTCCCGCATCTCGAACGTCTCGATGATGTCGCCTTCAGCGATGTCCTTGTGGCCGAGCGTAATACCGCACTCGAAACCTTCGCGGACCTCGGTGACATCGTCCTTCTCGCGGCGGAGCGAAACGATTTCGAGATTCGGGGTGATGACGACGCCGTCGCGTACCAGGCGCGCATTTGCGCCGCGCTTGATAACACCGGAGAGCACCATCGAACCGGCGATGTTGCCGAATTTGCCGGAACGGAAGATCTGGCGGATCTCCGCGCGGCCGAGCTCGACCTCTTCGTAGATCGGCTTGAGCATGCCCTTGAGAGCACTTTCAACGTCGTCGATCGCGTCGTAGATCACGGAGTAGAACTTCATCTCCACACCCTCGGCGTCGGCGTAGTCGGTGACTCGCTCTGCCGGGCGGACGTTGAAGCCGATGATCACGGCCGAGTCGACCGTGGCAAGGTTGACGTCGTTCTGCGTGATCGCACCGACACCGCGGTGAATGATGTTGAGCGCAACCTCGTCTGAGACCTCGAGCTCCAGCAGGGACGATTCGAGAGCCTCGACGGTTCCCGAGGAGTCGCCCTTGATGATGAGGTTGAGGGTCTCGACCTGGCCGGCCTTGAGTGCCTCGTTGAAGTCCTCGAGGGAGATGCGCTTGCGGCGCTTAGCGAGCGTAGCGGCGCGCTTAGCGGTCTCCCGCTTGTCGGCGATCTGACGGGCCTGGCGCGAATCCTCTGCCACGAGGAAGCCGTCACCGGCGCTCGGGACCGAGGTAAGGCCAAGGACCTGGACTGGATCCGAAGGACCGGCCTCGTCCACCGTGTTGCCCTTGTCGTCGAACATCGCACGGACGGTGCCGTGGGCGGTGCCCGCAACAATCGAGTCGCCAACGCGGAGCGTACCGGACTCGACAAGAGCCGTGATAAGGGAGCCGCGGCCCGGGTCCAGCTTGGACTCGATCGCAACGCCGCGTGCCGGCTTGTCCGGGTTGGCGGTCAGCTCGAGAGCCGCGTCTGCCGTGAGGAGGACAGCTTCGAGGAGATCGTCAATGTTGAGGCGTTGCTTGGCGGAAACGTCGACGAACATCGTGTCGCCGCCGTAATCCTCGGCAACCAGACCGTATTCGGTGAGCTGACCGCGGACCTTGTCCGGGGAAGCTCCCTCAACGTCAATCTTGTTGACCGCGACAACGATCGGAACACCGGCCGCCTGGGCGTGGTTAAGCGCCTCGACGGTCTGCGGCATAACGCCGTCGTTCGCTGCGACAACAAGGATCGCAATGTCGGTAACCTCGGCACCGCGGGCACGCATCTGCGTGAACGCCTCGTGACCGGGGGTATCGATAAAGGTAATCGCGCGGCTTTCGCCCTCGTGATCGACAGCAACCTGGTAAGCGCCGATCCGCTGGGTGATGCCGCCGGCTTCGCCTTCGGCAACGTCTTCGGAACGGATCGCGTCAAGGAGCTTCGTCTTACCGTGGTCGACGTGGCCCATGACCGTGACGACCGGCGGACGCGGACGCATATCCTCATCGTCTTCGGCGGCCTCTTCGGCCTCGAGGTCAATGTTGAACTGCTCGAGAATCTCGCGATCCTCGTCCTCGGCGGACAGGATCTGGATGTCGTAACCGAGTTCAGCACCGAGCAACTTGAACGTGTCCTCGTCGAGCGACTGGTTAGCTGTCACCATCTCGCCCATCGTGATCATGACGGTCACGAGTGCTGCGGGATCGACGTTAATCTTCTCGGCGAAGTCAGCAAGGGATGCGCCTGCGCGGATCCGGACAACGGTTGAACCGTCGCCGCGGGGAACGCGGACACCGCCCACCATGGGAGCATTCTGCTGCTCGTACTCTTGACGCTTCGCGCGCTTCGACTTCCGTCCCCTACCGGGACGGCCGCCGCCACGACCGAATGCACCAGCGGTACCACCGCGCTGCGGACGACCCCTGTTCGGGCCGCCTCCGGGTCCGCCTGCGCCGGGTGCTCCGCCACGACCGCCACCAGGACGACCGCCGCGACCACCGCGGCCGCCGCCCTTCGACTGGTCCGCAAGTGCGGAGTGGCCGGGCATCATGGCCGGCGAGGGACGAGGTCCGCCCCTGTTCGCACCACCTGCGCCCGGACGGGGACGTGACCCACCCTGGCCACCCTGGCCTCCGCCAGCCTTGTTGCCGCCGCCGGGGCGGGGCATTCCCTGACTCGACGAGAACGGGTTGTTACCGGGACGGGGACCGCCCTTGCCGCCGCCGGGGCGGGGCATTCCCTGACTCGACGAGAACGGGTTGTTACCGGGGCGAGGACCGCCCTTACCGCCGCGCTGCTGGCGCTGGTCGCCGCCGCGCTGCTGACCGCCCGGCTTGGGGCCGGACTTCGGAGCTGCGGGACGGGGGCCGGGCTTCGCGGATGCTGCCGGGGTTGACTGCGCGGGACCCGGCTTCGGTGCGGGCGCCGCAGGCTTGGGGCAGGTGCTGCCGGCTTGGGAGCCGGAGCCGATGCCTTCGGTTCCGCCTTCTCCTGTGCGGGAGCGGCGGGAGTTGTCTTGGGGCCGGGCTTGGGTGCGGCCGGCTTCGGTGTCTCCTTGGTCTGTGCAGGCTTCGCGGCAGGCTCCGTCTTCGGGCTCTGCGCGGGTCCCGGCTTGGGTGCGGCGGGACGGGACTGCGCCTTGGGTGCAGCCTTCTTGGCCTCGGGCTTTTCTTCAGCCTTCGGCGCATTCGCCTCGTAGTGCTCGCGAGCCTTCCTCTCAACGGGAGGCTCGAGCGTCGAGGACGCTGATTTAACAAACTCGCCGGCTTCGGACAGGTAGGCAAGCAGTTCCTTGCTCTGGATTCCTAGTTCCTTGGCGAGTTGGTGGACGCGGACTTTGGCCACATTTCTCCTTTGTGTGGGGTCCGCGCAGGTGCGACAGACCCGTTATTGCTGGCAGCTCATCGCTGGGTACTCATCGGGCGCCCATCGGCTCTCTACCCGCTTTCTTCGTCGCTTCTTGTTTCTCGGCTCCGGTTGAGCCTAAGTCGAACCGGGCCTCAGCCTCGGTCGTGTCCGTGATCTGCGTACGCAGGTGACGGTTAAACGACCGGGTCACAAGGGCCTTGTTCAGGCATGCGCGGCGACGATGCAGCCACGCGCCTCGCCCGGGGAGAGTCGCGTCCGTGTCAACAACAAGCTTTCCTTGTTGCGCCACAAAACGGACCAGGGCGGACCGCGGTTCCCGCTGCCGACAGGCGATGCACGTGCGCTGAGGTGTATGAGTCAACACAGTGTCCATCTGCTAGGCGGCGTAAACCATCCGCCATTCTATCAATTCGCGGCCACAAACCAACTGTTTCGGCCACGTGGTGGGTGATCTCTCAATTCTCCGTGTCGTCAGACTCGTCGAAATCGTCGTCGTACTCGGCTGAGTCATCGAGTTCAGCGGCTGCCGCGGCCTCTTCAGCCCGGCGAGCTGCGGCTGCTTCGGCTTCGGCGCGTGCCGCCGCCATTTCCGATTCCTTACGGATATCGATTGACCAGCCGGTCAGCTTTGCGGCGAGGCGTACATTCTGCGCTTCCTTGCCGATGGCGAGCGATGCCTGGTCGTCGGGAACGACCGCGCGGGCCTGGCGAGCATCCGCGTTGAGGATGTCGACCTGGGTGACGCGTGCGGGCGACAGGGAGGCCCCGATGAACAGAGCGGGATCGTCGTCGTAGTCGACGATATCGATCTTCTCTCCACCAAGCTCCTCCATGACGGCGCGGACGCGCTGTCCGTGCTGTCCGATACAGGCACCCTTGGCGTTGATCGACTCGTCAGCGCTCCACACGGCAAGCTTCGTCCGGTGGCCAGCCTCGCGAGCAAGGGCAACGATCTCAACATCTCCGCCCTCGATCTCGGGAACCTCGGCCTCGAAGAGACGGCGGACCAGCTCCGGGTGGGAGCGGGACAGGCGGACGGTGGCACCGCGGTGACCAACGGACACATCGGTGACGTAGGCGCGGAGCCGGTCACCGTGGCGGAAACGTTCGGTGGGAACCTGCTCGTCCTTGCGGAGGATCGCCTCGTGCTCACCGACGTTGACGTAAATATCTTCGGGGTTGGAGCGAGGCGGGGCCGCCTGCACAACGCCGGAAACGATGGTCCCCTGCTTGCCCTTAAAGGAGCCAAGGACGCGGTCTGCCTCGGCATCGCGCAGACGCTGCGCAATGATCGAACGCGCGGTTGAAGTCGCGATGCGCCCAAAGTCGTTCGGGGTGTCGTCAAACTCGCCGACGGGCTCACCGTCGTCATCAAACTCGACGGCCCAGACGGTTGCCTTGCCGGAGGTGCGGTCAAGCTCAACTCGGGCCTGGCCGATTGCTCCCGGGACACGGTGGTAGGCGTGCAGAAGTGCATCCTCGATTGCGCCGACCAGAACGTCGACACTAATTCCGAGCTCGGATTCGACGATCCGCAGCTCGCTCATCTGAATATCCACGGGGGCTCCTAGAGTTCGACGTCCACACGAGCATTGACCACGTCGGAGATTGCGATCTCCTGGGTATGCCCGTTATTGCTGATCGCCAGTGTATCGCCTTCGACCGACTCAAGACGCCCCGTAACCTCGCCATCGGCAGTGGTAAGGATGACTTTGCGGCCTTCCGCACGTCGGAAGTGGCGCGGCTCGGTGAGCTTACGTGTTGCTCCGGGGGTGGAAACCTCGAGAACATACTGTCCCGCGGGAGCGTCCGGGCTTTCATCGAGGGTCTCGGAGATGACGCGAGAGACGTCGGTGAGCTGATCGGAGTCCACTCCCCCGGGACCATCTGCCAGGTCAACGGTTACGCGCAGGAGAGTGCGCTTACCGGCGGGCTTGAGTTCAACTTGTTCCAGGAAGAGCCCGGCACCGGCAACTGCCGGTGCCAGCACCTCGTGGATCTTTTCGACGTCTTTCATGTGTCCTAGCGTACCTGCATCCACCAACTCCCTCTGCACCTGGACACGGATTCCACTACGCCACTGGCTGATCGATACCCTGTGGCACTATGGATATATGACACGTCGCACGGGCCTTTCGACCCCAGGATTCGCGCTCTCAATCGCCATTGGTATCGCTATCTTTATCCTGGCCATGGTCGTTGTCGGAACCCGAATCGACACCGGCCCACCCGAGCTACCTACCCCCGGGGCCGACGAGGTTCATCGACAGGAAGCCGCCGACTCGTACTATCTTCTTGCCGAAGCAAGCGATGAAGCGGCCGCGGGCGACACCGAATCCGATCCCTCACAACTAGCATCGGTCGCCTCCGACCACCTCGATGCTGTCGGTGGTCTGTGGGTGCCGTGGCCCGACGGGGCACCGGACGGTGCCGAAAACCCGCCCCCGCCCGCTGCCACGACGGATGACCTGACGGTACTTCTCGAGGACGCCATCACCGCGACTCAGGCCGCGCTGGAAAGCGGCGATCCGTCGGACTCACCGCTCTACGCTTCGATTCTTATCCGCCTCCAAGTCGCCCACGACGATATTGCGACCGCCCCCGAAGGAGAGGAACCAACAGGCGGTATTTCGGCCGAGCCGCTAACCTCCGCCCAGGTGGCCGAGCTCGCCTCCGAGACGAGTCTCGTTGAACTGGATCGCGCCCGGCAGTGGCTGGAAGCAGCCACCCCTCACCTTGAAGCCCCGGACCGTGCACTCGCGCGGATCGCCGACCTGAACGACTACACGAGCGAGATCTTGGACGCGGGGATGGACGACATCCGCGAGCCGTTCGCTCCTCTGCCCGACTGGTTCTTGGAAGACCCCAGTGCACAGACGGCGGCACAGCTGGAAGCGGATGCTTACCGCCTTGTTGCTAGGGAACTGTTCTCCTACATCCCGACCGCCACAATGTCGATGAACTCGCAAATTGCTGTGACGTCCCTCGAATTCTTAACCCCATCAATGCGTGCGGAGATGGGATCCTTCCCGCTCCTTGAGGTAGCTCCCTAGGCGAAGTGCGGAGCACAGCCCGAAATAGGTCCCCATCTTCTGATGCAGGTCAATCTGAACCGGAAGAACGTTCAAAACGAAGGTTCGCCCATGACGCTAAGAATCATCCTTGACTGCGATCCCGGGCATGACGATGCCGTGGCAATACTGCTCGCGGCAGGCAACCCCCATGTCGAGATTGCGGCAATCACCACCGTGGGTGGCAACCAGACTCTGGAGAAGGTCACCCGCAACGCCCTTGGCATTGCCACCCTGGCTGGAATCAGTGCACCGATAGCTGCGGGATGTGCCACTCCCCTGGTGCGTGACCTTGTCACCTCACCCGAGATTCACGGCGAGTCCGGGCTCGACGGGGTCACCTTGCCAGAGCCGGCCATGGAGCTCGACCGCAGGCACGCTGTCGACGTCATGATCGATGTGGTCATGTCCGCGGAGCCAGGCACGATCACTCTTGTTCCGACGGGGCCGCTCACGAATATTGCCATGGCCATGCGCAAACAACCCGAGATCATTGGCCGCGTGAGAGAAGTGAGCCTCATGGGTGGCGGCATGAATCTCGGCAACGCCACGACCGCAGCCGAGTTCAACATTCTTGTCGATCCCGAAGCTGCCAATCTCGTCTTCTCTGCGCCATGGCAGGTAACCATGGTGGGCCTGGACGTCACCCACGAGGCTCAGGCCACCCCCGATGTCGTTGACCGCTTCCGAGAACTCGGCACCCCGATCGGCAACTTCGTCGTTGATCTCATGGCGTTCTTCATCGAATCGAACAAATTAGAACAGCGGTTCACAGCACCGCCCGTTCACGACCCGGTAGCACTGGCCAGGGTTATTGATCCCAGCATTGTCGATACGCTCAACGCCAAGATCGTTGTCGAGACTGAAGGCACGTACACCACCGGCATGACTCTCGTAGAGCGCAGGCCCTGGATCAACCACGTTTCCACCACGCACGTGGCAACGGGCCTTGATGTCGCAAAGTTCTGGGACCTTGTTATCGACTCAATTGGGCGGCTCTAGTGCTTCAGCTCAACAGAACTGCTGACTCTCAGCAAACGCTTGAGATCATATGAGTCCAGCCCAGGACGCCCTGGAACACCAGTGCTTTCTCGACAGCATTGCATCCCATGCCTTATTGCATCCCATGCCTTCACCAGAATGGTGGGTAAACACCCAGAATGGTTTCGTGCCCAGTGACCTTGTTGCTTTACAGCGTGGAGCCCGCACAAAACGTGCGGGCTCCACTGGATTTCCGAAGGGGCTACTGATGTTTAACTCAGAAGGCAGAAAGTCCAGCATCTACGGGGACGAGTGCGCCGTTGATGTGGTGGGCTTCGTCGACGGACAGCCAGAGCGCCGCACGGGCGATCTCGATCGGCTCACCGTAGGGAACGGGAACGTTTCCGGTCGCCATGCCCAACCTCTTCACGCCTTCCTCGTGGTACTCGCCACCCGAGTTCTCCGCGATGTTTGTGTTCACACCGCCGGGGTTGATCGCATTGCAGCAGATTCCCTTATCTGCATAGCCTGCCGCAACGCTTGACGTCAGCCCCATGAGTCCGTGCTTAGCAGCGGAGTAGGACGGGCCGTGGTTACCGCGGTACGCAGCGTAGGAGCCAACACTGATGACACCGGATTCCTTCGGAAGCATCATCTCAACAGCCTTCTGGGACAGGAGGAAGGGAACCTTGAGATCAAGGTCGATAACCATGTCCCACCGCTCTTCCGTCGTGTCTAGAAGCGGATAGCAGAGGTCGTTAATTCCCGCGATATTCGCAAGAATATCGAGTTTGCCCTCCCTCTCCTTCACAAGGTTGAAGAGGTTTTCAATGTCGTCATTATCGAGCAGGTCAGCAACGACAGGAATAACATTCGGATTGTCTTCCCACTTCTTCAGTGCATCCGACTTGATATCCACGCCGTAGACCGTTGCGCCTTCTTCAGCAAAGAGCTTGGTTGTTGCCTCTCCCATGCCGTTGCCTGCACCGGTAATGATTGCAACCTTGCCATCGAGTCTCCCAGCAAGTTAACCCCATCCTTACTGTTTAATTACAGTTTCTCTGTAATAAATATCCAGAATATTAGGATTACCTAAGAATGTGTCAGGACTTAGTTCCTTGACTCTCTTGGACTATCAAAATCCCCCTCTTAATCACCTTTTACTGGCCTTGTCGACGCGCAAAATCTCGGTAAATGCGTGGGGCACGACAAGGGGGCCGTTCATCTTCTCGATTCATCGCCCCCCTTGCCTCCTACCGATCAGCTGTAAAGCTGGCTATCAGTGCAGTTCCGGCTCTCGATCACGTGGTTCCGGAGAGATCAGGAATGAAGGTGACGATGTCGGGCACCAAGATCAGGATTGCGACAACGACAATGTCGGCAATGATGAACGGGAAGATTCCACGGAAGGTTTCACCGAGCCGAGCTTGAGGCACGGTCCCAACGTAGACAAACGCATTCATGCCGACAGGCGGCGTTATAAGCGCCATTTCCGCAACCTTAACGATAAGGATTCCGATCCAGATTGCATCGAATCCATATCCGGTGAGGATGGGATGAAGGAGCGGTGCAGCAATGAGGATCATTGACGTGCCGTCCAGGAACATCCCGAGTGGGATGATCATGAGCAGGCAGAGGACAAGAACCAGGTACGGCGATACATCAGCCGAAACCACCGCGTCGACGAGCGCCGTTGAGGCGCCCGAGAGGGCAAGGAAGTACGTGAAGACCCCGGCTCCGACCATGAGCAGGAACGTCATGGAGGTCAGCCCGATGGACTCAACCAGGGAGTCCTTAAGACCGGTCAGGAACTTCGACTTCTGGCTCCGGATGAACAAGATAATCAGGGCAGCTGTCGCACCGAAGGAGGCAGCCTCCGTTGGTGTTGCCACACCGAGATAGATCGTTCCAATCGAGACTGCGAAGATGACGATGAGGTAGGCAAAACCCATGCCATCCATCTTGATCTTCTTCGCTTCTTCAGCCGCGGCCCGCTCTCTTTCAATGAGTGAGTTGGCCGTGCCTGCTGTACGTCTCCGCTCCCTCGTCACAAGACCCATAATCGTCATTCCGTAAATGAGGATTGTGAGAATACCGGGAGCAATACCGGCAAGAAGGAGCCTGCCAATCGATTCCTCCGTGATAATGCCGTACAGGACGAGGATGATCGACGGTGGGATAAGAACACCGAGCGTACCGCCCGCGCACACAACACCGGCGGCAAGCTTGATCGAATGCCCTGCCTTGAGAATCGCCTCGGTCGATACCTTGGCGAGAGTTGCGACCGTTGCTACGGACGAACCGGTGACCGCCGCAAACATGCCAGATCCGGCGAGCGAGGACAGTGCAGCTCCTCCCGGGAGCTTGCGGAGCACTCTGGAGGCTACGTCGAAGCCCGCCTGGGCAAGTCCCGCTTTAACGGCTAGGACACCCATGAAAATGAACAGCGGAATGATGATAAGCGAATAGTCGGCCGCCGTTGAGAACGGCGCATTCGCTCCGGTTGAGACTGCGGCATCTGTCGAACGCAGCATGACGACACCCAGAAGTCCCGCCAGCATCAGTGCGAAGGCAACGTGAAGCCTAATCGCGAGAAGAACGAAGAAGAGAATAAGGACGGCGACGAGAGCGCCAACACTTGCACCGGTCATTTCTTCTCCTCCGTCCTATGGGCAACGACCGTATCCGTAATGTCGTCGGCGTCATCAATGGCTTGCTGAACGGCGAGCAACTGGTCGTCTTCGACGACCTTCCCTTCTTTCATGTCAAGGAATTCGTTGATGGCGTTCCAGATCGCCACAACAAAGAACAGCACGAATGAAACAAGGAGAATCCCCTTCATTGGCCATGTTGCGAGCCGTAGAATTCCGCTGGTTGTTTCTCCGCGTTCAAAGGCGGACGTGAGAACACCGAGGAGGCCCCAAGAGATCACGATGCCGGTGAGGGTAATAAGCACGGTTCGCACACCTGCGAGAATGAGGCGAACTACGGGCGGCAGATATGCCTCCACCAGTTCAACGGAGACATGACGATTGTGGATCTCGGCCGCCGCCAAGCCCAGGAACGCAATAGCAACCATGAGAAGCGTTGAGATCTCGACCGTTCCAAGGATTGAGCTGTCTGCAAATGCTCGGCCTCCGACGTCGGCAACGGTCAGGAGCATAAGGAAAACAAGTAGAGCGCCAGCGACAATGACGAGCGTTTCGGCCAACAGGACGAGTGGGCGTGGAATTGTTCTCATTGCGATCCCCCCATGCATGCATTGAGCGGTGCCGAGTAGTCCGAGAGCGGCTCTTCTTCGGCAATGATTTGTTCAAAGTCATCGAGGACGCCTTGCGCATCGTACCCGCGCTCCTCGAATTCCGTGACCCAGTCTTGATCGAGTGCGAGATCTCCGCGCCAGTCCTCGACGTCAGCATCTTCGAATGCCGAGAACTCGGTGCCGGCCTCCCTCAGTTCTGTACAGGCCGCGGCGCCCGCCGCATCCATTTCTTCCGTGCCGTACTGAAGGCTGTTCGCAGACGCTTCGTCAATAGCCTGCTGGTATTCCTCGGGCATGGATTCATACAGGTCCTGGTTGATGACAACAATCGAGCTACCGGCAACGCCGATTCCCGGGTCGACCACATAATCGGTGGAACGCGTCAGGCCAAACGCAGGGAGGTTCGGTAGCGAAATCGACGTGTATCCCTGGACGATCCCGCGTTCCAGCGACTCGTAAATATCGTTAGCTCCCATCGCAACAGGGTTCGCCCCGCGTGCCAGAATCACCTGAGAAGTGAGACCACCGGCGCGAATAGAGCGCCCTTCGAGATCCTCTGGTGTGGCAGCTGGTGAGCTCAGCCCGATCATCATGCTGCCGAGGGGAAGCGGGTACATGAGCTTGACGCCCTGACGTTCGAAGTCCTCTCGGTAGGTCTCCGATTCTTCGTACAGTCGCATGATCGAATGCATGTGAACTTCAGGGTTCTTCGTTTTGAAAGGAAGATCAACAACGGTGTACATCGACAGGTCGGATGCTGCATAGATGGAACCCACCTGAGCGATATCGACCCGACCATCGAGGGTGGCTTGAAGTGCATCCTCAGCACCGATCAGGCTACCCGAGTAATGGAAGATCACTTCCACCTCACCGTTAGTTGCCTCCTCAATATCTGCGGCCCAACGCTGAACAACCTTCGACTGGTCAGACGTCGGACTGGAGTACGTCGCGTAATGGAGCGTGTACTCTGCACCGGAGTCGGAACATGCGGCAACGGTGCCGAGCGTAAGCAGTGCCGCTAGGCCACCAACAAGTTTGTTCTTTCGCATCATCACGACTCACCCTTGTCCACGCGGTATCGCCTCGCCACAAGCGCAGGATTGGTTTGCCGAGCAGATTCAAGTCGCTCTTTAGAAATCTCTGCGGTCACGATCCCCTGCGTTTCACCAATCTGGGCGAGCGCCACTCCCATGGGGTCAATAATTGCGCTTTGGCCAACTCCTGCCGGGCCGCTCTGATCCGCCGCAACCACATAGGCGGTGTTCTCAATCGCTCGGGCCCGGATAAGCGTGTTCCAGTGATACTCCTTTTGAGGGCCGGGAACCCATTCGGCCGGCAGAGCAAGAACTGTTGCCCCGGCATCAATCAGGAGTCTGCTGACCTCGGGGAATCTCAGGTCGTAGCAGGTCTGCATTCCGACCGTAAAGCCATCAACCTCAAAGGTATCGCCGTTGCCCGGCTCCGCGGGAATCACGTGCGAGGATTCTTTGTATCCGAAAGCGTCGTAGAGATGAACCTTCCGGTAAACGGCGACGGTCTCTCCCCCGTCGATACCGACGAGCGTGTTGTGGATCCGTTTTCCGTCCGCCGTCTCGTTCATTCCAGCAACAATTGCGATCTTCAGTTCCGTGGTGAGCTCTTGGAGCCGCCGTATGCTCGGACCATCGACAGATTCTGCGGCATCAACAAACTCCTGTCCCATGACCGGGGCGGTGTAGATCGCAAATTCGGGAAGAACTGCTAGGCGCACGCCTTCTGCCGAGGCGGCTCTCAGATGGTGTTCAATAGCGTCGAGATTCTCGCCCTTGTTCTTGCCGGGGCTGAACTGGACAACTGCTGCCTTAATGGTCACGAACCATTCCTTTCCACAATCTGCTCGAACTCACTCTTTACCTTGGCGAAGCCACTGTAGAGAACGCTGTACTCCATTGCGAGCCCGACGATGGCCGCGCGTTCGCGAACAGCAATATCCTGTTCTTTTGCGGACCATGCCGGGAAAATCCACGGCTTACCCGCCGCATTAGCGGCCCGAGCCGCACGAAGAATGTCCTCGACCTCTGCGTCATTCGCCGTGTAGATTCCGCCTTCGCGCCGAAGTGCCAGGTCCGTGGGGCCCACAAAGATGCCATCAACAGTGTCAAGAGCAAGAATCTCTTCGACGTCTTCGAGGGCGCCAGCATCTTCAATCATCGGGTAACACTTTGTTGACCGATCCATCTCGGCCACCCCTTCATCCGTGTACGCCACGTAGGTAGCAGTCCTGCCGCCTGCGAGGCTCCGATCACCGAGCGGCGGGAACTTGGCGAACGCAGTGACCCGCATTGCGTGTTCAACCGACTCAACGTGGGGAATCACTACCGCATCTGCACCGAAGTCCAAGGCCTGCTGGATCGGTTCCCGTTCCGGTCCAAGAACCTTGACGATTGCTCGCAAGCCGTTCGCCTTGATGTACGAGACCATCCAGTCAAGAGAACGAAGTTCAAACAGTCCGTGTTCGACGTCGAGAATCACCCCATCGAATCCAGTTAGTTTCGCGATGTCGACTTTGGCAGTCGAGGGTTCTGAAAGCCAGACGCATTGCTCTGGAATTGCCATGGTGCTCCTTTGCTCCAGTGGGGACGTTAGCCCAGTCACAACAGTGTAGACGTAATGTATACACAGTGTGTACTGAATGTAAAGACGGTGAACTACACTGCTTATATGAAGACTTCTTCCGACTCCGGCCGCGGCATCACCGGCAGGCCTTCCGCAGGCGAGCGTGCTTACAGCTGTATTCGGGATGCGATTCTCAAAGGAGAGTTCAAGGAAGGCGACTTTCTCGACGAAGTAGAGCTTGCACACTTTGTAGGAACGTCGCGCACTCCGGTTCGAGAAGCACTTAAACGCCTTGCTGCGGAAAAGTTCGTTGATATCCTCCCCCGCCGTGGCACCCAAGTACACATCATTAGCCCTACGGAACTCGAGGAGGGATTTACCGCCCGATATGTCTTCGAGTCATTCGCTATCGGCGAGCTCGTTGATCAAAATATTGACCCAACAGTCCTGTCGGACCCTCACCTCGTTGATCACGAAGCCGCCGGACGTGAGCAACGCTGGTATGACGTTGTTGTCGCTGACCAGAGATTCCACTCCAGTCTCGTCAGCCAAGCGGGTAACTCGATTATTACCGAGCTGCACGAATCGCTCTTGAGAAGACAGTTCCGCATGGGAGTACGTACCGTCTCGTCTATGCCTCAACGGATCGATCTTATTAACGCTCAGCACCGGGAGATTCTCGAATCCATTCGAGCAGGCGACAAGGCGCGAGCACTCTCCGTTCTTCAGGCACACCTGCTAGACATCCCCGGTATCTCCAGCAACTCTTACTCCTGAGACGGCCAGTAGTCGAAGTTGGATCATGCCAGCTCGTAAACTACGCACTTAACGTGTACGTGGGCCCGAATTAGTTCGGGCCCACAAACCACTCATGCACGAGTTTTGATAGTCGATTTATTCTCAGTCGATAATTGCCACTGCTCGCACGCGGTCACTCTCCGTGCGCTTCCAGGTCAGTCTTGAGAAGTTCAGCAACGCGCTCTACGGCTTCCTCGACGGGCACCTCGGTGGATTCACCGGTCACTCGGTTGCGGATCTCGACCTTGCCTTCGGCGAGGCCGCGCCCAACGACAAGACCGTAGGGAACGCCGAGTAGCTCGTAATCCTTGAACTTGACGCCGGCGGATACCTTTGCACGGTCGTCGTAGATGACTTCGAAGCCAGCCTTTGTCAGCTCACCCGACAGTGACTCGGCGGTTTCAAAGATTTCTGCACCCTTGCCGGTGGCGAGCACGTGGATGTGGGCGGGCGCGATATTGATCGGCCATGCCAAACCGAGGTCGTCGTGGTTCTTCTCCGCCAGTGCTGCGAGCACGCGGGTGACACCAAGGCCGTAGGAGCCCATGGTGACAACCTGGGACTTGCCGTTCTCGTCAAGAACCTTGAGATCGAGCGCCTCGGCGTACTTGCGACCAAGCTGGAAAATGTGGCCGACTTCGATGCCGCGAGCAAGTTCGAGAGGTCCCGAACCGTCGGGTGCGGGATCGCCCTCGCGAATCTCCACGGCCTCAATGGTTCCATCCGCTTCGAAGTCGCGTCCATAGACGAGGTTGAAGACGTGCTTCTCGTTCTCGTTCGCACCGGTCACCCAAGCTGAGCCGCGTGCAATCCGGGGATCAACAAGGAAGCGGACCGAGCCCGAGATGTTTCCATCTTCGTCGACCACGCGGTTGGGTGAGTTCGGTCCAATAACCTCGGGACCGATGTAGCCGGGAACGAGCTCGGGGTGGTTCTTGAGATCCTCGGGTCCCGCCACGTCCACCTCGGCAGGCGCTAGCGCCGCCTCGACGCGCTTGAGGTCGACATCGCGGTCGCCGGGAAGTGCCACAACGATAACTTCCTTTTCACCGCCGGGATGGCTGAGCACGAGGACAACGTTCTTCAGCGTATCCTTGGCCTCCCAGGGAGTGTCCCGGGGCAGCAACGTGTTGGCGACGTCGACGAGGGCCTCGATCGTAGTCGACTCGGGTGTTTCGTATACCTGGGCCGCGGGAACGTCGGAGAAGTCGACGTCGTCAGCCTGGGGTGTGGTCACGGCTTCCGCGTTGGCAGCATAGCCGGAGGCAGCGCGTACGAACGTGTCCTCACCGATTTCAGTGGGGTGAAGGAACTCTTCGGAGCGGGAACCACCCATGGCTCCGGACATCGCGGAGCAGATGACGTAGTCGAGTCCGAGACGGTTGAAGATCTTCTCATACGCGTCCCTCATCGTCTGGTACTGAACTTCCAGCCCCTCATCGTGAACATCGAAGGAGTATGCGTCCTTCATGATGAACTCGCGGCCACGGATCAGGCCCGCACGGGGACGTGCCTCGTCGCGGTACTTCGTCTGAATCTGGTAGATATTCAGCGGCAGGTCCTTGTACGAGGAGTAGAGATCCTTCACCAGCAGGGTGAACATCTCTTCGTGCGTAGGAGCCAGAAGGTAGTCGTTGTCGCGACGGTCCTTGAGACGGAACAGGTTCGGGCCGTACTCGGTCCACCTGTTTGATGCCTCGTAGGGTTCGCGCGGCAGGAGTGCCGGGAAGTGCACTTCCTGCGCTCCCGTTGCATTCATCTCGTCGCGCACGATCTTCTCGACCTTGCGGAGCACCCGCAGGCCCAGCGGCAGCCAGGAGTAGATGCCGGGGGCGGCACGGCGGATATAGCCTGCGCGTACGAGTAGCTGGTGCGATGGGACCTCCGCGTCAGCGGGGTTCTCGCGCAGGGTCCGGACAAAGAGATTTGACATTTTCAGCACGAGGTCAGCTTACCGAATCTTTGCCCTTTACCCCGCTTTCTCACATGCCTTGAGTACCGAACAACAGAATCTTGATCGCGGACGGTCAGAATCTAGGGGTCAGATGTTGGGGGAGCAATCGTCAATTTCCTATAGAAGGATTGTTGCGTACTCGCCAACCTGGTGGAATCCGACCTTGTCGTAGACCCTTAGTGCGGCGTGATTGTAGGAGTTGACGTACAGTGACACGGTCGGGGCGACGCGCTTGCGCACCAGTTCTACAACCGCCGCCATAGCTCCCGTAGCGATTCCCGTTCCCCGTAGATCGGGTGCCGTCCACACGCCCTGGATTTGGGCGACGCCGTTGTAGCTAGCGCCAATATCTGCCTTGAATTCAACGCGTTCGGTCCCGTCGGGGCCGATTCCGGTGCGGATAAAGGTATTGCCGAGCCTGCAAAGTTCATACACTCTCGACACGTAGCCGGGTCCGTACTGGGTCGGGTCGTAGCCGACTTCTTCGGTAAACATGGCAACGGCCGCGGGCGAAACCATCGGAGCATCAGCCAGTTCGGCCGGGCGGACTCGCGGATCAGGTGCAACGCGAAGGTCACCCGCCACAAGGGAAGGCTGGCTGGCACGCACCTCGGCTTCTACCCGCCAGTCGTGCCGGAGCATTTCCCATAAATCCAAGACTTCGGCTGAGTCCCCCACAATCGAGGAGCATTCTCTCGGCCTGCGCAGAATAAAGTCCGCGTAGAGAATCCGGTCGTCATGACTGGTCCCAACCGGCACCAGGTTCGCCCCGTACCAAACGGTCGAAGACAGCTCCCCGTTATCAACTATGCCGAGCATGCGGGAGGAGCCAAGCCCCATGGAGTCAGCGTGCACCGCTGCCAGCACAGAGCCGACCGGGTCTTTGGCGAGATGGTCGTGTACCGCCTTGCGGTATCGGCCCGGCAACCGCATAACGCGGCGACCAGATGATCCCCAAAACATCAGACGATAACGTCCGGTGTCACACCTTCGGCGGACTCGAGACCGAGCTCTTCGGCAACCGCACGAGCCCTGGTAATAAGGGCCTCAACGATCTCGTCCTCGGGGACGGTCTCGACAACCTTGCCCTTGACGAAAATCTGTCCCTTGCCATTACCGGAGGCAACACCAAGGTCAGCTTCGCGCGCCTCACCCGGGCCGTTCACAACGCAACCCATAACGGCCACGCGGAGCGGGAAGGTGACGTCCTTCAGACCCTCGGTTACCTTCTCGGCAAGCGTGTAAACATCAACCTGGGCGCGACCGCACGAGGGGCAGGAAACAATCTCAAGCTGCTTGGGCCGCAGTCCAAGGGAACGAAGGATCTGCTCCCCCACCTTGATCTCCTCAACCGGAGGAACTGACAGCGAAACACGAATAGTGTCACCAATACCCTGGGCAAGGAGAGCACCAAACGCAACCGAGGACTTGATCGTGCCCTGGAAGGCAGGACCTGCCTCGGTAACCCCGAGGTGTAGTGGCCACTCACCTGCCTCGGACAGGAGTTCGTAGGCTCGGACCATGACAACGGGATCATGGTGCTTAACGGAGATCGCGAAGTCGTAGAAGCCCGCCTCCTCAAAAAGGTGTGCCTCATTAACAGCCGACTCGACCATCGCCTCGGGCGTAGCCTTCCCGTACTTCTTGAGTAGGCGCGGATCGAGAGAGCCTGCGTTCACGCCGATTCTCATCGCCGTCCCGTTGAGGTTCGCGGCCTTGGCGATCTCGGGAATCTGATCATCGAACTTCTTGATGTTGCCCGGGTTAACCCGGACTCCCATACCAGCATCAATAGCTGCGAACACATAGCGTGGCTGGAAATGAATATCGGCGACGACCGGGATCGTGGACTGCTGGGCAATAACCTTGAGGGCTTCAGCATCCTTATCGGTCGGGCAGGCAACGCGAACAATGTCGCAACCCGATGCCGTCAGCTCAGCAATCTGCTGCAGCGTGGCACCAATATCGTGCGTCTTTGTTGTCGTCATCGACTGCACCGAGATCGGGGCATCGCCGCCCACGTAGACGTCACCCACCTTGATCCTGCGGGTCTTCTTCCTCGGGGAGAGCACGGCCGGCTCCTCGTGGACACCAGGCATTCCAAGCGATATTGGTTCAGTCACCGCTCCATTATGTCACCGACAGCGCCCAGTTTCTCGCCTTTACCTAGACGGGGCGGCCAGAGAGACGCCACTGGCAAAGCCGAGACCAGGGAACAAGCCGTCCACCACAATCCGGGAGGTTGCTAGCGGCTACCGATATTTCCCCGCAACCTCCTCCGCCCACCCCACGTAGTGCCCTTCGAAAAGGTGGGCATGCATGATGATCATTCCGAGCTGGTGGAGCCCGCTTCTCCCCTGCCAACCATCAGCCAAAGGTGAGGCTTCGTCATAGCCTGCGTAGACCTCTTCAAGGTAGGGGAAACCGAAGACCGCGAGCGCAGCCAGGTCCGTTTCTGCATGTCCGCCGTGCGCCATGGGATCAATCAACGCGGCGCCGGTAGGTCCACCGCAGTAGAGAACATTTCCTGCCCACATGTCGCCATGCAGTCTGGCAACGTCGAATCCGGCGTCTTGTACGAGCTTTGGTTGTTCGGAGTCGAAGTCACCTGCGATGAGCCGCTCGGCTAGGTCGTCGAAGATTCTCGCTTCTTTCGCGGTGATGAGTCCGCGGTCAACGATGCGTTTGGCGAAGTCGGCGATGCGGTGCTCGCCGTATAACTGGCCGAAGGATGTGGGTGCGGTTTCTTTTTCGGGGAACAGCTTCGTTCGCGAGCGCCCAATGTAGTCGGGACCAATCCACCCCTCGGGTGCACATCCCCACCAGGGTGCTCCGGCCGCGTGAGTGTGGGCGAGTGCCCGGCCGAAGGCTCGAGCATTCTCGGGGCTTGGAGCAGTCTGTTTAATCCGTTCGATCTCGAGAACGGAGTCGTCTACGTGGATGACGCGGGTGACGCGCGCTCCTCCGCCACCCGTGGCCTGGCCGAGCCAGGTGAGGCCTGCGGCTTCGCCGCGGTTGTTTGCGGAAGACTTTGTGAAGGTGTCAGTCATTTTCTCTCCTGACACCACGCTACCCGGTTCTATCGGTTAGCTCTCGACAGTTGCCCTCTCGAGCGCCGAGGAGTCACGGATGACGAGTTCGGGTTCGAACACTTCGTGGATAACCTCGTTGCCGAGTACGGCTTCCAGTGCTCTTCTTCCCATCTGGATCCTCGGCTGATCGACGGAAGAAAGCTGCGGCCGGACAACTCGAGAAAGCTGCGAGTTGTCATAGCCGACTATCGCAAGATCGCTTGGTACGCGTACCCCAGCATCGCTTGCCTCCCCAAGTGCGTGGACTGCGCCGCGATCATTGGCCGCAACGATTCCGTCAATCCCTGTGAACGCATCGGCAGTGAGGTCACCTGGAGTAAGGACGAGAGGATCTAGCCCTGCTTCCCTTAGTGTCTGCTCGTAAGACTTCTGCCGCGCACGAGCAGAGGGCGAGGTCGAGTTCTGGAGGAAAGCGATACGCGTTCTGCCGCTCTCGAGAAGGTGGGTGGTTGCCCTTCTTGCTCCGAGTTCGTCATCGTTACGGATTCGGCTCACACTTTCCGGTAGCTCCCCTGGCCGACCAACAATAACCACTCGCGTGCGCTGTGCAATATCGGCAATGACATCACTGGGGGTATGCGCAGAAATAACGATGATGCCATCAACGCCAAGTGCTTCAAACTTTAGGAGCTGGCTCGCCAACAGATCAGGGTCTCGCCTGCCGTGGCTGATGAGAACGTTCTGTCCCCGTTCGTGGGCAGCATCCTCCACGCCGATAACAACGTCGGTGTGGTAGGGGTTACTGAGGTCCGTCAGTAGCACGCCAATCATGTTGGTTTTCCCGTGTGCCAGGGAACGCGCCCACACATTGGAGCGATATCCGAGGTCATCGGCAACCGCGAGGATCCGCTGGCGTGTTTCGTCGCTCACTCCCGCATCGCCTCTGATGGCAAGGGAAACGAGTGATTTTGACACTCCCGCTGCCTTGGCCACGTCGACGATTGTTGTTCGGTTTCGCATGTACTAGTTCTATCACGTTCTGGAACGCTCCAGAATTGTTAACCTTCCCGCCACGTGGATGTCACTTACGCCCTCTAAGGTCACGGCTAGACGTTCCAGAAACGAGGACACATGGCTCTTACTCACCGCCCCCACGGGCTCCTGCTCGACTTCGGCGGAGTCATCTTTGAAACACACAAGCGACCCGATGGGCTCAAGGACGTGGCACGTCACGTGCGCGAAATGCTTCTGCGCGGCGGCTACGACCTGTCCGAGGACGAGCTGGCCCGCGAGCTTGAGGCAGGCAGAACCGGCCTCAAGCACTGGAAGCATTCCTCGTCACGACGCCCCTACCCCACCGAGATCGACGCTCGGGAGGTTGTTGGAGAGTTCCTGTTCTCTCGTCTACCCGAGGGACCGCGCAGGCTCCTCATTGCAGAGGCGACAGAACTGCTTGCCACGATCTCGATGACAATGTCCGACCACATTGTTCGCCCTGGCATTCCGGAACTCCTCGAGTTCTGCAAAGCAAACGAGATTCCTCTTGGCATTGTGTCCAATGCTCATGCTGGGCTGGCGCACCGCCGGATCTTGGCCGAACACGACCTGGACTCGTATTTTGGGGTGCAGGTCTATTCTGATGAGGTCGGTATCCGTAAACCTCATCCGGGCATGATCGCCCAAGCCGCCGATGCTCTGCATGTCGATGTCGACAAGTGCTGGTACGTGGGTGACACGCAGGACCGGGATGTTGTCGCGGGCAGTGCGGCCGGCGTTGCCGGACTGATCCTGACTCGTTCTAAGCACACCGACAATCCTCCGTTCTACGTTCGCGAAACCCCAGACGCTGTCTTTGATGATCCGCGTGGACTCCTTGACGCGCTCATCAACGCTACGGAACAGATGGATCCATACTCCTCTCGGGGTACCTCGACGACGTCCCAACAGTCATCGTCCGAGTCCCAACAGGCACCGGCGGCGTCACAGCCGGCACCGACTTCGTCACAACCCGGCTCGGTTCTTCTTCCCACCGGAGCATCGTCAAAGTCCGACCCAGCATCATCGCACCAAACCAGCGGTTCACTGACCACAAATGTATTTGGTTCGCGCGCTGCCCTGCTCATCGATCACGGCGGTGTTATTTCGACATCTACGCCCAATCCTGAGGCAGTCAATGAGGTTGCTGAAGATATTGCTTCTCGGATTCCTCTCCTACCTGGCGATGTTGTGACAGCCTCTGAGGTTCGTGAGGCTATTGACTCTGCTCGTGCCGTTCATAAGAAGCTGAAAACAGCATGGAACGAGGCTTTCCTGGCGGGTTCCCGCACCGATATTCCCGAGCAGCAACCCACCGAGTTTTGGGCCACCGTGAACGAGTTCCTAGGCGTTGTGAACGCCGCATGGTTCCGAGCTGAGGCCCACGACCTGACGGTGAGGTTCGCCAGGGCTAAGACTTCCCGCACTCTCCGTCCGGGGATCCCGGAACTGTTTCAGACGTGCAGGGAGAACGGCATGGCAATCATCGTCGTCTCGAATACGATTTCGGGACGCACGGTGCGGTCCGAATGCGAAAGGCACGGGCTCACCATCGATGCCTTTGTCTGTTCCGACGAGATCGGTGTTCGTAAGCCGAGCGCTCCAATCTTTGAAGAAGCTCTCGCTATTGCCAGTGCCGATCCTAAGAACTCCTGGTTCCTTGGCGACAAGCCAGTCAATGATGCGACGGGTGCTCGCCGCGCGGGCATAGCCAATCGTGCCCTGATCCGGGGTGGTTCCACTCCCGACAATGTCCTCGATAATGCCCTGTCCGACGGTACGGCAACACTCGTTGTCGATACTCCCCAACAACTTTCCGCAGCTATCATCCACTCCCTCGCAAAGGAAGATCATGTCCACAACGTATGAGCGCGCCGGTCGCGTTCGCACCGAAGGTTCCAAGCCCACTCTCTCTACCCCTCAGAAGCTCATGGTGTTCGTTCTGTCGATGGCCCTGTTTGGCCTGGCAAACATCATCCTGGAAATCATTCCTGACGTGTCGCTCGGCCCGATCGACGTGTCCGTCTCCTACTTCGTCTTTGTCCCCCTCACGATGGTTGCCCTGTTCTCGCCTTTCTGGGCAGCACTTGGCGCACCGCTTGGTGAGATTGTTTTCGTTGACCTGCTCATGGGTGACTTCTCCGGCCTGGCGGAGATTGAGGGCTTCTTCCAGATGTTCCTCGCCCTCTTTATCGCAGGCTCCCTCATCCGTGATCCGCGTTCGAAGACCCAGATCTGGGTTGGCGCGATCATGGTGGTTGTTATTGACAAGTTCCTGTCGGCCGCCGTTGACCTGACGAAGGTCTGGGTTGGTCTTGAGGACGCCGAGTACGTCGAGGGTCTTCCAGAGTCGATGCTCGCTATCGAGTCGATTGGTTTCGGTGTCGACATTGTTATCTCCGGTATCCTCTTCGGCGCCATCCCCGCCATGTGGCTCATCCCCGCGCTTCACGGCAAGATCGAGCCGCTCATGGGTATGCGTCCCCGCGTCACCGGTGAGCCGATCCCCGGTGAGGCTCCCCGCGCAGGCTGGTTCGTTGTCGTTGCCGTTGCTATCGCAATCGGTTCCGCCTTCTTCGCTTTCCTCGAGTCCTGGGATGTTGAAATCGGTGTCTTCGAACCCGAGTTCCTGGAACAGTACGGCATGAGTTTCCTCTGGGTTGGCGTGGGCGCGATCGTCCTGACAACGATCATTGCCTTTGTCTCATACCGGATCGGAATCCGGGATAAGAACACCGACCAGCAGGTCGATAACAACGACAAGGTCGATGCGTGAGCAATCCGATCATCACGGTGTCCGATCTCAGCTTCCGCTACCCGGGAGCTGAGGAGGACACCCTCAAAAACGTTAATCTCACCATTGAGCGTGGCGACTTCGTCGCCATCGTTGGAGGCAACGGCTCGGGTAAAACCACCCTGTGCAAAACCTTCAACGGACTCATCCCCCACTACTGGAACGGCGACTTCGCAGGCGATGTTGTCGTCGACGGCATCGACACTTTCGAGTCGAATGTTGCCGTCCTTTCCTCCAAGGTCGGATACGTCTACCAGGACTTCCAGAACCAGCTGGTCCGACCCACCGTCCGTGACGAGATCAGGTTCGGTCCCGTCAACTTCGGACACGCTGACTTTGAGGAGCGTTCCGCAGAGGTTCTTCACACCCTTGGTATTGAGAACATCGCTGACCGCTTCACCTGGGCACTCAGCGGCGGGCAGGCACACACGACGGCACTCGCCGCCGTGCTTGCCCTGCGTCCCGACATCGTCGTTGTTGACGAACCCGTCGCCGAACTCGACCCGGCCCGAGCCCACGAAATCTATCGTCAGCTCCAGGAACTCAACGAGCAGGGACTGACCATTATCACCATCGAGCACCACGCCGAGTTCATCGCACAATACGCGAAATCGGTCGTGCTTATGGCTGATGGTGCACCCGTCTGGCATCTTAACATCGACGAAGCCGTCAACCGCACGGACGAACTGGAAGAGCACGGTATCCCCGCGCCCCAGGTCGTCCAGGTCTGTTCCACCATGGGAATGGAAAGAGCACCCAGGGATGTGCCCACCGCCGCCCGAATGCTCGAAGATCGGGGCATGGCAACCGGCATGGTCACCGCCCTTCCGCGACACCGCCCAGCCGAACGAGTCGTTGCCCGCACGACGGACCTCCACCACGGGTACAAGTCCGTCGGCGGGGACGTCCTCCCGGTCCTCAAGGGCATCAACCTGGAGTTCTATGCGGGGGACCGTATTGCCGTCGTCGGCGGCAACGGCTCTGGCAAGACCACGCTCCTCAAGCAACTGGCAGGACTGTCCGTGCCTCGCTCCGGTGAGGTTGAGATCGACGGGGTGAACACCCGTAGCCGGTCGGCCAGCAAGCTCTCCGAGATCGCCGCCTATCTCTACCAGCATCCCCAGCAGATGTTCCTCAAAGACTCGATCCGTTCCGACATCGCCCTCTTCCCCGAGGGACGGGGAATCGAGAACTGGGAAGAACTTGTCGACGACACACTCAACCGAGTGAACCTCACCGACTTCGCGGATCGAGACGGCAGAGCACTGTCCGGCGGGCAACAGAGGCGAGCAACCCTCGCCATTGGGCTCGCCATGAGGCCCCGGATCCTCCTGCTGGACGAACCGACGTCCTCCCTCGATGTGTCGTCCCGCGAGGACGTCACCACCATGCTGGCGGAGCTCGCCGGCGTCATCGAGTGCACCGTAGTCGCCACCCACGACATGCATTTGGTGGCCGAGTGGGCGAATAGAGTCATTGTTCTCGAAAACGGCACGGTCGCAGCAGATCTCGAACCGCGGGAGCTGTTTACTATGCCGGAGACATTGGCACGGGCACGGGTGGTCCCACCCCAGGTTGTTCTCCTCGGCAACGAACTGGGAGTCACCCCTCCCCCGCTGAGCGTCGACGAACTTGTTTCCGCCCTGCAGAACTCCATGGAGGCCGTGTAATGGCACGCAAACAACGAGATGTTCTCTCCATCGAATGGGTGAAGCTCGAACTTATCCGTACCGCCTACGCGACCCGCGGCGGCCTGTTCAGCAGGATGGATCCCCGGGCTGTGATCGTCTGGTACCTGATCCTCGCGATCGTCCCCTGGTTCACCCACAACGTGACCGTCCTGGCGGGACTGTTCCTCCTCGGTGCCGTCTCCGTCATCGCCGCCCGCGTCGGTCCCCTCGTCCTTGGCCTGTTCATCATTGGGCTCGGATTCGAAATCATCTACCTCGTCGCAGCCTCCCTGCTTTTCGGAGGTAACTTCGACACCCTCATCGCCCTCGGTGTCCTCAACCTGAAACTCGGAGCCGTATCCATGGCCTCCATGGCGGCCTTCGTTTCCCTCGATCCCGAGAAACTCTCCGATGCTCTGCTCGCTTTCAAGGCACCCAGCCTGCTGGCCTTCGGCGTTTCCTACGGATACCGCATGCTCCCCATCATGGTTGAAGAGTTCAACACCGTCTTCGACGGATATCGGTTGCGCATGGCGGCACCAGAAAAACACGGCATCTTTGCGTGGCGCACCATCGTCCACTGGGTGAAGATGGCGGTGCTGAGCTTCTACCCGATCTTCCTCAACACCGCGAAGAACGTACGAACAACCGTGGAGGCACTCGAGACCCGTGGCTTCACCTACGCCCAAGAGGACGGACGCGGCAGGCAACTACGCCTCGCCTACCTGACGATCACCACCCTCGATATCGCCGTCCTGGCAGGCACCATCATCCTTATCGTAATCTGCTTCTGGGCCGGGGCCATGTGGCCCATCTACCGCACGTAGAGGAAAGGGGATCAATAAATTTACCGGAGACCTTCACGTGGAGGTCTCCGGTTCGTTTATCCAGTCGGGGATCAACTGTCCAGGCTAGGGCCTCCTCAAGCTTGCCTGGTTAGGCCTCAGGATCATCACTGAAGATCCGCAGCTCTTGGGGGCACTTGCAGGCCTTAGCTATCTTCGCGGCCCACTCAACCGCCTCCTCGTAGGTAGGCACGTCGAAGATCGCAAACCCACCGTCAAGTTTTCCGGAATCAGGATAGGTTCCACGCGTCATAGCACCATCGGCTTCGACAATAACTGGCGCCGTATCCTCGTCGATCGCTCCACCAAACACCCAGACACCTGCGTCCACTGCCTCACGCCAAACAGCATGCGAATCATTGACGGCTTCTTCCAGTTCCTCGGGCGTCAGATTCATCGCGCTGGATGGAAATGAGATCAGAAACTTTGGCATGGTCTTCCCCTCTCGCCGCAGAACGTTTCTCCTCATTCACTAAACTCTAGTCCGCTAACCGCACCTGCGGAACAGAACCGTCTCTTTCGTTAGTTGATTGATACTGGTCAGAGGGCTATCGAGCAGGTCCAGAGTCTTCCGACAGACGTGCTTACCTGCATTGAAGAGACCCCGTCCGGCATCTTTACGAAGATTCAATTTGCCCGAATACCTGATCCGTGGCCAGCCAATGATTGTGCCCAGTGGCAGATCAGCAGTTGGACGACAGTCGAAGACCAGCTTGTGGCCGGCGATCAACTTGCAGCCAGCGATCAGTAGAGACTGATCGGGTTGAAAACGTCAACGACGACAAGGATCACGGTCATGAGGATAAACGCGCCAGCAACGACGTAGCTGAGCGGCATGAGCCTCGCCGTGTCCGCGGGTCCCGGATCTGGCTTGCCGCGGAGCTTCGCCCACTGGCGTCTTGCTCCCTCGTAAAGGGCCCCTGCAATGTGGCCACCATCGAGTGGCAGGAGCGGAAGCATGTTGAACGCAAACAGCGAAATGTTGAGCGCAACCAGCAGGTTGATGAGATCGGCCGACTTTTCTAGACCCGAATAGCCTTCGATATCGGCGCCGGTGATCTGACCGGCTACCTGGGCGACACCGACGATGCCGACGATCCCGGTCTGGTCGCGTTCCTGGCCCGTCACAAAATCGGAGGTCAGGTTCCACAGCTGCTGGGGCAGGCGAACAATGATTCCTGCGGTCTGCCACAGCATGTTGCCAAGGTACGAAGGCGCCTCCGATAGGGACTGCTTCTCCAATCCGATTGCGGGTGAGATACCAACATAGGGCACGGGAGCGGTGACGTAGTCATCGCCGTCCATGACCGGGTTACCCTCCGCGTCAACGACGGGCCTCTCCTGCATAACAGGCGTGACCGTGAGCGTCATGCGCTCCCCGTCGCGTTCGATAACAACGTCGGTCGGGGCCGCCTCGCCGCGGGTAATAGCCTGCTGCACATCGTTCCAGGACTCGGTTTCATTACCGCCCCAGGAGACAATCTCATCGCCCGGTTGTAGGCCGGCTTGGGAAGCGGGACCTTGTGGGTCGGAGTCAGTGCATTCGGCCGAGCTCACGCATTCGGCAACCGAACCGACCTGGGACAGGAGCGCCGGGGCGCCCACTCCGACGAGGAGAACAGCGGAAAGAACAAGAGCGATCAGGAGGTTAACGAAGGGACCGCCGAACATGACGGCAAGCTTCTTCGGGACCGACAGCTTGTAGAACGCCCGATCTTCCTCCCCGGTTCCAGCTCTTCCGCAGATACTTGCCGCACTTCTTCGGCGAGCGTCAGCTGCCCCTTGCGGTTCGTGATCTTCGCGCCGGGTTTGGATGGGGCATACATGCCCGAGAGGGAAACAAAGCCGCCAAGCGCTATTGCTTTCACCCCGTACTCTGTTCCGTTAATTGTTTTCGAGAACAGTGTCGGACCGAATCCGATGAAGTATCTCGGGACTTTCACTCCGAAAAGCTTGGCGGGAATGAGGTGGCCAAGCTCGTGGAGGGCAATGGCAAGGATGATCCCGATGATGAGGACAATGAGTCCGGTGATGGTCACGCGGCAATCTCCCGTGCCCGGGCACGCGCCCAGTCTTCGGCTGCGGCAACCTCATCGAGGGTGATTACGGATGGGGAATCAAATTCTCCGAGCACCTGTTCAACAAGGGACGCCATCTCGAGGTAGCCGAGCCTGCCACGAAGGAACGCATCGACGGCCTCTTCGTTGGCGGCATTCAGGACAGCCGGATGGAGGGGGCCCGCCTTGAGTGCCTGCTTCGCGAGGCTGAGTGCAGGGAAGGTTTCGTGGTCGACCGGCTCGAACGTCCACTGGACGGGGCTGTCCCACGAGCAGGGGGTAGCGATCCCTTCCATGCGCTCCGGCCAGGTCAGCCCGAGAGCAATCGGAAGTTTCATGTCGGGCGGCGATGCCTGGGCAAGTGTCGATCCATCAATGAACTCGACCATGGAATGAATGACCGACTGCGGGTGAACGACGGGGACAATGTCGTCCGGGTCAATATCGAACAGCAGGGATGCTTCGATGAGTTCGAGGCCCTTGTTCATGAGCGACGAGGAGTTGATGGTGACAACGGGTCCCATGGCCCACGTCGGGTGCTTGAGAGCCTGCTCGGCCGTCACTCCGGTTAGCTCATCGCGCTTCTTGCCGCGGAACGGACCGCCGGAGGCGGTCAGAACAAGCTTCTTTACCTCGGATTTCCCGGTCACGACCGGTGAGGTGAGGCCCTTCTCGTGCCTGCCACCAAGGAGCGCCTGGGCGATCGCGGAATGTTCGGAGTCAACGGGCACGATCTGCCCCGGCCGGGTCATGGCTTCCTTGACGAGAGTTCCTCCCGCCACCATCGATTCCTTATTCGCAAGCGCAAGGGTGGATCCCGCACGCAACGCTGCGAGGGTGGGTTTGAGGCCGATGGAGCCGGTGATGCCGTTGAGGACGGTACCGCTCGGAACTAGGGCCCCGATCTGCTCGGATGCATTCTCGCCCGTCATAATCTCAGCTTCGGAACCAGCGCTCTTCAGTGCCTGCGCTAGTTCATCGGCTTTCGAAGGATCCGCGATACCAACGACCGGCACGTTAAACTCCGCTGCTTGCTGTGCGAGGAGCGCGAGATTCCCGCCGCCTGCCGATAGTCCACGAACGTTGAAGTTGCCCTGCTGCCGGGCGACGTCAAGAGCTTGGGTTCCGATCGACCCGGTGGAGCCGAGAATGACAATGTCGATCATTCGACTGCCTGGAGGACACTGCTGGCCCGATCGAGATAGACGTCAACAACGGCAACGTCGTAGCCGTTGGACTTGCGAGTCATGGTGAACGAGGAGTTCGTAACCTCCCCCGCGCTCATGTCACCCTTGCCATCGAAGTAGAGCGCGAGGCGATCGAGGAGGTCATCAACTTCGGGCCTCTTGTAGCCCTGCCCTTTATTCGGGGCCCTGAAGCGCTCTCCCCTTGGCCTATTCAGGCGCGGGTAGAGGGAGGAAGCCGATTCGTAGGCCCGGGTCAGCCATTCCTGGCTTCCCACGCCGGAGACGACCTGGGCGCGTTGCCGCTGCCAGCAGGCCTGCTCGAGCCGGTCCAAGGCATGGTCGACCTCGGAGGTATCATATCCGTTGCGAACGAGTTTGAACGCCACGGTCCGGATCTTCTCAACTTCGAGCTCTACGGACAGTTCTTCTTCCTGGTAGAGCTTCTTTGCTTTGTCAAAGAAGGCGTCCACGGCATCGATGTCATAACCTCGTCGCCACACACCAGTCTTCGCAAACGTTGCCACTATCCCCGGCCTTTCTGGGCAACCAGTTCCGCTGCCAGCTGTCCGCACGCGCCGTCGATATCGGAGCCGCGCGTGTCACGGATCGTTGTCTGGATCCCATTATCGCGCAGAGTTTGCACAAAGGTGTCCTGCGCACGCCGTGTCGACGAGGTCCAGATCGATCCCGGGGTGGGGTTCAGCGGGATGGGGTTCACGTGCGCCCACCCGTGCCCACGCTTGTTCAGTTCATCTGCGAGTGCCTGGGCGCGCCACTGGTGGTCGTTCATGTCCTTGATCAGGGCGTATTCGATGGAGACGCGCCTACCGGTCTTCACGAAGTATTCGCGTGATGCGTCGAGGAGCTCCTTGACCTTGAACCGTGAGTTGATCGGGATGAGATCATCCCGCAGGTCATCGTCGGGAGCGTGGAGTGAGACGGCGAGTGTGACGGGCAGGCCGAGATCCCCGAGCTTGTTGATACCGGGAACAAGTCCAACGGTGGACACGGTGACACCGCGCGCAGACATGCCGAACCCGGAGGGTGCCGGATCGCAGATCCGGTGCAGCGAGTTGAACACGGCCTTGAAGTTGACCATGGGCTCCCCCATGCCCATGAACACAATGTTGGTGAGGCGAACCTTTTCGCCCAGGTCGCCGCGCTCGCACGCGAGGTGGGCCTGGCGGATTTGCTCCATGATTTCAGCCGTGGAGAGATTGCGGGTGAAACCCTGCTGTCCGGTTGCGCAGAACGGGCACGCCATGCCACAACCGGCCTGGGAGGACACGCACAGGGTGGCCCGGTCCGGGTAGCGCATGAGAACGGATTCAACCATGACGCCGTCATGCATTTTCCACAGAGTCTTCACGGTCGAACCACCGTCTGCTTCGAGGTCGCGGACCTTCTCAAGGAGCGGCGGGAACAGAACCTCGCCGAGGCGTTCGCGGTCCGCCGCCGGCAGGTCGGTCATTGTTGACGTGTCCGCGTTGCGGTGCACGTAGTACTGCCTGGCGATCTGGTCCATGCGGAACCCTGGAATCTCAAGTTTCTCAGCGACCTCCTTCCGCTCCTCGACCGAAAGGTCGGCAAAATGGCGGGGAGGCTTGCCGCGTCGCTGCGCGGTGAACGTAAGGACCGGACGGGGTCCGGATTCGACGGCGGGCCTGACCTGGCGGGGCTTCGAGTTAGTCACCCGCCAAGTCTCTCAAATGAGACTGGGAGTTGACACCCACAGATAAGAAAGGTCCGTCACGCTCACGAAAGGCAAGTGACTCAGTCAACGATGCGGTCAAGCATCGAAAAGCAACAAATCATTGAATTCGCAGAGGCGCAACAAGTCGTTGCCTTACGGAGCCATGCGCGGCTGATGAAACAGCCGGTCGGCTACGCCGCGAAGCCGCCCGTGGCCGCAAGAAGCAGAATGTAGACAACCGGTGCGCACACGAGGATCGAGTCGACGCGGTCGAGCACGCCACCGTGCCCGGGGAAGATCGACCCCATATCTTTCACGCCCAGGTCTCTCTTGAGGAGCGACTCGGATAGATCTCCTGCGGTTCCCGCGATTGTGCAGCACACGCCGAGGATAATTCCCCACCAGGCCGGAATGTCGAGAGCGAAGTGCGCGCAGAGCACGCCGATGATCATGGCGGTGATGATTGAACCGGCGAAACCTTCCCAAGACTTCTTAGGCGAGATCGTCGGCGCCATCGGATGCTTGCCAAACAGGACACCGGCGAAGTAGCCGCCAGTATCCGATGCCACGGGCAAGATAACAAAGGTAATGACTGCCCAGGCACCGTTCTCCATGCCGGCAAGCAGCACGGCAAAACCGCCGAGCAGGCCAATCCAGGAAAGCGCGAAAACACCGGCTGCACAGTCGCGTGCTGCCCACTTCCCGCCGGCTCTAAACCGCCACGCTATGACGAGCATGGCAGCGAATGAGAACGTGACGAGCAGGCCAACGTCGGCGTAGAACCAGGTTGCGGCTGCTATGCCAGCCGCGGAGATCCACAGTGGTAGGACCGGGATGTAGAACCCGCGGGTGGAGAATGCTCCTGCGGCTTCCCACAGCCCCACCATCATGAACAGTGCGACGAGCACGATGAAGCTGTCGATCCAGACGAACAGCGACAGGCCCACGGCTCCAAGGAGGGCCAGTGCTGTGATGATGGCCGCGGGCAGGTTCCTTCCTGCCCGCGACTCGGTAGGTGCCGGTGGTTTAGGGGGTCTCGGTGCGAGCTTCCCCAGCCACGCATCACCTTTGACAGCTTCCATGTCAGACTTCGAGAAGGTCCTTTTCCTTGGCGTCAAGGATCTGGTCAACAAGGTCCGTGTGACGCTTGGTGACGGACTCGAGTTCCTTCTCGGCGCGCTCGACCTCGTCCTCGCCGGCCTCGCCGTCCTTCTTGATGCGGTCGAGCTCTTCCTTGGCCTTGCGGCGGATCGAACGGATCGTGATACGAGCGTCCTCAGCCTTCGTGCGGGCCAGCTTCACGTAGTCGCGGCGACGCTCCTCCGTGAGCGGGGGCAGGTTGATACGCAGGAACTGACCGTCGTCGGTCGGGTTCACTCCCAGATCGGACTCGCGCAGGGCCTTGTCGATCGCCTGGATCGAGCTACGGTCGTAGGGCGAGATCGTCACGGTACGAGCCTCGGGGATCGCGACGGTCGCGAGCTGCTGAAGCGGCGTCGGTGCACCGTAGTAGTCGACGAGGATCGAGTTGAACATGCCGGCGTTGGCACGGCCCGAGCGGATGTTCGAGAAGTCGTTGCGAGCTACCTCGATCGCCTTTTCCATTTTGTCTTCTGCATCAAGCAGAATGTCGTCAATCATGAGTTGTCCTGTTCCAGTGGAGTTGTTGAGACTACGGTACCGATCTTTTCACCGAGAAGTGCACGCGTGACCGCACCTTCTTCTCCCATTCCAAAGATCCGCATATTCATATTGTTGTCCATGCACATGGAGAACGCCGCAGCGTCGACCACCCGCAGGCCCTTCGCCAGAGCATCCTGGTAGGTAAGGAAGTCAAGCTTCTTCGCTGACGGATCCTTGTTCGGATCAGCCGTGTAAACACCGTCGACGCCGTTCTTGCCCACGAGGATCTCGTCGCAACGCAACTCGAGAGCGCGCTGCGCAGATACGGTGTCGGTCGAGAAGTAGGGCATGCCAGCGCCGGCACCGAAGATGACGACGCGGCCCTTCTCGAGGTGGCGAATCGAACGGAGTGGAATGTAGGGCTCCGCGATCTGAGCCATGTTGATCGCGGTCTGAACACGGGAGGGAACTCCCGCATGCTCAAGGAAGTCCTGCAAGGCGACGGCGTTGATAACGGTGCCGAGCATGCCCATGTAGTCGGCGCGGGCACGGTCCATGCCGGCGTTCTGAAGCTCAACGCCGCGGAAGAAGTTACCTCCACCAACGACAATGGCAACCTGGACGCCCTGGTTGACGGCCGCCTTAATCTCGGCGGACACGCGGGTGAGAACCTGAACATCCAGGCCCACGGCGCCGCCGCCGAACATTTCTCCCGAAAGCTTGAGGAGGACTCGCCTCTTATTATCTTTGTTGTAATCGCCAAGAACTGGCGAAGAATCCGAAGGTGATGTGGTCATGATGTGTCGAGTCCCTCCCGATCGAATTTATCCGCTTGTTAGCCTATCGGACTCCGGACGATTAAGCGCCCTTACGGCCCCGCGAGATCGCCCACCATTGCCAAAAGGTCGCCGGCCGCACCAGCCCACCATGACCAAAGTCGCCCCTAAAAGGCTATTGATGTGGGGACAATTTTGGGACGCACCGTCCTCAGAGCACCACATTGATCATCAAGCGGTGGCAAACTGGAACCCGAAGAGACCCGGAAGGATTACCGATGTCCGTAGAATTGATGACCGTTTCCACCCCTGAAGTTGTCGAAGCGATCAATGAGCTGCTCCCGCAGCTCTCCAAGTCCGCCTCCCTTCTCACCGAGGAGCAGGTCGATGATCTTCTCGCGCAGGAGATGGTCTACCTTTTTGCATTCCGTCACGACGAAACCAATGCAATCGTTGGAATGCTGACCCTTGCCACGTTTAAGATCCCGACCGGGCTCCGCGCCTGGGTCGAGGACGTCGTTGTCTCTGGGGCCGCCCGCGGCCAGGGAGCCGGCCGCAAACTCATCGAAGAAGCGGTCGCCTACGCCGACAAGCTCGGCGCCAAGTCAGTTGACCTCACCTCCCGCCCAACCCGCGAGGCAGCAAACCGTCTCTACATGCGTTGCGGATTCGAGAAGCGCGAAACCAACGTCTACCGCTTCAACGCTAGCGCCGTCGTCGACAGCCTGTAGGCACTCACCGGACTGCCGAAACCGACAGTCAATCACCAACGACAACAGCCCGGGGCCGCGAATAATCGCGGCCCCGTAGCTTTCCATCATTCCCAAACATGACCTGCACCGAGGGAACAACGTATTACGCCATAACGACTCGTTACGTTATGAAGAGCCCGAGAATCCACAGGCCCGCACTCAGGGAACCAGCAATCAGCTCAATGAGGATCGACAGAAGCACACCTTTGAGAGCGGACTTTGTTTGGGCCCATGCCCTCTCAGTGCTGCGCAGGCGATACCACTCGGCCGCGTAAACACCGACGACAAAGCCGATCGGCATGCCGATAACGGGGATAACGAAGAAACCTATGAATGCGAGGATGATCCCCACCGTCATGGCACTCCACGGGGTCCCCTCGTTTCTCATCACCTTGGCGGGGATAACAAACGATAAGACGTAAGCAAGAACGATGAGGAGGGCGACAGCGGCAAAGACCCACCAGGCGGCCGCCGTGGCGGTAAATGCCGCCCATATCCCGACCGCAATAAGAATAATTGGCAGGCCGGGATAGAGCTGAATAATCGTTCCGATGAGGCCAATCGCAATAGCGAGGCCTACAAGAATAAGTCCGGCAACATCCACGCCCCTACGCTACTGCCACAGCTCCCGTTTGCACAGACCAACCACCGAAACGATCGTGCACAGCTACGTTAATTTTCCGCAATGGGACCGAGCGATCCGTTAATCAGAAAAGCCCGATCCGTTAGTCAGACAAATCCGATCCATAGCCGACAGAACTCTACGGCAGAGTAAATATCCCATCGGGACCGCTACCAAAGTCTCGTTGACCTTCGCCCCCAAACACTGACACCGTCCAGGGGGAATTCCGAGACCATGGAGTGAGGTGCCAGTCAGAGTAGCGGTGCAGGAGTTTCAGATCTACGCTCTCCGCAATTCGATCCTGATCACGTGGGCCCCCGCGTGATGCAGTGGTTGTTCCAATAACAAGAATCCCGCCATCGTTGAGAAGAAGTGCTACCGAGCACATAACGGATTCAAGTTCTTCGGAAGAAAGGAACGCCGGGACATTCCCGGTCATGAGAATCGCATCGTATTCGACCGGCAAAGCCGCCCGTGCCAGAGAATCCACACTGACGCTCTGAGCAGAGAGCGACCTAAACCAGTCAGCTGTCGAAAGCTCATAAGCAACCGAGAGAACCCGCTCACTTGGATCAATTCCGTAGGCTTCATGACCTGCCGTCCTCAACGCACGTACTGCGTTCCCGATCCCACACCCAATATCGAGTATGTGAGATCCCCTCCGGCAGAGAACATCAACGAACCGAGCATCCACCGACATGTCTACCCCGGCAGTAACTAGTCCCCTCATCTTTGCCGCATGCGCTTCAGCCGCCTTGCCATCTAGCACCGGCCCAGTCTCGCACAGTCCGGATCCATCCACTCAACAGAGCCAGGTCATCATGCGATGCTTAGCCCTGTCACTCGCAGTTGCCCCGGGGAAGGCTAAAGGCCCGCGTGTGGCGGGCCTTTAGGAATTGACGAGTTATTTAGTGTTGCGCAGGGACTTTGCCTTGCATCAAGACTGGCTTAGTCAGCCGAATCAGCAGAAGGAGCGGAGTAACCCGAGTCAGCCGAGGGAGCCGACACCGCAGACTGAGCCGACACCGGCGAAGGAGCCGAAACCGGCGAAGGAGCCGACACCGGAGACGGAGCCGAGTACACCGGAGCCGGAGCCGGTGCCGGTGCCTTCGTAGCAACCGGAGCCTTCGCAGTAGCCGGGCTCTGCGCCGACGGAGCCGAAACAGGCGATACAGCAGACTTAGCAGAAACAGCAGACACCGTGGAGACAGCGGAAACGGTCGAGACAGCAGACTGGGTGGAGACTGCCGAGACCGTGGTCTGAGCAGAAACCGCCGAGACCGTGGACTGTGCCGACTGGGTCTCGCCAGCGGTCTGTGCAGACTGGTTGTTCTCGTTAATCTCAACACCGGCCGGACGCTGCACGTCATCACCGTTGTCGGCCACGGCCATGCCAGTGCCTGCCAGGACGGAGACAACTCCGAGGGTTCCGGTTGCAATCCAAAGCTTCTTCGACATTGTGTGTCTTCCTTTCACATGCTTTCTTCGGAAGTTCTGTTCTTCCCTTGATGCTTTAAGTAAACAACCCACAAATGAAATGGAAAGGAAACCTAAATGAGAAACCCTTCATAAACACCTTTTGGCACTATGACGTCAACAACAGCCGGCCGCATTAGGCGGGGACAAGACTGTCTTATGACAGGTTGAGCAACAATCTTGCAGGGTTTCAGAATGTGGTTCTGGTCTGGGTGCCACTATTCGGCTGAGGAACCTGCTTCACATTCGGTTTACCGAGGTTCTGTTGCCTGCCATGACGCTGCCTGGCTGGGAGTTAGCGTTCCACCACAGCAACGGGTTCATCGACGCTTTCCGCAACAGGGTAGTCCACCGAGTCATCCGCAACCAGCTCGCGGTGCACGAATTCGTGAGCATCGTTTTGCAGATGCCTGTCATCAACGGGAGAGGCACTGATTTCATCCGACAGTTGGGCCTCATGCCTTTTGGTAAAGCGCTTGGCAGGGTCGAGTTTGCGGCGGATCAGGGAACGGATGCGACCGCGTCGTTCAATCTCTTCCCTGACCTTGGTTCGGCCCTTCACCCAGGCAACACCGAGGATGACAAGGAGTGCCATACCAACGTAGCCAATGGCCGGGTATACGTAGCCAACGAGTTCGCTGAAGCCAACGAAAGAGACCGCGAAAGAAACAAGCGAGGAGGCGACAAGGACAGGCCAGAACTGCTTGGGCTTGTTAGCGGTGGCGCGCTTAGCGAAGGCGTAGAACATCGCGATCGCGGTGTTGTAGATCATGGCGAAAACGATGATCGCCATGACATATCCAAAGACGGGGCTGATGCGGTTGACGAGCTCAAGGATCGGGAGCTCAGCATCCCACACGTCACCGATAGCAAAAAATATGGCGACGATCGCGAGAAGCATGAGGAGACCGGCAATGAGGCCGCCGGTGGCACCACCAATGGCGGACGCTTTCAGCCAATGGTTGGCTCCTCCCATGACGATCGCCACGGAGACACCCACCATGAGGCCGAGGCCCACGTAGTTGATGCTGGCAACCCACCAGTTCGGCAGTGTCGTCGCAACCAGTTCAGTCTGTGGTTCAAGCTCCGCAAGAGTTCCGGGAGCATTGATGATCGAGTAGACGCAGGCAGCCACGATGCAGATAACAATGACCGGGGTGGCGGCACCGATGACAACGGTGACTCGATCAACGTCGTGAAGTCCCGTGAGACAGACAAGAATAACCATGAGAACGGAACCGGCCCACGTCAGCCAGCCGAACTGTTGCTCCAGGTTGGATCCTGCGCCGGCAATCATGACCATGCCGGTGGCGAAAAGAGTCACCATGATTGCCACGTCAAGGAACCGTGCAACGGCGGGGTGGGTGATCTTCGTGAAGACAACAGAATGCTCCCCTGCCCTAAAGTAGCTTCCGAGGGCCAGCATGACGAGTCCAGCAAAAGTCAGTGAGGCTACGGTGAGGAGTCCGCCCCAGATGCCATCAAGGCCAAAAGCCACGAAGTACTGCAGGGCCTCCTGGCCCGATGCAAATCCCGCACCGATGAATACTCCAACAAAAGCAAAGGCTATTCCTATTGCCGTACGAACCACGTTTTCCTGTACTCTCCACGCATCCCGCGCATAATCCATATAAACAAACGGTGTCAGCAATACCGAACACTTCAGAGAAGCAGTGGAAAAATTGTGCATAGAGCACTTTTTATGCGAATACAACGAGGCCCCGGATCGGTGCGCTAGCATCGTTTCCGGGGCCTCGTTGTGAGATAGATTCTATTAAATTATGCAAGAACCCTCAGTCTTATCGATAAGAATGCTAAATCCTTACGAATCCTTACCAAAAACGCGGGACTTTACTTCGTCGCTGGACGGGTCATTGACGCAACATCGAGTGCCACATCCAGTTGCTCTTCGGTAATCTCGCCACGCTCAACAAAACCAAGATCGATGACTGCCTGGCGGACCGTGATGTTCTCCTTGACGGAGTGCTTCGCGATCTTCGCGGCGTTCTCGTAACCGATGATGCGGTTGAGCGGGGTGACGATCGACGGTGAGGACTCAGCAAGCTCCTTCGCGCGCTCAACGTTGGCGGTAATGCCATCGATGCAGCGCTCGGCAAGAACCTCGGAGACGTTCGCGACGATGTTCATCGACTCGAGGAGGTTCTGTGCCATGACGGGGAGCATGACGAGCAGGTCGAAGTTACCCTGAGCGCCCGCGAAGGCGATTGCAGCATCGTTACCGATGACCTGGGCAGCAACCTGAACGGTGGCTTCGGGGAGGACAGGGTTAACCTTGCCCGGCATGATCGACGATCCCGGCTGAAGGTCGGGAAGGTTGATTTCGCCAATACCGGCGCGGGGGCCGGAGCCTGCCCAACGCAGGTCGTTCGCGATCTTGACGAGCGAGACTGCAACAACGCGGAGTGCACCAGACGCTTCAACGAGGGAGTCCTGTGCGGCCTGCGCCTCGAAGTGGTTCGGGGCCTCAACGAACGGAAGTCCGGTGTTCTCGGCAATGAGCTCAATGACTCGCGCAGAGAAGCCTGCGGGGGTGTTGATGCCCGTGCCGACGGCGGTTCCGCCGAGGGGAAGTTCAGCGAGGTGCGGGATTGTGGCCTCAACGCGCTTAATGCCGTTGCGGATCTGCTGGGCGTAGCCCGAGAACTCCTGGCCAAGCATGATTGGGGTTGCATCCATGAGGTGGGTGCGGCCGGCCTTGACGACGTCCTTGAACTCTTCGGCCTTCTTCTCCAGCGACTCTGCGAGGACCGTGAGCTTGGGAACAACAACGCGGACAGCTGCTTCCGTGGCCGCGATGTGGATCGAGGACGGGAACACGTCGTTCGAGGACTGGGATGCGTTGACGTGGTCGTTGGGGTGGATCTCGATCCCGGAGTCGCGGGTTGCGATGGTCGAGATGACCTCGTTCGTGTTCATGTTCGAGGACGTGCCGGAACCAGTCTGGAACACGTCGATCGGGAACTCACCATCGTGGTCTCCAGCAATGACCTGCTCAGCGGCAGCCGCAATAGCCTTGGCCTTATCCTCGTCGATGACACCGAGTTCGGCGTTGGCAAGAGCGGCGGCGCGCTTGACCTGTCCGAGTGCGCTGATGTGGTGGGAAGTCAATACCTTGCCCGAGATCGGGAAGTTCTCCACTGCTCGCTGGGTCTGTGCTCGATAGAGGGCCTTGGCAGGCACCTTAACTTCGCCCATCGTGTCGTGTTCGATGCGAAATTCTGCAGTCACTTCATTTCTCCTTTGACGTCATGAGGTGTCGTCCCAATTGTCCCCCACCGGGAAGAAGAAAACATGGCGAATGGTCCCGGTTCGGCAAAAACGGACATTCACCAAATCGCGTACGGCCCTTTGGCCATCGCCCCCATCACCGCGAAGCCCAACAAGTTAGCTTCACGGATTCAGAGAAGAGCTCACTTAATGAAGTGCTGCTCCTAATCCCCCAGTCGTTACTTCACTGCTCGGCAGAATAAATATCAAAGGCAGGAAACCAGGTCGTAAGCGGTGCACCGCATTGTCGTTTGGGCATCGCATTGTCGGCGGGGCATTACGCCGCAGGCAGGACCCGGAACAGTAGGCAGGAAGCTACGTTGAATTAGCCGGGAACATCCGTTGGAACGTTGACGATCGGAGCCTCCTTCAACGTTCGTCCTTAAGGTTAGAGTCCATCTCAGCGACAAGACCTTATTTCAATGAATCAAGTCCTATATCCACAGTGAGACCCTGCCACTCGGGCAGGGTCTCAGCCATGTTGAATCAGTTAGATACTAAAGGTGCCGATCAGTCGGTTGAATTTCGACAGTGCTTAGTCGGGCTGGACGACGATCTCGACTCGCTGGAATTCCTTCAGGTCCGAGTATCCAGAGGAGGCCATAGCGTGGCGCAGCGCCCCAACAAGGTTGGAAACGCCGCGAGCATTGTGGGCGGGACCGAACAGGATCGATTCGAGTGAACCCTCGTTGCCGACCCAGACGCGCTCACCACGGGGAAGCTTCGGGTGGCGTGCTTCCGCACCCCAGTGCCAGCCACGTCCGGGGGCCTCGGCAGCACGAGCAAGAGCCGTACCCAGCATGACGCCGTCCGCACCGCAGGCAAGAGCCTTAACGATGTCACCGGAGGACGACACGGAACCATCAGCGATGACATGGACGTAACGTCCGGAAGATTCGTCGAGGTAGTCGCGGCGGGCCGCCGCGATGTCGGCAACGATTGTTGCCATGGGGGACGCCACGCCGATGGTGCGGCGGTTAGCTGAGGAGGCTCCGCCACCGTAGCCGGCGAGCACACCTGCCGCCCCAGTACGCATGAGGTGAAGAGCAGCCGTGTAGGTGACGGCTCCACCGACAATAACGGGCACGTCGAGTTCGTAGATGAAACGCTTGAGGTTCAGGGGCTCACGATTGGAGGAGACGTGCTCCGCAGAGACCGTGGTGCCGCGAATGACGAAGAGGTCAACACCGGCTTCGACAACTGCGCGCCAGTGTTCCTGGGTGCGCTGTGGTGACAGGGCACCTGCCACGGTAACTCCAGCATCCCGAATCTCAGAAAGACGGGCAGTGATGAGCTCGGGCTTAATGGGCTCCCGGTAGACCTCCTGCATGCGGACACCGGCCCGATCCGCCGGCATGTTTGCAAGCTCTTCAAGGATTGAGGTGGGATCCTCGTAGCGGGTCCACAGACCCTCGAGGTCGAGAACGCCCACGCCGCCGAACTCACCCATGGCAATCGCTGTTTCCGGGGAGGTCACGGAATCCATGGGTGCTGCCATGATTGGAATGTCGAGGTAGTAGGCGTCAATTTGCCAGCTTGTCGACACATCCGTCGCGTCTCTCGTCCGCCTAGACGGAACGACCGCTACCTTGTCGAGTGTGTAGGCAACCCGTGCTCGCTTGCCGCGTCCAATTTCTACCTCTTGTACCATGCATCCCAGTGTAACGATGATGAGGGATTATTTGCCCGTCGCCCGCGTAGAATCAATACATGTCGACAAGCGCTCACTGGACCGAAGGACCACTCGTCGGTTTCGATACCGAGACCACCGGAGTGAGCCCGAAGCACTCTCGCCTGGTCACAGCCTCAATCATCGTCACCGGCGACGAACCGACGACCTATGGCTGGCTCGCCAATCCAGGTGTGGAGATTCCAACGGCAGCTCAAGAAGTTCACGGTATTTCCACCGCAAAGGCGCGCGCCGAAGGTAGGGACCCGATCGAAGTACTCACTGAGATCCGGGATATTCTTGTTAGCCATCTTGAGCAGAAGCATCCCGTTGTCGCTTTCAACGCTTCCTTCGACCTCAGCCTCATGGAATCCGAGTTGGCACGGCACGGCCTTGCCACCATCACCGATCAGCTCGGAGGCGAACCCTCCCCCGTCCTCGATCCGCTCGTCTTAGACAGGTTGCTCGATCCGTACCGCAAGGGCCCGCGCCGTCTCGAAACCCTTATCGGCATCTACCGGATTGATGCTGGTGGTTTCCACGACGCTCACAACGATGTCGTCGCTACCCTGAAGCTCCTCAAGGCCATGACTGCGGAGCACGCTGTCCTCAAGGTGTCCTCCCTCCGTAAGCTCCACGAGCTACAGAAGCAGGCCCATGAGAAGTGGGCAACGGGCTTCAATGAGTGGCTCGCAAGCAAGGGACGTACCCCAGACGCTGATCCGTCGTGGCCCCTCGGTTCCGACCTCGGCCAACCTGACGACGAATCTGAATAACCGACGACTATGGCTAGCTGACGACAACTCTGAGCAATCGTCCCCGTCTCCACTCGCGCCAAATCGGCGTTGATTCAGTGCGTGATCGTTGTCTGCTGGTAGAGGGCGAGACGTAGACGGCCCTCAATACGCCGGTAAAGGCTGGTCATGACTGCCGTGAAGGGTTCAGGCAAGTCAGCACGAGTCGCGGTCGCCCGATAAACAAGGGCGGCAACGTCCTCGCTTACCTCGATCATCCGAGCATCGGTGATCTCATAGGAATCCCAGCCCGGGGCCCCATTTAGCAAGCCCGCGATCTGCTCGCGAGTCATAGCAGTACCGTTCACAAGGATAAAGAGAGCATCCTCTGTCATGAGGTCACCGTAGAAAGTACCTCCCGTGGAATCACAGAGTGCCTGCCATCCCGCATTCTCTAGTTCCAGAAGCTCATCACGTTGAAAACGACTCACTCCTGCAGGGTAGCGGCGCAAGCCGGCACTAGCCTCACCAGCCGCCCACGCACCCCTCCCCGACTCCCGCACGATCATCGTTGATCATGTGCAGAATCAGTTCGGCGGGGGCTGTAAGCCCCCGCCCCTGGCGTACCGCGAGCGCTTCACTCACGCCAGTCTGGTGTCATTGCCCGGCAGCAACCGGGGTAGATGTCATTCACGCATTGACTGTTTGGAGGCCGGTGCGTTCAAGCTTGTTCCATTTCTGTTCTTGTCCCGTGAACTCTTTCCAGATAGCTGCGACGGTTACGCAGGAAAGGAAGAGTGAGAACGGTAGGAGCAGGGGAACGACGATCAGGTGTCGGAAGTCCCGCCATGCCTTGTCCAAAAGGAGGGCAAGGATGATGTTGAACAGTGAGAGGCTGAAGCCGAGGACGATCCAGATGCTGGGGAGCCCGCTCGCCCATCCCACTCCCGTGCCAATTCCCGTCATAATCAGAACCGGGACAGCTATGAGAGCAAGTAACTGTACGACGGGCTGGATCAGCTGTGAGAACACGTTGATCGGCAGGTACAGGTGGAACATGGACCTGAAGGGTGTCAGGAATTCTGCTCGATGGTTGCGGATGGTCTGGATAAGGCCGCGGGCCCACCGGACGCGCTGCTTCCATAGTGCCGTCAGGTTGTCTGGCACTTCGGCCAGAACGATCGCATCGGCGGCGAACTCGACTTCGTATCCGGCTTCCTGCACTCGCCACGTGAGCTCGAGGTCTTCACCGAGGGTATCTTCCCGGAAACCACCAACCTTGCGGATAGCGGAGGCACGGAAGGCGCCGGAGTTACCGGCAACAATGGGAAGCATGCCGAGAAGGGCTAGGCCACGGCGTGCCAGTCCCGTACCAGTGTGGGTCATGAGGGCAAGGATTCGGGTGAGAGCGTTGTGGGTGTTGACCGGCTGGTCGTTACCGCAGACCGCTCCGACGAACTTGTGGCGGAAGCCAGCAAGCATGTTCGGGATGGTGTCTTGGGTGAAGATGCCGTCAGCATCAACGAAGATCAGAATCTCTCCTGTGGCGCGTGCGATCCCGGCGTTGAGGGCGGAGCCCTTACCGCCGTTCTCCTTGTAGATCGTGATGGCACGATCCGCGTACTCCGCCATAACCTCAGCAGTGTTATCGGTCGACCCATCGTCCACGACGATGAGTTCCAGCTTCTGATAACCGGAGTTCAGGATCGAGTCGAGGCAGGCAGCCAGGACCACACCTTCGTTGTAGGCGGGAACAATGACGGAAACATAGGGCACCGAGTGCTTGGTTGCCGGGGCAACCTTGGGTCGTAATGCAGCGAGGATCGCGGACATGGGGATGAGTAGCCCAACGACCGTGAGAACAACGAACGGGATGGCTACGAGAATCTCTAGCCAGGTCACACAATCACCTCGCGGTTTACCCCTAAATGAGGCAGAGCATCGCGGTAGCTTTCCAGGGCTGCTTCGAGGATGATCGGGGCCTTCATCGAGTTCGCACCAAACCGAGCGTTAATCTCTAGGACGACGGGTTCACCGTTGTCTTTCCTGCGAATATCAACATCGGCGGGACCAAAAATACCTAGGGTCTTGGCGGCCTTGATCGCAAGATCCGCGATCTCTTGGTCGTCAACGACCTCGGTCGACACGGCGTTGCCGTGGATCCCGTGTGCAAGTTCAGTCTTTTGAAGGACAACGCATTCGGTCCTGTTCGGGGAGATAAAGACGTTCGGAGCATATTCAACACCGCCGGCAAACTCCTGGATGATTATTCCTTCAGGTAGCTCGGCAAGTTCCCAGGAGTGCGGGTTCTCGTGGACGGTAACGCCGCGTCCGCCACGTCCCATGCGGGGCTTGGAAATAACGCGCTCCCCCATGATCTCCAGAATCTCCGTATTGATCGATTCGGGGGTGCTTGAGATCGGGGTGGCGACACCTGCCCGGTTAAGGACGTGGTAAGTCAGCCACTTGTCATCCGCCGTATCAACGGCGTCGGGTGATGAGATAAGGACAGGGATCGGCAGGATGGCACGTGCGAAGACGGGGAGTTCTTCCTGGACGGTTGGGATGATCGCATCGATCCCTTCACTGGCAATGATCTGGCTGATTGCCTTAAGGAACAGCGGGTCGCGGGCGGCGGGAACCTGACCGACTCCAATACCGGGAACCATGTCAACTCGTGTGACGCGCACGCCCTTGGCAATAAGCTGCGGGTATAGGGCACGACCTGCGGGGCCACCCGCTCCTGTGAGAAGTACCTTCATTAGAAAGCCCCTTGAACGCATTGAAGCGAACGGCTTCAAAACCTTCGGCGTTACCAAGCTTGCCCTGGTCGCCACGGAAGTGAGCCATACCGGAGACGCGCTCAGCAGTCATGTACGGCTTCTTCTTCTGGTTGTCATGGATTTTGATGGCGGAGTTCTTGACCTCGACATAGTCATCGATGTCAACGAAAACCTGGGGCGAGAACTCGCTCGTAGCCGAGGGCGATTCGAAGCAGAGGATAGCGGGATGGCGGCGACCCGCACGGAGCGTTGCCAAGTGCACAGCGTGGTGGTCCTGGTGCTGGTCATTAGCCGAGTGCGTGAAGATGATGTCCGGGTTGAAGGACCTGATCTTGTTCTCGATGGCCTTGATCATGCCCGTCATGTCACCCTCAAGGTTCGTGTCCTCAAAGTCGTAAACAGTGCAGTCACGGATACCGAGGAAAGCTGCGCCTTCCTTCGCCTCATTGATCCTTACCTTCGGATCTCCACCGTTGGTGCCCGTGCTCATAACAATCGCGTTAATTTCGTGGCCCGAGTCTGCAAGGCGAGCCAGGGTGCCGCCGGCAGCAAGTTCAAGATCGTCCGGATGTGCACCAATCGCCAGGATCCTCCTGGGCTGGGGTGCCTGGGACTTGCGGATCGTGTGCAGTGCGTACGTCAGCATGATCCCAACAATCGCGGCGCACGTTACTGCGATAGTGATCGATTCGAGGGTGGGCGAGAAGCCACCGAGGGCCGCCCTAATATTTGCTGGGGCAAGAATGATTCCGGCTCCGACAGCAAAGATCTGGGTGGGACGGTAGTCGGTGAGCCGGCGGCGTAATGACTTCTCCCCTGCAACGCTGGTGAGTGCGAATGCGATAACGACACCAGCAAGGATCCAATGAATGTTCATGTCTATGCTCCCTTTCAAGAAACATCGCCGGCGCGCCCAACTGCGGCCCCGCGTTGATTCCAGTATGGAAACCTAAAAGGAAAGCAACCCATGAGCTTTGATGAGAAAACCCTCATTCGCATTAGAGTTCACTTACCTGTAACCCACAGCCCCAACTTCAAGAACTCCACGAAGAGACTCAGCGCATCCTTACAGCGCACATCACCTGCCACGACCAAATCCTGCCCGCGATCCCATGTTCGGGCAGTTGTCCGTTGGGAGACCAGCACTCCGGCAATGTGTCGATCAAGCCGGGGCCACTCGACAAATGAACGAGAGAGCTCCCGTCAACGAAAAGGACCCACTGCAATGAGTGGGTCCCTCTCGAGGTTCTTAGAGAACGACTGTTAGCTCAGAGAACGACTGTTAGCTCAGAGAACGACTGTTAGGTCAGAGAACGACTAGTAGCTGAATTTTCCAATACTGAAACTAGTTGATTCTCCAATCCCGGAACTAATTGGTGCTGTAGTTCGGTGCCTCGGCGATTGCCGTGATGTCGTGGGGATGGGATTCTTTAAGGCCAGCCGGGGTGATCCGGATGAACTTGCCCTTCTCCTTGAGCTCGGGGATGCTATGTGCACCGACGTAGAACATTGACTGGTGGAGGCCACCGACGAGCTGGTGGGTGACGGTGCCAAGGGTGCCCTTGTAGGAGACCTTGCCTTCGATCCCTTCGGGGACGATCTTGTCGTCGGAGGACACGTCGGCCTGGAAGTAGCGGTCCTTTGAGAAGGACTGCTTACCACGGGAAGCCATGGCTCCGAGCGATCCCATGCCGCGGTATGCCTTGTACTGCTTGCCGTTGATGAGAACAAGCTGACCGGGCGACTCTTCGCAGCCTGCGAGGAGAGAGCCGATCATGACGGAATCTGCACCGGCCACGAGTGCCTTAGCGATGTCACCGGAGTACTGGAGACCACCATCGCCGATCACGGGAACACCGAGCGGCTTACATGCCTTCGCGGCCTCGTAGATCGCGGTGATTTGGGGGACGCCAACACCGGCAACGACGCGGGTTGTGCAGATAGAGCCGGGGCCAACACCAACCTTGACCGCGTCCGCACCGGCCTCGGCAAGTGCCTTCGCACCTTCGTAGGTTGCGACGTTACCGCCAATGATCTGGACGTCATCGAAGGCGGGGGATCCCTTGAGGGAACGAATCATGTCGAGGGCAAGCTTGGCTTGTCCGTTTGCGGTATCGACAACAAGTACGTCAACGCCTGCTTCTGCGAGTGCCTCGGCGCGTTGCATGGCGTCACCAAAGTAGCCGACGCCAGCTCCGACAAGGAGACGGCCGTTGGAGTCCTTCGATGCGTCCGGGAACTGTTCGGAGCGAACGAAGTCCTTGACGGTGATGAGGCCGGTCAGCGTACCGTCTTCATCAACTAGCGGCAGGCGCTCGCGCTTGTATTTGCGTAGAAGAGAAGTTGCTTCTTCGTGGCTGATGTTGGAGGGGCCGGTAATGAGCCCCTCGGAGGTCATGACGTCGCGAACTAGGGTCGTCCCCCATTCGGCGACCGGTGTGAACCGCAGGTCACGGTTCGTGCAGATGCCAAGAAGCTTGTTGTCGGGGGAAACAACGGGAAGTCCGGAGACTCGGTACTGGCCGCAGACAGCATCGAGTTCGTCGAGTGTGGCGTCGGGGCCGATTGTCACTGGGTTCGTGATCTTGCCCGTCTGGGTCCTCTTCACGAGGTCGACCTGGTGGGCCTGGTCCTCAATGGACAGGTTGCGGTGCAGAATACCAATGCCGCCGTTGCGAGCCATGGCGATCGCCATGCGGGCCTCTGTCACCGTGTCCATCGCCGCCGAGGCGAGGGGGATCTTGATGTTGATTTCCTTGGTGAGCCGCGCCGAGGTGTCCACCTCGGACGGGATCACGTCCGTCTCTCCGGGAAGCAGGAGGACATCATCGTAGGTCAGTCCAATAAAGCCAAAGGGGTCATGATTCTCGTTGCTCACCCCTCTACCATAATTCTTTCCTTCTCGAGTGGCGATCCTCCTCAGTGTGAGACTCGTCTGGGAAGCACTCCCCACCGACTCCCCGTGAATTCTGTTGACATCAATTGTACCCGGGTCAAAAATGGAGAAACGAACGAAACGTTGACATGACGCCAAACATCGACTTGGCACTAGATGGTTAACTCGATCATCTGGACATTTCACCGGTCGCGACACCTAGGAAGGGGTGAAAGCTCCGTGGCTGACATCCACCGACTCCCCGGACCGCTTTCAGACAATTGGGAGTGGCAGTTGGACGGGCTATGCCGATCCATGGACCCCAATCACTTCTTCCACCCGGAGGGTGAGCGCGGCGGCCCCCGCAGGCGCCGCGCCGAGGCCGCCAAGAAGGTCTGTGCGAAATGCCCGGTATTGGAGATGTGCAGGCAGCACGCTCTCGACACCCAAGAGCCCTACGGCGTGTGGGGTGGCATGAGCGAAGAAGAACGCCACGCGATCATCGCAGCAGAGCGAGTCAAGAGAGTCTCCTAGCAACGGAACGAGCACCGCAACCAATCAGTTGTCCATCAGGTGTGAATGCAACGGTCGCTCTAGGCATCAGCGGCTGGTGTGACTACAGCGGTTGCTCTAGGCCTCTCGGGCCGGTGTGGCTACAGCGGTTGCTTGGTATACAACAGCTGACGTGGACTCACAGGCAACGCCTGCTGTTTCCCTATGGGACCCGGAGTTCCTCGAGGGGATCACGGTAAGCTGCCATGAGGGCAGGGATGACTCCTGCGATCTCGACGGTGATGATGGCAAGTATGGAAAACGCAACCAGGAAGTTGCCGTCGGGCATCGGTGTCTCGCTTGCTCTCATGATTCCCATTGAGGCAAGTAGACCAATGGCCACGCCAACTACCGCCAGCTGGGTGAGCTGGGACAGGATAAGGTAGATGATCGCCCCTCTCGTCGCGCCGAGAGCGCGTCGGCGCCCGTAGTCCTTACGGCGTAGCACGATAAGACGGGACAGGATCGTCGCGGCAATAAGGACTGTCACGGCCAAAACAATGAGAATCATCGGGCGACGGCACTCTCCAAATGTTCCTTCGAGGATCAACCTGAGTTGGGCGAGAGACTCGCTCGTGCTGACCGTGATCTCCGAAGTGTCATCAGCATCGAGTACCGAGAGAGCATTTTCCGACACTTGATTTACCATGTTCCGCTGGTCAGCAGCGATAACGATTGAGGTAACGAGTTCATCGGACTGCGCTGGGGCGGCAACGATCAGGGCTCGTAGGAGCTGACTGCCGCCGGCACTGCGAGGGTGCCAATAATGGCGTAGTCAGCAACTCCCCTGCTGTTAGCCCACCGGCCGGCCCATCCAATCGCAGGGCCTCTATGGCTCTGGCAGATATCCATGTCGACGTGGCTTTGGAAGCGAAGTCTGGTTCGTTGAAACCCGTCATGATGTCACCCCAGGCGGGCCGCAACCCATACGGTGGTCCACCGTCAAACGGCTGAACATCAACGACCGGTCCAAAGGCGGCTGCCCATTCGATACCCGTCAGCTGATCAATGCGGTCAATAACGTCAGGATGGACATTGGCACTGGCCGGGGTTGTGATCATGAATGTCCGGGTCTGATCCTTATCGATTGTCGACAGGACGTCGCTTTCGGCTCCAGCCGTTCGTCCGGTCGTGAGCGTGACCGTGATGATCATGATCGCGGTGATGATCATGACGACAAGACTGACGGTGCGCTGGATCAGCGCCATCGTTGTCGATTCTTTAACGAGGTCCCAGATTCTCGGCCCCTTCATTGTCATATCCGGACCCTCTCGTCGCATGCTTCAGCCAGGTGGAGCGAGTGGGGGACGATAATGACCGTGGCACCGTTCGCAGCATGGTTCTTCAACGCATCGAACACCACCTGCACTTTAAGGCTCACCAGAGAATTCTCTACCAAGTTAATCAACAGTTAAACAATTCTTATCTCATTAGACGTTCAGCACTCTATCTACATCCACAAATATAGTAACGACTATAATCTAATAAAGCTGTTGTTAAATTTACGTTTATCACTTACTTTAAATTCAGAACTCAACTAAATCTCAAAGCATCCAATACTACCATTTACCGCATCTTTTCTTGTCAAATGCAATAGGCGGGATTCACAACTCTAATTCTCACACCACCGCAAGTCTTGTCGCTGCCGACCTGGAACCGGGTATCAGCGTAGGTGTCAGGGCGTCCGTCGCAAGCACGGAACTCATAGCACCGACCCGAATGCTGTTACAGATAGGCCCACTCCGACAGACAACTAATTTTGATCCGTAACCCACATACGCCCATGCCGTGCGCACACGCAAAGGGGGCGGTCCGAAGACCGCCCCCTTTGACTGTTTGGTGTTACTTCTCGACGACTGCGAGAACGTCGCGTGCGGACAGGATGAGGTACTCATCGCCACCGTACTTGACCTCGGTGCCGCCGTACTTCGAGTAGATGACGGTGTCGCCAACTACAACGTCGACGGGGATACGGGTTCCCTTGTCGTCAACGCGGCCAGGTCCAACAGCTACGACCTTGCCTTCCTGCGGCTTTTCCGTGGCTGTATCAGGGATAACGAGACCCGAGGCAGTCGTCGTCTCAGCTTCTAGCTGGGTGATGACGATGCGATCCTCGAGAGGCTTAATGGAGACCGACACGCGGACCCCTCCTTTTCGTAAAATCGGAAGATGATGACGCCTCGTCCGCCGTCGCGGGGGTCGAACTAAACGCCTGCGTGGCTAACCACGTCTGGTATTTAGATTAAAGAGAAATTGGCACTCGGTCAACTCGAGTGCTAACTGTTCGCGATAAGCGAGACAACCTGCACCAACTCACCGGAATCACCGATTCTGTCCAGCCAAATTTAGTTCCTCTGACACTTTCCGTTTGGAGGGTTCGGGCAACACCCTTTTTCTTCACGCCCGGCCTTACCTATTCGCTATGACGTTCCCGAATACCCTCACGTTTCGAGCATCAGCTAAACGAAACCCGTACTGCCTTCTTTAATCTCCGGTTTGACCGTCGATGGATTCCCGGATCAGATCCGCATGTCCGCAATGCCTCGCGTATTCCTCGATCATGTGCACCATGATCCATCGGAGCCTCAGCACCTCGCCCTCCATGGGCTGCTTGGTAGCTTCACCGTCAAGCCCGCCGTTCTCGTAGGCTGCGAGCGCAAGCCTCTGAGATTGAACGACAGACTCTTTCCACAAACGTCGCAGGTCGCCTCCAGAGTCTTCGGTAGCGCTGTTCCAGTCCCAGTCGGGGTCAGCACCCCAGTCAGCGCTCTCCCACGGCTCACCGTAGGGTTCACCGGAGAGGAACTGTCCGAACCATTCTTTCTCCACGAGCGCCATGTGTTTGAGCATTCCGCCGAGCGTCATGCTACTTGGCTCGAGGTTCTGCCGCAGCTGATCATCTGTCAGCCCATCGGTTTTCCATTCGAGAGTGTCTCGAAAATAGTCAAGGAAGCTCGACAGCGTTTCCCACTCCCCTGCTCCCACGGGCGGTTCGATACGGCCCTGGTCGTCAACTCGCTTTACCATGGTCGACACAATACGCAGGTGGTACTGCCCGTGACCAGACTTAATCACGGTCAATCTTGCTCGCGTCGTTCTGGCAGGATGGTGCCGTGCCCTCCCCAACAGATCGTCGCGTCCTGTCTCTCCTGGAATCCCATCCGCAGTACCGGGAGGATGATGTTTTTGCACTCAGCACGAAGCTCCGAGGCGATGGCTTTGAACCAGACGTAGTCTCTGAAGCTTTAACACAGGCGAGACTGCGTCAGAAGGCCGAATCAAAGTTCGGCGAACGCGCTCACACGATGCTGTTCACCTCCGACGGCTTGGAGCAGGCCAGCAGGCCGGATGCTGCCAAGCATCATGCAGAACAATTCCTTAGTGCGGGCGTGCAATCGATCCGCGAAGTCGGATGTGGGATTGGGGCAGACACCCTCGCTTTCGCGCAGGCGGGACTCACCGTTCATGCTCGCGAACTCGAGGAAGACCGAGCCCAAATTGCACGATATAACCTTGTAGCTTTCCCAAACGCTTCAGTGGAGCTAGCCGATGGTCTTCTCGATGTTACGGAGGATGCTCTCTGGGCAGATCCGGCACGGCGGGGCCCTAAGGGTCGTATCAACAATCCGGAGGAATGGGGGCCGCCACTATCGAGAGTTCTTGAGGCTGCACGCCGCACCCGTATCGCCGGCATCAAAGTAGCCCCGGGGATTGACTACGGTCAGTTACCGAATGACGCGACGGTCGAATGGCTGTCATCGGGCGGAGACCTTATCGAGGCCATCATCTGGCTCGGACTTGGTCAGCCCAGCCGGCGTGCCGTGCTCCTCGGGGAAGCCGAGCTAATAATCGAAGGCGATCCAACTACCCCAGCTGAAATGGTGGAACCGCAGGAGCTCGGCACGTTCATTTACGAGCCCGACCCCGCCGTTATCAGGGCCGGTGGTATCGCTCAGCTCTGCACACAATTCAACCTTGCTCCCGTTGCCCCGGGTATCGCCTATCTAACCGGGAATTCTCGGATCGATTCCCCGTTCCTCACCGCATTCGAGGTCATCGACGTCCTTCCCCTTCAGGAGAAGAAGCTGGCACGGGAGCTCTCCAACCGACATATCGGCACGGTTGAGATCAAAAAGCGGGGTCTCGAGATCTCTCCAGAGACACTGCGGAAGCGGTTGAAACTCAAGGGCACAGAGTCGGCAACGCTGATACTGACACCGCTCCTTCGTTCAAGAAATGCCCTACTGGTCAGCAGAATCCAACCCTAGGCAAAGATCTCTAAAGGCATCCGCAATAAACAGATGGCTCAAGCAAGGAGCACCAGCAGTACCATCAACACCTAGTCATTTTCCCATCGCCTTGGGCCCATTCAGCTCGCGTTGGGCCCGTTCAGCAAATCACCATAGGCCGCTTAATCAAATCCCCTGAGGTGGGTGCACCGAGATTCTCTCTGATTTGCGGTCAAGCCGAATAACGCTCAGTGCGGCGTTGACAGTTTCAGGCCCTAATGACGTCCATGGGCATCCCCGTATCCACCGTGATGCCGAGTCCCGAGGGTGAGACGCCGGCACGGACGAGGGCGGATCCGAGAGCTGCGATCATGGCACCGTTGTCAGTGCAGTAGCGGATCGGGGGGATCCTCACCGTTACTCCCGCTTTCTGTGCGCGCTCGGTGATGAGCTCACGCAAGCGGGAATTAGCTGAGAAGCCGCCGCCAATAATGAGGGTGTCAGTTCCCTTGGTCTCGCAGGCAGCAATTGCCTTTGAGGAAAGAACGTCAGCTACGGATTCGGAGAAGCCTGCCGCAATATCGGTGACAGGCAGTTCCGTACCGGCTTCTTCGAGACCTTCGATGTAGCGGGCCACTGCGGTTTTGAGTCCGGAGAAAGAGAAGTCGTACTGGTGCTTTTCCTTGTGGCGGCCGCCAACAAGGCCACGCGGGAAGCGGATCGCGGTCCGATCACCCTCTTTGGAGAGACGGTCGATGTGGGGGCCACCCGGGTAGGGCAGGCCGAGGAGGCGGCCAACCTTGTCGAAGGCCTCCCCCGCGGCATCATCAAGCGTGGCACCAAGCTCTTCAACTTCGGTTGCGATGTTCCCGATCTTGAGGAGTGAGGAGTGTCCACCGGAGACGACGAGGCCAACGGAGTTCTCGAGGATCGGGCCGTTCACGAGCTCATCGACAGCAATGTGGCCGATGATGTGGTTGACGCCGTACAGCGGCTTATTTAACGCCAAGGCGAGTGCCTTGGCGGCAGACACACCGACGGTGAGTGAGCCAACGAGGCCCGGACCTGCGGTCACCGCGATGGCATCAACCTCGGACAGGTCCACATCGGCCTTCTCAAGGGTTGCGTCGAGGGTAGGCACGAAGGACTCAAGGTGTGCGCGGGAAGCAATCTCGGGGATGATGCCACCGTAGCGAGCATGCTCGTCCATCGACGACGCCGTCACGTCAGCAAGCAGGTCGTACCCTCTCACGAGGGCGATGCCGGTTTCGTCGCAGGAGGTCTCAATACCAAGAATCAGGGGTTCAGCCACGATGAATCATTCTAGTGCAAAGGAAAGCGGCGACCTAGGGGGCCGCCGCTTTCCTTGGCTGATCTAACAGTCCGGTCCGTCACTGTCCGTGAGGGAGTTAATTGTCGATGAGGTTACTTGGAGGCTCCGAGACGGAGGTCCTTGTTGAGCATCGAAATGAACTCGATCGGGATGTCCTTCGGGCAGGCCGACTGGCATTCACCAATGTTCGTGCATCCGCCGAAGCCCTCATCGTCATGCTGACGAACCATGTTGAGTGCGCGGGTGGCGCGCTCGGGCTGGCCCTGCGGGAGGAGTCCAAGGTGAACAACCTTCGCGGATGTGAAGAGCATGCCGGAGCCGTTCGGGCAGGCCGCTACGCAGGCGCCACAGCCGATGCAGGCGGCGGCCTCGAATGCGAGGTCGGCATCGACCTTCGGGACGGGCTGTGCGTGAGCATCCGGGGCGGCACCCGTGTTGACGGAAATGTATCCGCCAGCCTGGATGATGCGGTCGAAGGCCGACCGGTCGACGACAAGGTCCTTGAGGACTGGGAATCCGGTCGAACGCCAGGGTTCGATCGTGATCGTGTCGCCGTCCTTGAAGCTACGCATGTGCAGCTGGCAGGTCGTGGTCTTCTCGGGGCCGTGCGGGTCGCCGTTGATGACGAGGCCACATTGGCCGCAGATGCCTTCGCGACAGTCGGAGTCGAACGCAACGGGTTCCTTGCCCTCTGCGAACAGGTCCTCGTTGAGGACGTCCAGCATCTCCAAGAATGAAGAATGCTCGTCGGTCTCAACCTGACGGGATTCAAAATGGCCAGGATCGGTGGGGCCGTTCTGGCGCCAGTATTCGACTGTAATTCTCACTTGTAGCTCCGCTGCTTCATCTCGACGAATTCGTATACGAGGTCTTCCTTGTGGAGGATCGGCGCCTGGTTGTCGCCGCCCCATTCCCACGCTCCAACATAGGCGAACTCGTCGTCGTGACGAAGAGCTTCGCCTTCCTCGGTGCGCGATTCCGCACGGAAGTGTCCACCACAGGATTCCCTACGGTGGAGGGCATCGATGCACATGAGCTCACCCAGTTCGAGGAAGTCGGCGACACGGCCGGCCTTCTCGAGTGACTGGTTGAGGTCTGCTGCACTGCCGGGGACGTTCACGTTCTTCCAGAATTCCTCACGGAGCGCACGGATCTCACCGATCGCTTCCTTCAGGCCTTCCTCGGTCCTTTCCATGCCGCACTTCTCCCACATGATGTTGCCAAGTTCCTTGTGGAAGGAGTCGACGGACCGCTCACCGTTGATGCTCATGAGCGTGTCGATACGGCTCTTCACGTCGGTCAGGGTCTCGGTCACCTCGGGGGCGCCGGACACATCTTCGAAAGGACCGTCGGCAAGGTAGTCGTTGATCGTGTTCGGTAAGACGAAGTAGCCGTCGGCCAGGCCCTGCATGAGAGCCGAAGCACCAAGACGGTTCGCGCCGTGATCGGAGAAGTTAGCTTCACCGGTGACGAACAGACCGGGAATCGTGGAATGGAGGTCGTAGTCAACCCAGAGGCCACCCATCGTGTAGTGAACGGCCGGGTAGATGCGCATCGGCACATCGTACGGGTTTTCACCGGTGATCTGCTTGTACATGTCGAAGAGGTTGCCGTACTTCTCGGATACACCATCCTTACCGAGACGTTCCATGGCATCGCTGAAGTCAAGGTAGACGCCGCGGCGTTCACCATCAACCTTCGGGCCCACGCCCCGTCCTTCATCGCACATATTCTTCGCCTGGCGGGAAGCAATGTCGCGGGGAACGAGGTTACCGAACGCCGGGTAGATGCGCTCCAGGTAGTAGTCGCGATCCTCTTCGGGGATCTGACGGGGATCCTTGTCGCAGTCTTCTGCCTTCTTCGGAACCCAAATACGTCCGTCGTTACGTAGCGACTCGGACATGAGAGTCAGCTTCGACTGGTAGGCACCGGCCTGCGGGATACAGGTGGGATGAATCTGCGTGTAGCAGGGGTTCGCAAAGTATGCGCCCTTGCGGTGTGCACGCCAGATTGCCGTGCCGTTACATCCCATGGCGTTGGTCGACAGGAAAAACACGTTGCCGTAGCCACCCGTGCCGAGAACAACGGCGTCAGCGAGGTGGGTCTGGAGTTCACCGGTCACCATGTCGCGAGCAACGATGCCGCGAGCCTTGCCGTCAACGACGATGAGCTCCACCATTTCGTGGCGAGCATAGTTCGTGACCGTGCCTGCCGCTACCTGGCGTTCGAGAGCCTGGTAGGCGCCAATGAGGAGCTGCTGGCCGGTCTGGCCACGTGCGTAGAACGTACGGGACACCTGGACGCCACCGAATGAACGGTTGTCGAGCAGGCCACCATATTCGCGAGCAAAGGGAACACCCTGGGCCACGCACTGGTCGATGATGGCTTCGGAGACTTCTGCGAGACGGTACACGTTCGATTCGCGTGCACGGTAGTCGCCGCCCTTGACCGTGTCGTAGAACAGGCGGAAGGTCGAGTCGTTGTCGTTGCGGTAGTTCTTCGCAGCGTTGATGCCGCCCTGGGCAGCAATGGAGTGTGCACGGCGTGCCGAGTCCTGATAGAAGAAGGCGCTGACCTTGTAGCCCATCTCGCCAAGAGAGGCTGCGGCGGAGGCTCCGGCAAGGCCGGTGCCCACCATGATCACGTGCATCTTGCGGCGGTTCGTCGGGTTGACGAGCTTCGCATCAAACTTGCGCTTCTCCCACTTTTCTTCGAGCGGGCCAGCAGGCGCCTTGGTGTCCGCGATCGGTTCGCCCTCGCGGTAGAGGCCGTCAATAAGTTCCGTCATGTCACTGTTTCCAATCACGAGATAAGGCCGAACAGAATGGCCGTCGGAGGTGCCATGAAGCCAATGAAGATCACGGCCGCAATAAGGATCGCGATGCCGTTTAATACCGGCTCGCGGTACCGGTTGGACCAGCCGAGCGTCTGAAGGGCAGACCATGCGCCGTGGCGGATATGCATAGCCAGGGCGGCAATGGCAACGAGGTAGATTGCGTAGCCCCACCACACGTCGGGCTGGAATCCCGCGATCATACGATCGTATGGCGTCATTGCCGAGTAGTCGTCAGCACCGACGGAGATCGACAGGGTGGTGAACTGGAGGATGTGCCACACGATGAAGAGCAGAAGGATGATTCCGCCCCAACGCATCGTCCTCGATGAGTAGGTTTGGACGGTCTTCTTACCGCGCTTCACCTTGTATGCGTTCGGTCCTCGGGCAACCTTGCCACGCCTCCACAGCACAATCGCCGCGTGCGCGTGAAGAATCACCGAGACGAGGAGGAGAACGCGCAGGATCCACAGCACGCCCTCGTGAGGAACAATCGGATATCCAACGTCGCGCAGGAACTGCGCATATCCGTTGTACGCTTCCGGTCCATTGAACATTTTCAAGTTGCCGTACATGTGGAAAAGAACAAATATCACAAAGAAGAGGCCAGTGACCGCCATCTGGATCTTGAGACCCACAGACGTCGACAGCTTTCCTACCTTCTTTGGCACTGTCTGAGTTGAGGTTGCCATACATCACATCGTAGCCCCGGTCACCCGCGAAGATCGCGACATTAGGCCCATTTCGGCATAAGGCGAGACAGGCAAGCACTCCGACCTAACACTCCAAGAGCACCAAATGGCGACAAAAGTAACCAAAATGGAACTTTTGTGACATGTCTAAGTCATACTTAGGTTTCCCTAACGTGACCAAGCTTTTACGAGATGTCGAGCTTGCCAAAATCCTTTCGCATAACGACCGCGTCCTCGTCCCGGTAGTATCCGCGCCTGCGCCCAACCTCGTAGAAGCCCAGCCCTTCGTACAGTGACCGTGCACCATTGTCCGATGCTCGCACCTCCAGGAAGCAGGCCTCCGCCCCATCGGCAAGCCGGAGGAGCTCGGTAATGATCTGTGACGCCAGGCCTTTCCGGCGGTGTTCGGGCCGCACAGAGATCGTCAGCAGCTCAGCCTCGATCCCGAGTCCGAGCATGCCGGCAGCGGCCAACCGGCCCCTGCCCGGGGGCGTGTCTCCAGCCCTGCCGGTTCCTTGACCATTTCGGGACGCTCCCCGATCAGCATTATCCATGCGGTCTAGCTTGCCGTGCCTACCATCGACCTGATTTTCGTGACGACCAACCTGGTCGTCACCACCATCAACCTGGTCGCGCCTGCGGTCATGATGGCCGTGCCTGCCGTCATCCTCTGTCTGCCGGCCGTCCTGTTGGACGTGACTGTCGAGCAGGTCGCGCTCGTCAATTCCAACCGCAACGATCCGGTCGTAGACGAGTTGCTCCTCGATGATTCCCGGCGGCCATGCCTCAACACCAAAAATGTCGCCATCGAGTGCCGCGAAAGCCGCGGCATCCGCGCGGCCGAGAATCCTCATGCGCCGTGAATGTCGGGACGGCGAAGGTACTTGGGTTCTGTTCCGAGGTCCAGTTCCTCGCCAGCATCCACTCGAGCTAGGCGGGCCTTCGCGAGCCTCTCCATGACGACGGGTTCAATAACCTGGTCGAGACCTCCGGGAAGTATGTCGGAGTACAGCTCGGCACCCGGTCCAACGAAGCGGGCACCGGGGTACTTGTCCGCGAGCGCCTGCGGGGAGAGAACCTCCGGCCCCCATGTCACAGTCACGTCGTCATTTCCCATCGGAGCGATCTCTGCCGCGTACACTTCCTTGCGCCGCGCGTCCCCCACCGCAATCACGGGGCAGGATCGTGTAGAGCACCGGTTGCGTTGTCAGTCTGTGGCGTATCAGCATCACCGTGCACGTCTCTGCCAACGCCCGGGGCGTGATCGAGGGCGGCGCGGCCAATGATCTCGAGGGAACCAATGCCGACGATCGGGATGTTCCAGGAGCGCGCGAGAACGCGGGCCGTTACCAGGCCTGCTCGTAGGCCGGTGAAGGCGGCGGGGCCGGTTCCGGCCACGATAAGGTCGGGAGTTTCCCCTGCTTCGGTGACGATCTCATCGACGAGCGGGGCGAGGGTTTCGGCGTGGTGGCGGCTGTCCGGGCTCCTCCTGACGATTGTTTTCTCGCCCACGAGGGCAATGACGGACACGGTGGACGTATCAATCGTCAGCGTTGACACGGTTACCTCCTGGGCGGTAGATGCGGATGGGTCGCTTGTGGCTGGCTAGCTTCTCGAGCGGCTCGGGGCGTTCGGGGACCTGCGGAGCCAGGTGATGGTAAGTGTGCTCGCGAGGAACACGGCAAGAATGATCCCGGCAATAATTGCTGGGCGGTTGTTTGTTGAGACGGCTTCATCCCGACCGTTCGCATCGTCCGTCATGAGCGACTTGCGTAGCTCAAGGAACGATTCAACGCTGGTGGAACCCGCGAGATGGTCGAGGGCTTCGACACTGACCGGAATGATCGTGTCGCCACGGATCATGAAGTATGTACTGAACTGGGGTTCGAAGATGAGGAGGTCGGCGCGTTCGCGAGTAAGTAGACGGGTGGCGAAGTAGGCGTCTGCGTGGACGGCTCCTTCTCCACCATCCTCTGTTATGTCGTAAAGGACAACGCCGACCGGGAGGGCTTCCGAGGTGACCGGTGCGGCAAAGTGCGTGGGTTCGGCCTGACTTCCCGAGGATCGCTCGAGTCTTCTGAAATTTCTACCGCGGGAACGGGCTCTTCGATAACGAGTTCTTCCAGTTCCTCCTGTGTAAGGTCCGGGAATACGGTCCCGGCATAGGATCTGAGGGTTTCGGTCGCCTCGTTCTCGAACCACTCCTCTGCGGACTCCTCTGGAGACCGTTCTTCCGTGGCGGCACGTGCCACTCCCGGTAGGAGCACCAGTCCCAGGAGAACAAGCAGGGCGAGGACGGAACGCACTATTGCTCCAATGCCTCAAGAATCGCTTGCGAATGCTCTCCTGTTGCCGAGAGAACAAGGGTACGGGGAGAGTCAACGAGAAGATCCTCGGGGTCTTCATCCGCTGCCGCGCCGGTTTCCCGGTGAATCTCAATCTCAAGCCGGTCCTCGGACAGGCCGTCGGTTTTGCCCCGTCCCCATTCCACAACAGTCACGGACTCTTCGAGGACGTGTCGAGGTCAAGGGCATCAACGTCGTCAAGGGATTCGAGCCGGTAGGCATCGACGTGAACCAAGTCTGGTTCGCCGCGGTGGACGTGGGAGATGACAAAGGTGGGTGAGGTGACGCGGCCGCGGACACCGAGGCCCTCGGCGAGTCCCTGCACGAAGGTGGTTTTGCCTGCACCGAGGGGGCCGGACAGCATGATGAGGTCCCCCGCCCCGACATGGGTGGCGATTTTTGCGCCAATGGCCCTCATGTCATCTGCGCTACGCGCGATCAGCTCCATGGTTCCCTCCTGCCGGTGTCCTGTGTCAGTGCCCTACTTTACCCCGATATGTGCGGGGAACATGACGGCCAAGTCTTGTCGTAATCTCGTATCCGATCGTGCCAGCCGCGCTAGCCCATTCGTCGGCAGTTGGACCGCCATGACCATAGAACACGACCTCCGCCCCGGCCTCAACACCGTCTGGCAGGGCGATGACCACCTGATCCATGCAAACCCTGCCAACAACGCGAGTGCGTATGCCTCCGACTCGCACGGGACCGCGGCCCGATGCGGAGCGGGGAATCCCATCGGCGTAGCCGAGGGGAACAGTGCCGAGCCTCATAGCTTCCTCGGTCACTTCCGTGTGCCCGTAGGACACCCCGGTGCCCGCCGGAACTTCACGGACGACAATCACCTTGGAGGTGAGTGTCATGACGGGAAGCAGGCCAAGTTCCTCTGCCGTGGCAACGGCAGGATCGGGGCTCAGCCCGTACAGGCCAATACCGGGGCGCACCATGTCCAAGTGAGTATCCGGGTGCCAGAGGGTCCCCGCCGTATTGGCAAGGTGACGAAGAACAGGCTTCACCCCGACATTCTCAAGCAGACTGGATGCCTCGTTGAAGCGGTTGAGCTGACGGGAGGTCTCCGAGGAATCTGGTTCATCGGCTCGCGCCAGGTGCGACCAGAGCCCGATGATCTCCACTAGGCCCGCGGCCTCCGCACGGAGAATGTCCTCGGCCGTTTGCTCGAGGTCAGCCTTGCTGAAACCACCCCGGGACATCCCGGTATCTATTTCGATGTGGAGGCGTGCGGGAACGCCGGTGGCCTTTGCTGCCTCGACTGCTTCCTCCAATGCCCACCGGGCGCCGATGGAGATATCGAGGTTCGAAAGAATCGCGGCCGCCAGGCTTGCACCTGTGCCGTAGATCCAGGTGAGGATCGGAGTATCCGGAACTGTTCTTCTCAGCTCGAGGGCTTCGGATAATTGGGCCACACCCAGGTAGTCCGCCCCCTCATCCGCGAGCGCAGCACCGACCTCGTGGAGGCCGTGTCCGTAGCCGTTGGCTTTGACGATCGCGGCGATCTTCGCGTCTGTTTTGTTTCGCAGGAGCCGATAGTTGGCACGCAGGGCACCGAGGTCAACGTCGGCCCTGCCAATGAAGTCAGTCATGGAGGGCGGAGGCAATAGCTGCGGGGATACCGTCGACAATATCCATGGCACGGATCGGTCCATCAGAATGAGCCGCTTCGGCGTGGATCCAAGAGGCCGCCGCAGCAATCAGTGCGGGCTTGCCGTAGCCGCGCCCGCTCCGGGCAAGGTCCTCGCCTGCGGAAGCGAGGAGGGCACCCAGCAGACCCGCGTACACGTCACCTGCTCCGGCAACTGCTCGCCAGTGGGATCGTGCCGGCTGGCTATAGACGGGGCCGTCAGGGCCAGCAATGACGTCGGAAGCTCCCTTCAGAACGATTGTTGCGCCTGTGATGGTGGCAGCCAGGCGCACCGCCCTGATGGGTGCCGCTTCGACATCCTGCCGGGTGATGCCCTCACCGCGGGCCGAGAGTAGCTCGGCAAGCTCACCGGCGTGCGGGGTGAGGACAACGGTGGAGGGCAGGTCCGTGTATTCCGTCTTCACGAGCTCGAGTGCCCCAGCGTCAAGAACAACGGGATATTTTTCTTCGAGTGCCCGGTCGAGCGGTGCCTTGAGGCGTTCCGTTTCCGTGGCGGGGACCCCGGAGCCGAGGACAACGGCCTGGGCTCGACCAAGGCCGGTCACGACCTCCGGGTACCTGCGGAGCACAAGCCCGGCCACTTCCGGGGAGTCGAGGCGGACCATGCCGGGGCCGGCACCGAGCGCTCCCCCAACGGTCAGCACGGCGGCACCCGGGAAGGAGTCCGATCCGGTTCCGAGCAGGACGACACCGCGGGTGTACTTGTGGTCGGTTGGTCCCGGCACACGAAGAAGATCTGCCACATCGGATCCCGAGAGCGTCGCGACAGCGGGCTCCCCGGTGAACCAGAGCCCAATATCGGCAACCTCAACGCGTCCGCACACCCGGGAGGCCGGGGGTGCAATCAGCCCTGGCTTTGGGGCTCCCATGGTGACCGTGACGGTTGCGGTCAGCACCGGGCCGACAAGCGCACCATCGTCAACACCAATACCGGTGGGGCAGTCGACGGCAATCACGATTGGTTCATCGGGTGCCGCGATGCGTTCCTCTTCGAGCAGTGTGACGAGCGATGAGAGGGGTTCGGTGAGCGGCGGGCGTACTCCGATGCCTGCGAGCCCATCGATCCAGAGGCCGGCACGGCGGGCTGCCTTAAGGATTCCGTCCTTGCCGCTGTCCACTAGTGCGCAGCCGCTTTCCTTGGCGGTTGCCAAGGCTTCGGCGTGAACGGAGTCGGAGGCACGGACAATCTCAACGGAGGCACCCCGTGCCGCAAGGTACGCACCGGCGTACAGCGCATCTGCGCCGTTGTTGCCTCCTCCGGCGAGGACAAGGACCTGGGATCCCGTGACGAGATGGCCGCGGGAGCGGAGCTCCCGCACGGCCGCCGTTGCCACGGCGAACGAGGCCCGCTCCATGAGGGGCACTCCCTGTTCAAGGAGGGGCTTCTCCGCCTCGCGGACTTCCGATGATCGATAGGCTCTCAGCATTTACTTACTCCACGGTGACTGACTTGGCGAGGTTCCTTGGCTTGTCCACGTCCAGTCCCTTCTCCCCGCGAGCGCACACGCGAAGATCTGAAGGGGAACGACGGACACAAGGGGTGAAGAAGAGTGGGGGTCTCGGGGATGCGCAGGACGTGATCAGCGAACTCCGCAACGGCATCATCGCCCTGTTCTGCGATGCAGAGGACGCGGGCACCGCGTGCCTTCACTTCCTGGACATTCGAGAGGACTTTGGCGTGCAGGAGGGGCCTGCGCGGGGTTGGGACGATGAAGAAGACCGGCTGTCCTTCTTCGACAAGGGCGATCGGGCCGTGCTTCAGCTCGCCGGCCGCGAAGCCTTCGGCATGAATGTAGGCGAGCTCCTTAAGCTTGAGAGCGCCTTCCAGTGCAACGGGATATCCGACGTGCCTACCAAGGAACAGGACGGACGTCACGTCCTTCATGCTGCGAGCCAGTTCCTTCACTTCGTCCTCGCGCGCGATCACATCGGCGATCTTGTCGGGCATGGCCATGAGCTCCTCGAGGTAGGTGAGGACCTCGTCGGAGTACTTGTTGCCGCGTAGCTGTGCGAGGTAGAGGCCGAGCAGGTAGGTTGCGGTGATCTGCGCGACGAATGCCTTCGTCGAAGCCACGGCAACTTCCGGACCAGCATGCGTGTAGAGAACAGCATCCGATTCACGGGCAATGGTCGAGCCGTGCGTGTTGACGATCGCAAGAACCTTGGCACCCTGGTCGCGGGCGTGTCGCACCGCCATGAGCGTATCCATCGTTTCACCCGACTGGGTGATGGCAACGACAAGGGTCCTCTCAGAAACAACGGGGTCGCGGTAACGGAACTCGTGGGCAAGTTCGACCTCGACTGGAATCCGGCACCAATGCTCGATCGCGTACTTGGCCACGTGCCCGGCATAGGCAGCCGTGCCGCAGGCAACGACAATGATCTTGTCGATCCGCTTGAGGATCGATTCTTCGATACGAAGCTCATCGAGCATGAGGGAACCGGTTTCGCTCATGCGGCCAAGCAAAGTGTCCCGAACGGCGGTGGGCTGATCATGGATTTCTTTCTCCATGAATGTGTCAAAGCCACCCTTAACCGCAGCGTCGGCGTTCCAGTCAACCGTGAACTCGTCTCGTTCAACCGTCTCACCCTCGAAGGTCTGGATCTCGACGGTAGTGGCCGTAATCGTGACGATCTCGTCCTGGCCCATTTCAATCGCACGTTTCGTTTGACCAACGAACGCGGCCACGTCGGAGCCGACGAAGTTCTCCCCATCACCGAGGCCGACAACAAGCGGGGAGTTGCGGCGCGCCGCGACAACGCGGTCCGGTTCGCTTCCCGCGAGCGCAACGATCGTAAATGAGCCTTCCAGCTCGCCCACGGTTTCGCGGAGCGCTTCGGTGAGGTCCCCGGTTTCTTTGAGGCGGAGCGCCAAGTGGTGGGCAACAACCTCGGTATCGGTCTGCGTCACCCGGGTAATTCCTTGTTCTTCGAGCTGTCGAGCAAGGTCAAAGAAGTTCTCGATGATGCCGTTGTGGACGACGGTGACAGCGCCGTCGAAGGACAGGTGGGGGTGGGCATTCTCGTCGGTTGGGCCACCATGGGTTGCCCACCGGGTGTGTCCGATTGAGTTGCGGGACGCTGGGAGGGGATTTGCCTCCAGGTCATCCAGGAGGTTCTGGAGCTTTCCAGCTTTCTTTGCTTGGGTGATCATTCCGGGCCCCACGGCGACTCCGGCCGAGTCGTACCCGCGATATTCGAGCCTTGACAGTCCTTCAAGGACAACATCGACGGCCCTGGTAGAGGTTTCACCGCCTACGTATCCGACAATTCCACACATTTTCGAGCTCCTCGCTGATGATTATCGTTCGGGATGACAAACTATAGGTCATGACCTCAACCACGGCCGCCAACTCGCTGGATCCTTTCCTTCATCTTACTCGTGAACATTGGGAATCCTTGGCGACAAGCACACCACTTCCGCTATCTCCCGAGGAAGTGACAAGTTTGTCATCCCTCGGTGACCCGATCGACCTTGCAGAAGTGGATGCCGTTTATCGGCCGCTTTCCGCCCTTATCCAGCTTCATGTGGCCTCGGCCTTGCGCCGGCACATTCGCACCACCGAGTTCCTCAAAACCTCCGAAGCCCACACGCCATTCGTCATCGCAATAGCCGGTTCCGTGGCGGTCGGTAAGTCTTCCGTTGCCAGGCTCCTCCAGCGGCTCCTGCAACGCTGGTCATCGACACCCCGGGTCGAACTTGTCACAACTGACGGTTTCCTTTTCCCAAACGAGGTTTTGGAAAAGGAAGGCATCATGCACCGAAAGGGCTTCCCAGAGTCGTACGACCGCCGTTCCTTCATGGGCTTTATGAGAGCCGTTAAGGCCGGTCACCTACCGATTGACGTCCCGAACTATGATCACGTCACCTACGACATCGTGCCTGGCCACACGCAACGCGTCGAAGACTGCGACATCCTTATCGTCGAGGGCCTCAACGTGCTCCAGCCACCGAAGCTTGGCTCCTCCGGCCAGCTCACAGCAGTATCGGACTATTTCGATCTGTCGATCTACGTCGATGCGGACGTGAAAGCTATCGAAGACTGGTATATCAAGCGGTTCATCAAGCTCCAGCAGACCGCCTTCGCGAACCCGAAGTCATACTTCACGCGCTACGCAGACCTGTCGGAAGATCAGGCACGCGGGATCGCGGGCGGCATTTGGAGAAGCGTGAACGCGCCGAACCTCATCGACAACATCGAGCCCACAAAGTCACGCGCCACCGTGATCCTCCGCAAGGGCGCCGACCACCGGATGGAATCCGTCTACCTCCGTAAGAGCTAGCGGGGCCGGCCCCAAGCCTCAGCCAGGCCAACCCACACGACATCTTCATACCGGCCGGGATCTTTCTTACCGGACATCTTCACACCGCCCAGGCTCTTCACGCCCATGTGTATCCCACAGCATCGCATTGCCCACCGCCACGGTCTAGCGTTCGCCAACCCAACCTGACCTTGGGTACCCGGAAATAGACTCTGGACTTGTACACGCCCGACGGCGTTGCCCAGGATCGTTACAGGCACAGGGTTTACGATCTAGGTAGGAAGGAGAAGGTGTGAGTAGTTCGTTTCGGCCCGACCGGTGGATCCTCGCATGGGTCCTTCAAACAAGAAGCAGGATGACAGGTGCTTCATCATTTCCGTTACCCTCGCGTCCCGTCGAGGAACGCCAGGTAACGATCCCCACCCGCTACGGCGAGATGAGCGGCCTCATCTATCGTTCGCCCGACGCGATCGCGGCACTCCACTCCCGCTCGACCCCGCCCCTTCATATTCAGCTACACGGCGGCGGCCTCATTGGCAGAGCCATCCGGGAAGACGAACACGTCAGCCGCTTCCTGGCCTCAGAAACCGGAGCCATTATCCTCGCCCCGCACTTTCATGCGGCCCCTCAAGTTTCCTTCCCAGTGGCCGAGCACCAGTGTTTCGATGCCCTGAAGTGGGCGCTTTCGGCAGGCAGCATGGGGCGGAACCCGGACCGCATAACCGTCGGCGGTGGTGGCACCGGAGCAAAACTTGCTATCAACACCGCTCAGCTGGCTTCCGAAGGGCGAATTCGCCTGTCCGGGCTGATCGCCACCACACCTGTCACCGACGTTTCACTACCCACCCCCGGCGCGGGCGCTGGCTCGGTTCCACCGATGTCCCGCGGCAAGAACGCTGAACAGCCAGACTCATCCACCGGGAGCTCACCATCCGCTCAAATGTCCGGCTTTGAGCCAGCGGCCGAAGACGGAGTCAAGGGGAAAATGCTGGAATGGCGGGAAAAGAAAGACGACCTCTTCGAGAGGCTGTTCGACTTCGCCGCGGAAAGCTACGTCCCCGACGAAGATCGGATGGATCCGCTAGCCAGCCCCGCCTTCGACCTGTCTCTCGTCACGAAGCTTCCCCGCACTCTTATTCAAGTTGGCGCGGAGGATCCCATTGCCGACCAGGGGAGGGCCCTTGCCAGCCGCCTCGCCAAGGCCCGCAAACCCCACACTCTCACCGAGTATCCTGCCGGGCATGTCTTCACCGTCCACGGCAAAGAGAACATCATGGAAGCGGCAATCGTCGAGCAGGTCCGGTTCATTCAGTCGCTCTGAAGCTCAAGCTCCAGCACTGCCCGTTACCCTGTTGACAGGTCCTGCCCCATTACCGGCCCGGCCTGCCCAGTACCGGGCCCGTCCCCTCCGATCAGGCATCCAGCCAATTCTCGAGGCTGTCCATCAGGGTGTGGCAGGTAGCAGGAGCCTCATTGGGGCCTGCTTCTAGAAAGGACTCGAGCTCAGTGCGAGCATGATCTGGCAGGCTTTCAAGATCGGTCATGCGGTCAAGTAAGCGCTTCTCCCCCGGGTGTGTTTGCCGGTTGACGGCAAACACAATGTCGAACCACGAGGCAACGATCGCAGCTGTTCGATGATTGATCGAAACGGTATCGTTCCGATTGCTTGCGAGGACCAGCTGTTCTTCGAGGCTAAACATGGTGCCACGCAGGAGCACCCTGTTGCGATTGACGATCGCGTCGGCAAGCTCACCGGGATAGGGCATGGCAGCGAGGCGCGCCAGCTCATCAACCAGCCCCGAATGATCGTCCTTCCGCCCCACTTCGTGCCATGTTCTTATCGTGTGCCAAAAAGCCGTCGTGTAACCGTTCGCGGCTTGATGATCGACAACAACACGGCGCAAGTTGTTGAGCGTATCGTTCAGGTTCCAGAACATGACGTCATAGGTTCCGGTCGAGTCCGCCCAAGCATCGCCATCACCAAAATGCCCGGGAGCAATGCTGGCCCTGAAGGGGTTCCGACGCGCAACAAAGTCCTTACGCCACTCGAGTTCAACCGGCCCGGTGGTGAGGACATAGATGTCGGTGTCGGAATTCTTATCGCTTCGTCCCTCGGCAGCCGAGCCACCGAGATAGATCGCGGCAACACTTGGGTGCTCCAGGTAATCTTTCATGGGCCCAGGGTACTTCCATGACACCCTGGCTATGCCCTAATTCCTTACCTGTCGCAGCCGAAGAACGAGGCAGATGCGTCGAGGGTGAGGGGCAACGGTTTGAAAGGTCGTTGATTCAAACGAGCATCGCCCAAGCATCCGAGGAGTACCGAAGGCACATGGGAGCGCACAGTTAGGACAGTGCATTGTGCTCCCCACATAGTTTTACGAGGCCGACAAAGCTATGCGAACTGGACAGAACTTCGGGGCAGAAGGAGATTCCTTCTGCCCCGGGAAAGTTAGGGGGTGGTCTACCTTGACCGCGTGTTCAAGGTGAACGACCAAGTGTTGCGAAGCGGCAATAGGGCAGCGGTGGTAATGCACCGGATGGTCGATACTAGGCTGCTGCGCTCCAGGCAATGGCGATGGCGATCACGGTGATCACCGAAGCTAGGAGAACCACGACCGGCATGGGAATCGAGGTTCTCAGCTGCGGGCGGTCGAGGTGGTTGGCGTAGGCCGCCTGAAGCGGGGTCACCCTGTTCGGCACGAAGGCCTGACGCTGCGGCTGTGCCTGCGGACGGTTCTGGACTCGGGGGCGGTGCTGAACGGGTGCACCATATCCGACCGGCTGGTTCCTACGGCCGACGGGTGCGTACATGTTCGGTGCCTGGAAGCGGGCTGCCGGGGCGTAGTTCGGGGTGGTGAAGTGGGCGGGGCGGTTCTGGATTGCGGTCATGATGTTTACCTCCTGAGACGAAGATAGAACATCTGAAAACCGCAGGAAACCGCCGTTACGGGTGACTGGTCCCCGGGGAGTCCGCCCCACCTTCAAGGTGGTCATGTGCCCACTCCTGTGCGGCCCTTTCAGCCTCGACATATCGGGCCGGGAAGAACTTCTTCTGCAAGACCGTAATGAGGTGCGAAATGAGGTATCCGAGGATCACTCCACTGACGATCCCCAGGGCCATGGACAGTAGTGGGTGACCCTCCAGAACGTGAGCCGCCCCAACGCCTACCGCCACCGAGTAAGCGGCCCAGAGCATTGCCGAAATCGAGTCCACGATAGAGAACGTGGAGCGTCGGTAGCCGGTTGCCCCGGCCCCCATGTTGACCGCGATTCGCCCGATCGGAACGAACCGCGCCGCCATAATAAACACCGGCCCGTGGGTGAGGAGAAGGCTCCCGGCCTTGGCGTAAGCGCGGGCACCTGTCCCCCGGTTGAGGAACGGAACTCTCTTGACAGGTATCCTCGCCCCGATCGAATACGCCACCTGGTCACCGAGGAACGCACCGATCGACGCGACCGCCCACAGGAGCACGACATTCGGTCCGTCGGACGTGACCGTGAGTGCCGCGAGTGCGATAACGATCGACTCGGATGGGAGGGGCGGGAAGAACCCGTCAAGGCTGCAGAGAACGAGTACAGCTACGAGAGCCCAGGGGGATCCGCCGGCTGCGATCACCCAGTCCTGGATCGCGTAGAAGTAGTCCACGTGCGGTTAGAGAGCGAGACGCTCGGCGACAACTCCGGCAAGGTCCTGCGCGATGCGGTCGGCTTCTTCCTGCGTTGCAGCTTCCACCATGACGCGTACCAGCGGCTCTGTGCCCGAGGGGCGTAGGAGCACCCGGCCGGTCCGGCCCAGGTCCTCTTCCGCCTTCGCGACGGCTGCGAGGAGCACCTCGTCGCTGTTCGTCCGGGTCTTGTCAACACCGGGGACGTTCACGAGGGTCTGGGGAAGGCGGTGAATGAAGGAGGCAAGGTCGCGGAGTGTCTTGCCGTTCTTTGCGACCTGTTCGGCAAGCAGAAGTGCCGTCAGGACACCGTCACCGGTCGTAGCATACTCGGCTGCGATAACGTGGCCGGACTGTTCACCGCCAAGGACGTAGCCGGATTCCTTCATTGCTTCGAGAACGTAGCGGTCGCCAACCTTCGTGGAGACGGTCTTGATACCCCGCTCCTCCATAGCAAGTAGCAGGCCAAGGTTCGACATAACGGTAATGACGAGGGTGTCGTCAACGAGCTTGCCGTCGTCTTTCATGCCGGTGGCAAGAACGCCGAGGATCTGATCCCCATCGACCATTTCGCCCGTGTGGTCCACGGCGAGGCACCTGTCAGCATCACCATCAAATGCCACACCGAAGTCTGCCTCGGAGGCGACAACGAGGGCCTGGAGCTGTTCCGGGTGGGTGGACCCGCAGGCGTCGTTGATGTTCTTACCGTCGGGAGAGGCATTGATAACGACAACGTCGGCTCCGGCCCTGCGGAGAGCCTCCGGGCCGAGTTCGCTGGCCGCACCGTTAGCGCAGTCAACCGCGATCCGGAGCCCGGACAGGTCCGCGGTGATCGCGGTCGACAGGTGATCGAGGTATTCGCGGGTAGCGACTTCGTAGTCACCACTGATCCTGCCGACGCCTTCGCCGACGGGACGCTCCCATTCCTCATCGAGCATCGATTCGATGTGTTCCTCGGTGGCATCCGCGAGCTTGTACCCGCTGTGGGCAAAGAACTTAATTCCGTTGTCCGGCATCGCGTTATGCGAAGCGGAAATCATCACCCCGAGATCGTAGTCGAGGTTCGCTGTCAGATAGGCGATTGCCGGGGTGGAAACGACGTCGACATGCGTGACATCTACACCGGCCGAGGCGAGCCCCGCAGCAACGGCCTGGGCGAGCATGGCGCCCGACTGGCGGGTGTCGCGCCCAATGATCGCGGTCGGCCGAGCGTCCGAGTCCCGTTCCTTCACGAGGACCCTTGCTGCTGTTTCACCGAGCTTGAGAGCAAGATCCGCGGTAACAAACCTGTTCGCAAGTCCGCGTACGCCGTCTGTCCCAAATAGTCGACCCACGATATTCCCTTCGAGCGGTAATGTGACTGTCCCTAATGTACCGTACCGATCCGGCTTAGCCCGTGACTGTTTCAGATCATTTGCTACAAGTGCGCGCTGTTGCATCCTTTGATCGGCTAGTTCGCCACCACCGATCACACCGCACGCGAGGTACGAGACCGCTGAGGCGCGAGAGGATCGGCCTCCCCAAGGTCGTAAGTGCTTGGGCAAATCCATCAACAATACCGTCTCAAGCAAACCGAATAGCAATTCTTCCTTCAGTAAACCGGCCAAGGATCGTCAGCCATTCATTCGTGAATGCGTGCTTCGATCGGGCCCGCGGTACAACTGGGCTTTGCGCCGAGGGAACGATTTCGCAAATAAACAACTCACCCCCGCAATTGCGGGGGTGAGTAACAGTTCGTGAGGCTTAACGCTTCGAGAACTGCGAAGCCTTACGCGCCTTCTTGAGGCCTGCCTTCTTACGCTCGACCGCGCGAGCATCGCGGGTGAGGAAGCCAGCCTTCTTGAGGGCGGGGCGGTTGTGGTCGCGGTCAATGTTGTTGAGCGCGCGGGCGATGCCGTGACGCATTGCGCCGGCCTGGCCCGAGGAGCCGCCACCGTCGATGCGGGCGATCACGTCGAAGCGGCCCTCGATGTCGAGGAGCGCGAACGGCGAGCTAACCAGCTGCTGGTGAAGCTTGTTCGGGAAGTAATCCTCAAGGGTGCGACCGTTGATCTTCCACTCGCCCGTTCCCGGGACGAGACGGACGCGTGCAACGGCCTCCTTGCGGCGGCCAAGTGCCTGGCCGGGGGCGGTCAGGGACTGTCCCTGGCCGGTCTCGGGAGCATCGCTGCTCACTGTGTACGAGCTCGGGGCGTCCTCGAGCTCAACGTCTGCTGCGGTGTTTTCTGCCACAGTTCTCCTTTAAAAGTTCCTGGTCCGTACCGGGCTCTACTGAGCCACCTGGGTGAGCTCAAAAACCTCGGGGTTCTGGGCCTGGTGCGGGTGCTCTGCACCTGCGTAGACCTTGAGCTTCTTGATCTGCTGGGCTGCGAGACGGTTGTGCGGGAGCATTCCCTTGACAGCCTTCTCAACTGCACGCTCGGGGAACTTCGTGAGAAGCTCCTCGTAAGACATGGCGCGCAGGCCACCCGGGTAACCCGAGTGATGGTAAGCGAACTTCTGCTGAAGCTTGTTGCCGGTCAGGCGGACCTTCTCGGCGTTAATAATGATGACGTGATCACCAAGATCAGCGTTGGGAGCAAAGTTCGGCTTGTGCTTCCCACGGAGCAGGGTGGCAACCTGCGCTGCCAGACGGCCGAGCACAACGTCGGTGGCATCAATGACATACCACTTGGATTCAACGTCGCCGGGCTTAGGTGTGTACGTACGCACGGGCTATGCCTTCGTTTCTATACGGCAAAGAGGTAGATCGCATGGCTAATCGATCGGACTTCACCTGGGTCAATGAATAAATCTCGTTGTTGTTTTCAACATCCGGCGAGTGGGAACGCGCAGATGGATAACACAACTTTCATAACTGTAATCGCCCTAGACAACAGGGTCAATTGCTTGGGCAGTCGATGTGAGTGGGTTCTCACGCACTCTTCTCGCCTTATTTGCCTGCTCAGCAAGCATATCATCGGCCGGATAATCCACTCGTTCCAACATGAGCCCGCGGGCGGGCGCAATGATGACGCCGCGATCGCGGGATTGCTCGGCTAGCCGCTCCGCCGGCCACGTGGATTCCTTCTTTCCTCGGCCCACTTCGATCAGGGCGCCGACGATGGAACGCACCATGGAGTGACAGAACGCGTCCGCTTCCAGGTCCACAACTAACAGCCCAGCATCCGGGCCAATAGCGGGCCGATGCACCTCGATCTTTCTCAGCGTCCGAATCGTGGTTGCGCCCTCCCGCGGCTTGCAGAACGACAGAAAGTCGTGTTCGCCAAGAAGCCGCAACGCTGCCTCCGCCATCACCCCATCATCGAGCTGGGCCGTCCGGGTCGCGATGTGTGATGTGAAAACCCCGGACACAACCCGATCATCAATCCGATAGCGGTAGGCGCGGCCGACGGCGGAGAACCTCGCATCGAAGTCAGTACTCACCTCGGCCGCTCCCGCAATAACAATGTCGCCGATGGCTCCGGAGCCATTGATGGACTTAGCGCCGCTCTCCCGGGCGAGCACTCCCCCTAGCCTTGTCAGCAACGCCTGGGACGGGTGCCGGTCGGATCTTCCCGGCAGGGCATTCCACGCAGCTTCGTCGACATCGAAGTGGGCCGTTTGCCGGGCGGCGTGCACACCGGCGTCGGTCCGTCCCGCGACGGTGAGCTTCACGTCATGACGGAGAACGGTCTTCAGCGCCGCCGTGAGAACCCCTTCGACGGTTCGCAACCCGGGCTGAAGGGCCCACCCGTGGAATCGTGTCCCGTCGTATGAAAGGTCGAGTCGGATGCGCATCATAGCTCCAGTTTCGCACACGACGGGCTGAACGCTGTGACGGGGTGCTAGCGTCATATCCATGGAAAGCAATTCTCACGAGGGCCCGCTCACGCTCGGAGTGGACTGCGGCGGAGGCGGCATCAAAGCCACCGTTCTCGACGCCGGTTCCTTTCAGATCGCTCCCGCACTCCGGGAGCCCGTTCCCTATCCCCTGCCTCCCAAGAAACTGATCTCCTTGGTCGAGGGCATGGCGAAGAAGCTTCCTCAGGCTGACCGGATCACGATGGGTATGCCCGGCATGATCCGGCACGGCGTCGTCATCCACACCCCGCACTACATTTGCCGGTCCGGCCCCCGCACGAAGACCGTTCCCGAACTGATCGACATGTGGAAAGAGTTCAACATGCAGGGGGCACTGACAGAGAAGTTCGGCATCCCCTCCCTTGTCCTCAACGATGCGGAGGTCGCAGCCTCCGGCATTGTTACAGGACAGGGGCTGGAGTTCTTCATGACCCTCGGCACGGGCCTGGGAACCGCCCTGGTTGATAACGGGATCCTTGCCCCGCACCTCGAGATGTCTCACGCCCCGATGCGCTGGGGCCTCACCTTCGATGATGTACTGGGCGAACACGAGCGCCGCAGGCTGGGCGATTCCGCCTGGTCGCGTCGCGTCCTGCGCGCCGTCGAGCTTCTGTTCCCCGTGTTCCGCTGGGACACCCTCTACATTGGCGGCGGTAACTCCTCCCGCATCGTCCCCACGGTCCGCGCGAAACTCCCGGAAGCCAACTTCGTCTCCAACGCGGCAGGCATGTCCTCCGGTGTTCGGGCATGGAGCCTGTCGGGGCGCTGACAAGGCCCGTGCCGAAGGCTCCCTTAACCGAGCCTTCGGCACCATCCGAGCATTCGGCTCTGTCCGAAGGTTGCAGAGAACGTGGGAAACCGTCGGTTACGATCCTGCTGTTCCGTCCTGACGATAGGAGTTCCCTCGATAGGCTGGGCTTATGCGAAGAACACTGGGAGCTCTGACTATTGCACTTCTCCTCGTGAGTGCCTCTGCATGCTCGAAAGACGGCGATTCACCCGACTCAGACACGACGATCACGGACGAGTCGCGCGATCCTGCGATCGTGGCGGCTGAGTCACTCGAGCGACAGGGTTGGAAGCTTCCGCAATACGGTTCCACCGGTGCGCTTAACACCACGGTAGAAATGGAAAAGCGAGACGACGAGGGAGCTGGCGGACGCTCTATCGTTCAAACCCGAGAAACCATGCGCAAGCCCGAGGAGAACTCAGCACGGAACATGTCGTCTCTCGAGGTAGATCCCACGGTCTAGGGTGACCGATGTAGGCACCCGCGAGTTCGGCGCAAAGACCGGTTACGGAGTGCAGTACCGCAATGAGACAACCCTGCGGTTGACCCAGAGATTGCACGTCCACGATGGGGAAAACCTGCTCACCATCACGGTCGACTACCAGGCAGAGGAGATCCCCGACGACGCACTCACAGCCCTCGACGAAGTCGCATTCTAAATCGTCAGAACCGCTGCGGGTTGAAATTCCCAAACTCATCCCCGTTCACAACGTCCCAAGGAAGTACACCTAGTCCAGTCGGTTCAGTCCCGGCGTGTCGATGCCGTCACCGTTCCAGTCACCAACAAAGACCCTGTCGGACGCTAGTCCGAACGAAACGGACCTGGAGGTCACCGCGTCCGAACGGGAGTTGTTGAGAAGGATGCTGGTGCCGCGGCGGAGCGAGACGGTGTCGTAGCCATCGCCATCCCAGTCGCCAACGAGTGCTTCGTCGGAGGCGTAGCCGTAGTCAAAGAACCTGTTGGCATTGCCGCCGATGAGGACATTGTTGATGAAATAGGTTGCATCCCGACGGACGCTGATCGTATCTTCGCCGTTGCCGTTCCAGTCACCGATGAGGACCTCATCTGCTTGACGGCCGTACATGAACTCGTGGTCAGCATTGCCACCGCGAAGCGAATCGTTGAGGAAGAACGTCTTACCACGGCGCACACCGAGAGTGTCACGACCATCGCCGTCCCAGTCGCCGACGAGCACCTCGTCGCCTTCGCGGCCGTACATGAACTCGTGGTCGGCAATGCCACCACGAAGCGAATCGTTGAGGAAGAACGTCTTACCACGGCGCACACCGAGAGTGTCACGACCATCGCCATTCCAGTCACCGACGTAAACCTCGTCGCCAGCGCGTCCGTAAACGAACGAATTGTTGATTGCCAGGCTGGACCAGCTGTCGGTCAGGTAGAAGGAGTTCTTCTTGGCAGGCTCCTGGACCAGATTGCCAGTCACCGTGACCCGCGCGGTGTAGTCCTGCCCCGTCGCGGTCGTCGCCGTGACGGTCACGCTGCCGTTACCAACGGCCGTGTAGGAGCCATCAACGTTGACCTTCAGGACATTCGAGTTCGACGACGAGTAGTCGGCTTCAACCTCGACGGGAATCGCGGGAAGCCAGTACATCGAACGAGCTGTTCCCGTCACCTCGGCGGTTCCGGTTTCGCCGGCGGTCAGCGAGGAGTCAACGTCAAGGTCACCATCCACGTTCGACATGTTGGAGGAGCTCACGGCCGTTTCAAACGTGTAGTTACCGTCAAGCTGGGTTCCCCTCGTATCGGATGACCGCGAGGCGGACATCCAGCCCACCGTCACGTTGCCTACGCGAGCGAAACCGAATGACTTATATGACGGGTTGATGAGGTTGTAGAGGTGGCCAGTGGCGTTGTTGAACGCACCGTTGTACCTAATGAGGTCGTCCCTCTCCCCCGCCCAGGAGCCCTTTTCAACATCGGCGATAGCAACCGCAATATCAGCCTGGGTTGTGAGGATCTCGCCCGGCCACTTGCCGAGAAGGTCCGCTTCCTTGTAGGAGCCACCGTCGGGACGTACGTGGCCCCAGACAATGTTCTGTTCGTAGGCACGCTGGATCGCGGACTTCTCAAGATTCGTATCCCATGAAACGCCATTGATGTATTCAGAGCGGGACAGGCCCGCCTGATCGACGGCCCGATACAGGGGCTGTCCGTTGAAAAGTACTTCCTTGTCGTCGTACATCTGCGCGCGGATGCTCCGCACCGCGGGCATAGCAGCCGCTTGAATGGCGACCTGATCGACATCGAGGTCAGATGCAACGATGGTGCCGCGGCCTGGATCAGTTCCAAGGCCGGGGCTTCCTGCACCAAGCGCAGGGGCGGCAATAAGTCCGCCGGAGAGTATAAGCAAGACTGCGAGAAGTGAACTATACAGGCGTCGTGCGATCGGCAAGATGTCTTCCTCCGGATATGAATCATCTGGTCTAAGGTCTCAAATCTATAACAATTTGATGACCCAGAAGGATGTTATCGGAGAAACTTATGTGAATACATCTGATGTGTTGTGTATCAAGTACAAACTTACTAATGAGAGCCTTGCTCTTCAGATTTCCGTTCGTCGTGGCTCTCCCGCTCGGCAATTCCGGTGACCGTTGTCAACAGGAAAACCGAGTCCTCGCGCGCAAAAACTCCATGCCGCACATGGGTGAGAATCTTCATGTCCCCCTCGTCGAGACTGTCCGCCTCCGCGCCGACAATATCAACCCCACCGGTGATGACATACATGGAGGCGGCAGGCGGTGAGTTGTGTGCCGCAAGCTCCGTCCCCTGACGCAACCCAATCAGGCTCTGCCGCAGCGGCCCGTCGTGTAGCAACAGTTCCGCATAGCGTCCGTTCTCGGCTTCCAACGCGCTCGCTAGTACTTTCTGCGCCTCTTCCATCAATCTCATGGTGACACCATTCCTCTCTTCCACCATTCGATCAGGACAAACCGGTCTCGTCCAGCCCAGACGACAAGAACTGTCGAATCCCTCCGCGCGAACAACGAGCGGTTCCGACTTGCGTATACAAAAAACCGGCGCCTCAGCGCCGGTGAATGATGCCTGGAATAAGTAATGGGGCCGAGGAAAACCTCGACCCCACCACTTCCAATGTTCTACTTGTCGTCTTCGACCTTGTCCTCGGTGGACTCTGCCGACTCGGCGGACTCTGCCGAATCAACGGAATCGGCGGACTCAGGCGAATCAACGGAATCGGCGGACTCAGGCGAATCGACCGAATCAGCGGACTCCGGCGACTCAACGGTCTCGTCGGCGTCAGCAGCCTTGACGGCAGCCTTCTCGGCCTCGGCAACAACAGCCTGCTTCGGCGAGACGGGCTCGGTGACGAGCGAGATGATGGCCATGGGGGCGTTGTCACCCTTGCGGTTGCCTACCTTGACGATACGGGTGTAGCCACCCTGACGCTCGGCGAAGGTCGGGGCGAGCTCCTCGAAGAGGATGGCAACGGCCGAGCGGTCCGTGATGTCCTTGAGGACGTCACGGCGAGCGGCGGTCGTGCCCTTCTTCGCCTTGGTGATGATACGTTCCGCGTACGGCTGGAGGCGCTGTGCACGCTTCTCGGTGGTCGTGATCGAGCCGTGCTCGAACAGGGCCTTCGCGAGATTGGCCAGCATGGCCTTTTCGTGTGCGGCGCTTCCCCCGAGGCGGGGACCCTTAGCGGGCTGAGGCATGATGTCTCCTTGAAATTATTGTCAGTGCGAGGCGTCGTCGCTGAACATGGACGAACCGTAGGAATCGTCGAAGCCGCCCATGAAGCCGGCCGGCGAATCCTTGAGCTGAAGGTCAAGCTTTGCGAGCTCGTCCTTCACGTCCTCAATCGACTTCGCACCGAAGTTACGAATATCCAGCAGATCTGCCTCAGAGCGCAGGATGAGCTGGCCAATGGTTTCGATTCCCTCACGCTGCAGGCAGTTCTGCGAACGTGCGGGGAGATTCAGAATGGTGATGGGGCGCTGCAGGTCAGACGACTGCGTTTCCTCCACCGGTGCTTCGCCGAGCTCGATACCCTCAGCCTCGAGGTTGAGTTCCGCTGCGAGTCCGAAGAGCTCGACAAGCGTCTTGCCAGCAGAAGCAAATGCGTCGCGAGGATTCGTCGACGGCTTCGTCTCGACATCAATGATGAGCTTGTCGAAGTCGGTGCGCTGCTCAACACGAGTAGCTTCGACCTTGTACGAGACCTGGAGAACCGGCGAGTAGATCGAATCGACGGGGATACGACCAATCTCGGCCTCGGGGTCCTTGTTCTGCGCGGCGGACACATATCCGCGGCCACGCTCGACAATGAGGTCGATCTCGATCTTGCCCTTCTCGTTGAGATTGGCAATGACGAGGTCCGGGTTGTGGATCTCTACACCTGCGGGCGGGTTGATGTCACCAGCGGTGACGACACCCGGGCCCTGCTTGCGAACATACATCTGAACGGGCTCGTCGTTCTCGGAGGAGACAACGAGTTCCTTGATGTTCAGGATGATCTCGGAGACATCTTCCTTCACGCCCTCGATCGTGGTGAACTCGTGAAGAACCGAGTCGATCTTGATCGAAGTGACTGCTGCGCCCGGGATAGACGACAGCAGGGTGCGGCGAAGGGAGTTGCCCAGGGTGTAGCCGAAGCCCGGCTCGAGCGGCTCAAGAATGAACCGTGCACGGTACTCGGAGACGACTTCCTCGGAGAGGACGGGACGCTGTGCGATTTGCACGATGTATTTCCTTTCAGCAGTGACCGCTATATGACACTGCAGTACGGAACCGGTGCCGGATGGCCCGGATTAACAATCAGACGCGGCGGCGCTTGGGCGGGCGGCAACCGTTGTGAGCCTGCGGGGTGACGTCCTGAATGGAGGTGACCTCGAGGCCGTTGGCGGTCAGGGTACGGATCGCGGTTTCGCGGCCCGAGCCGGGGCCCTTAACAAAGACGTCAACCTTCTTGAGGCCGGTCTCCATGGCGCGACGAGCAGCCGTCTCGGCGGCGAGCTGTGCAGCGTAAGGGGTGGACTTACGAGAGCCCTTGAAACCCATCATGCCGGACGATGCGGTCGCGAGGACGGCACCGGTCGGGTCGGTGATGGTAACGATGGTGTTATTGAAGGTCGACTTGATGTGGACCTGTCCGTTAACAATGTTCTTGCGCATCGCCCGACGCGGGCGAGCAGCAGTACGTGACTTGGGGGGCATTATCTACATTCTCCTTGAGATCATCGGTTCGCTAGCGCGAACTACTTCTTCTTGCCTGCAACGGTGCGCTTCGGACCCTTACGCGTGCGTGCGTTGGTCTTGGTGCGCTGGCCGCGGACGGGCAGGCCGCGACGGTGGCGGATACCCTGGTAGCTGCCAATTTCGATCTTGCGACGGATGTCGGCCTGAACCTCGCGGCGAAGGTCACCCTCCACCTCGTAGTTGCCTTCGATGAACTGGCGAATCTTCACCAGGTCCTCTTCGGAAATGTCCTTCATCCGAACGTCGGGCGAGACGCCAGTTGCGGCAAGGATCTCGGAGGCGCGGGTGCGCCCAATGCCATAAATGTAGGTGAGAGCAACCTCGACCCGCTTCTCGCGGGGAGGTCAACACCTGAAATACGTGCCAACGTTTACTCCTGTTGGTAGGCCGGAGGTGTGGTGCGCTACCGTCCAGTTCCTGGTCCAGGGCCTCCGGGCCCCGGGTTGATCTGTAGCGCTGTCGCGGGCGTGTGCCCGCTTCCAGGGATTCAGCCCTGGCGCTGCTTGTGCCGTGGGTTCGTGCAAATAACCATGACGTTGCCGTGGCGACGGATCACCTTGCAGCTGTCACAGATGCGCTTCACGCTTGGCTTGACCTTCATGTCCAACCTTCTTTAAGCCCGGAAGGGTTCCCGGGCTTGGTGTAGAGCGGGGCTTACTTGTAGCGATAGACGATGCGACCGCGGGTCAGATCGTAAGGAGTGAGCTCCACAACGACCCGGTCCTCGGGCAGAATCTTGATGTAGTGCTGACGCATCTTGCCCGAAATGTGGGCGAGCACAATGTGCCCATTTGTCAGCTCTACACGGAACATCGCGTTGGGCAATGCCTCTGAGACAGTGCCCTCGACCTCGATGACGCCTTCTTTTTTCGCCATAACCCCCGCTAACGCAGTTAATCTTCTAGTGCTATCGGTTGATAGCTACGGTATCCCTGCTGGTACAAGGCACCGACTATTCAGTTTAGAGGATGGGCGCCCCGTTTTATAGTGCCGATACGCGTGTAACGGCACACACCCGGGGAAAGAGCAAGAGGAACCTTAGGCAATGATGAAGGCCCGGCCAGATGTTTCATCCGACCGAGCCTTCATCATGAATATATAGAGTTCGTTCTGATCTGGTACCGATTCCAGAACTTTCGATCGGTTTCTCGAACGGAGTCCTGATTCCGTTTCGAACGGATCAGCCGAGCGGGACCGGGGTCACGCCGAAGGGCCTCAGGCCTTCCGCTCCCCCATCGCGCGCCGTCAGCACCCAGATGCCGCCCTTGTGGATGGCAACCTCATGCTCCCAGTGGCTCGCGTTCGAACCGTCGGTCGTGATGACCGTCCAGTCATCCTCGAGAACCTTGCTCTCGGGGCTGCCGATGGTCAGCATCGGCTCTACGCAAAGCACCATGCCGGGCTTCAGCTTCGCGCCCTTGTTCTTTGCGCGATAGTTGAGGACATCCGGGGGCTGGTGCATGGCGGAACCGATGCCGTGGCCCATGTACTCCTCAACGAGACCGGGACGGTTGTCCTCGGGGAACGAATCCACATAGTCTTCGATCGCTCCCCCAACTTCACCCACGTGCTTGGCGGTGGCGAGGGCGGCGATGCCAGCCCACATGGCGGTCTCCGTGTATTCCGACAGCTTGCGGTCCGCTTCGGAGGCATTCGGCATGCAGAGCGTGAAGCACGCATCCCCATGCCAGCCGTCGACGATTGCCCCGCAGTCAAACGAAACAATATCGGTATCCGTGAGGACCCGGTCCCCCGGGATCCCGTGCACGATGACCTCGTTGACCGAGATGCAGGCGTTGGCCGGGTAGTCGTAATAGCCAAGGAAGTTGGAGCGGGCTCCCGCGTCCTGGAGGACGCGGGCAGCGACGAGATCAAGTTCCCCGGTGGTAACACCGGGTTTCGCGGCCTCGCGCAGAGCATCGTGGATGTCGGCAACAACGAGGGCCGCTTCCCGAATCTTGAGGATCTGCTCGTTCGACTTGTACTCGATCGATTCCCGTCCGAACATCAACGTCCCTGGATCGCTTCGCGGATGCGCTCCTGGACCTCTTCGATGGTGCCAAGACCATCAATTTCGACGAGGATGCCACGCTGCTCGTACACGCGGGACAGCGGCTTGGTCTGCTCGAGGTAGACCTCCATGCGGCGCCTAATAACGTCCTCGGTGTCGTCCGCGCGGCCTTCGATCTCGGCGCGCTTGAGGAGACGCTCGACAAGAGCCTCGCGCTCGGTGACGAGCTCAATGACGATGTCGAGGGTGTGGCCCTGCTCGAGAAGGATCTCGTCAAGAGCACCAACCTGCGCGAGTGTGCGGGGGTAGCCGTCGAGGAGGAAGCCGTCCTGGGTGTCCTCCTGGTGGAGACGGTCCTTCACCAGGGAATCGGTGATCTCGTCCGGGACGAACTCGCCGCGATCGATGTAGCCCTGGGCGAGCTTGCCGAGGTCGGTGCCTTCAGAAATGTTGGCACGGAAAATCGCTCCGGTGGAGATCTGGGGAATGCCGAGCTTCTCGCAGAGAACCTTTGCTTGGGTGCCCTTGCCGGCGCCGGGGGCACCGAGGATAATCATTCGCTTCATCGGAGGAAACCTTCGTAGTGTCGTTGCTGGAGCTGAGCGTCGATGTCCTTCACGGTCTGGAGGCCGACGCCCACGATAATGATGATCGACGTTCCGCCGAATGCCATCATCGTGATGCCCATCTGGGTGAAGATCACAGTCGGGATGAGCGCGATAATCGCGAGGTAGAACGAACCCACCCACGTAATCCTGGTGATGACGTTCTTCAGGTACTGGGCGGTTGGAGCACCGGCACGGATGCCGGGGATAAAGCCGCCGTAGCGCTTCATGTTGTCCGCAACCTCTTCGGGGTTGAACGTGATCGATGTGTAGAAGAATGCGAAGAAGATGATGAGAAGAGCGAAGGTCAGCAGGTAGAGCCAGGACGTCTGGTTGTAGTTAGCTGCCAGCCACTGAACCCAGCCCGCATTCGGGTCACCGAACTGGATCGCCATCGTCGGCAGTGCCAGGAGGGAGGACGCGAAGATAACCGGGATGACGTTCGCCATGTTGATCTTGATCGGGATGTAAGTGGTCGAACCACCGTAGGTGCGGCGGCCAACAACGCGCTTGGCGTACTGCACGGGAATGCGGCGCTGCGACTGCTCAACAAACACAACAACAAGGGTGATTGCGAGGAACAGAGCGAGGATCAGGATGAAGTTGCGGACGCCGTTGGACGACATGAGCACCTGGCCCATGGCGGGCGGGAAGGACGCACAGATACCGGCGAAGATGAGGATCGACATGCCATTGCCGACGCCGCGTTCGGTGATCTGCTCACCCATCCACATGATGAGGCCGGTACCCGCGGTCATCGCAAGAATAGCCATGAGGACCATGCCTGCCGAGGTGTCGGGGAACGGATCAACCGTACATCCGAGGAAGAGGCTGGAGTTCGCCACGGTGATAACAACGGCGGACTGCATGACGGCAAGGCCGATGGTGAGGTAACGGGTGTACTGCGTGAGCTTGGCCTGGCCCGACTGGCCTTCCTTTTGGAGCTCTTCGAACCGCGGGATAACAACCCGCAGGAGCTGCACAATAATCGAGGCAGTAATGTAGGGCATGATGCCGAGCGCAAACACCGACATCTGGAACATGGCCCCGCCCGAGAACATGTTGAGCATGGGCAGCAGGCCCTCGGAACCGGACTGGTTCAAACACACCTGGACGTTTTCATAGCTGACGCCCGGGGCAGGCATGTAGGTGCCGAATCGGTAAATGACGATAATGCCCAGCGTGAACAGCAGCTTGCGGCGCAGGTCCGGTGTGCGGAAGGCCGAGACGAATGCGGAAAGCAAACTTCCTCCTTGATGGTATGGCCCGTGCGGGCCACAAGTCAGTGTATCGTGACTGACGCGAATCGCTATGACCGATTCAAGGCCTGAAACTCGATACTTACGTGCTTGGTAAGCGTGCAACGAGGCGGGCCGATTGGCCCGCCTCGTTGGCTAGATGAACTTCATCGCGCGGAAATGGTTCCGCCGGCGGCTTCGATCTTCTTCTGCGCGGAAGCCGACCACTTGTCAACTGCCACGGAGACCTTGACCGAGATCTCGCCCGTGCCGAGAACCTTCACCGGGTGGCCCTTGCGGACCGCACCCTTGGCTACGAGCTCCTCGACGGTGACGTCGCCGCCCTCGGGAAGAGGGAGTTGATGCGATCCAGGTTCACAACCTGGTATTCGACGCGGAACGGGTTCTTGAACCCGCGCAGCTTCGGCATACGCATGTGCAGCGGCATCTGGCCACCTTCGAAGCCGATCGGAACCTGGTAGCGGGCCTTCGTGCCCTTGGTTCCGCGACCCGCGGTCTTGCCCTTCGAGCCCTCACCACGGCCGACACGAGTCTTCGACTTGTGTGAACCCGGCGCGGGAGCGAGATCGTGAAGCTTGGTGACGTCGTTCGTGTTTTTCGACATCATGCCTCCTCTACGGTGACGAGGTGCGAAACGATGTTAATCATTCCACGAACCTCGGGACGATCCTCACGCTCGACGGACTGGCCGATCTTGCGCAGGCCGAGCGACAGCATCGTGTCCCTCTGCTTCTTGGTTCCACCGATGGTGGACTTGGTCTGGGTAATCTTCAGCATCACGCACCAACTCCGGACGCAGCAGCTTCGTTCTCGGCCTCAGCCGCCTCGGCTGCCTGCTTCTCACGCTGCTCGGCGTCGTAGGACGCGCGCTGGCGGAGCATCGCGGCAGGAGCGACCTGCTCGAGGGACTTGCCACGACGTGCGGCAACAGCCTCGGGCTGCTCGAGCTGGCGAAGCGCTGCCACGGCTGCGCGGACGATGTTGATGGCGTTGGACGAACCCAGCGACTTGGTCAGGATGTCATGAATGCCAGCGGCTTCCATGACTGCACGGACCGGACCGCCGGCGATAACGCCGGTACCCGGGGACGCCGGGCGCAGGAAGACAACGCCTGCGGCGTCCTCACCCTGGGTGATGTGCGGGATCGTGCGGCCAATGAGCGGGACGCGGAAGAAGTTCTTCTTCGCTTCCTCGGTGCCCTTGGAAATAGCCTGGGGCACTTCCTTGGCCTTGCCGTAGCCAACACCGACGGTGCCGTTGCCATCACCGACGACGACGAGAGCCGTGAAGGAGAAGCGACGGCCACCCTTCACCACCTTCGACACACGGTTGATGGTGACGACGCGCTCGATGTAGGCGTCTTTCTGTTCGTTGCGACGGTCGTTGTTGCCCCGACGTCCCCTGGGACGGTCGGAACCGGAACGCTCATTGTTGCGCTCGCCGTCTTGCGGACCGTTGGTCCGACGCTGCGATGCAGCCATAGTTTTCCTCTACTCTCGTTCCGTCGCTACAGGGTCAGACCGGACTCGCGGGCACCGTCTGCCACTGCCGCTACGCGACCATGGTACTGGTTACCGCCGCGGTCGAATACCACGGAGTCAACACCTGCAGCCTTGGCACGTTCGCCGACGAGTTCGCCGACCTTTCGTGCCTTAGCGGTCTTGTCACCATCATCTGCCCGGAGGTCTGCTTCGAGCGACGAAGCGGACGCAATGGTTGCGCCAGCCAGATCGTCGATAACCTGGGCCACGATGTGGCGGTTGGATCGGGTAACGACGAGACGCGGGCGCGCGGCGGTACCGGTGATCTTCTTGCGAAGGCGAAGGTGCCGACGCTTGCGGGCAACAAACTTGCCCTTGCCCTTGATCGAGACAGCCATCACTTACCAGCCTTTCCGGCCTTGCGGCGGACGTGCTCGCCTTCGTAGCGAACGCCCTTGCCCTTGTACGGTTCAGGCTTGCGGAGCTTGCGGATGTTAGCCGCGATCTCGCCAACCTGCTGCTTGTCAATACCGCTAACCGTGATCTTGTTGTTGCCCTCGAGCTGGAACGTAATTCCTTCGGGAGCCTTGACCGAGATCGTGTGCGAGTAGCCGAGCGACAGTTCAAGGTCGGAACCCTTGGCCTGTGCGCGGTAGCCCGTGCCAACGATCTCGAGCTTCTTGGAGAAGCCCTCGGTCACGCCGGTAACGTTGTTGAAGATGAGTGTGCGGACCAGGCCGTGCAGCGAACGCGACTCGCGCTCGTCATCGGGACGGGACACGACTACCGCGCCGTCCTCCTGAGCGACCGTAATCGGGGCCGGAACCTCGTAGGAGAGGGTGCCCTTGGGGCCCTTCACCGTAACGAGCTGGCCGTCGATGGTGACGTCAACACCGGACGGGATGGTCACAGGCAGCTTGCCAATACGAGACATATCTGTGTACCTCCCTTACCAGATGTAGGCGAGGACTTCTCCGCCTACACCCTTATCCTTGGCCTCACGGTCCGTCAGCAGGCCAGAGGACGTGGAAAGAATTGCCACGCCGAGGCCACCGAGGACGGTGGGCAGCTTTGTCGACTTTGCGTAAACGCGCAGACCGGGCTTCGAGATACGACGAAGGCCGGCGAGCGAGCGCTCACGGTTCGGTCCAAATTTCAGGTTGAGCGTGAGGGTCTTACCGACCTCTGCATCGTCAACGTCGAAGCTCGCGATGTAACCCTCGCGGACGAGGATCTCAGAGATTGCTCCCTTGAGCTTCGAGTACGGCATGGAAACCGTGTCGTGGTACGCCGAGTTGGCGTTTCGCAGACGCGTCAGCATGTCTGCGATAGGGTCTGTCATTGTCATCGGGCCTGCGCCCTTTCCCGTCGCGGTTTCCTTAGGACCTGCGACGTAGATGGAATTGCCAGCGGGTGGATGCTATTCAAAGCGTGCTCAGTTTTCCTTGAACGGGAAACCGAGGTTGCGAAGGAGCGCACGGCCCTCTTCATCGTTGTCAGCGGTGGTCACGACGGTGATGTCCATACCACGCGTGCGATCGACCTTGTCCAGGTTGATCTCGTGGAACATCGACTGCTCGGTCAGACCGAACGTGTAGTTGCCGTGACCGTCGAACTGCTTCGGGGAGAGGCCGCGGAAATCGCGGATACGGGGCAGAGCCAGCGACAGAAGCCTGTCGAGGAACTCCCACATGCGGTCCCCACGGAGTGTGGTGTGCGCACCGATGGCCTGGCCTTCACGCAGCTTGAACTGCGCGATGGACTTGCGTGCCTTGGTGATCTGCGGCTTCTGACCGGTGATGAGGGTCAGGTCGGCGATGGCGCCGTCGATGACCTTCGAGTCACGGGCAGCGTCACCGACACCCATGTTCACAACAATCTTCTCGAGCTTGGCTACCTGATTGGGGTTAGGAATGTTGAATTCCTTGATCAGGGCGGGCACGATCTCTTCGCGGTACTTCGTCTTGAGACGCGGGTATACCTTCTCAGTCGTTGCTTCGCTCACAGCTCGATCTCCTCTCCGCCACGGCGGCCGATGCGGACGCGAGTCTTGCGGACACGACCGTCGCGCTCAACTTCAACTTCCTTGTAACCAACGCGAACCGGCTTCTTGTCCGGGCCCACGAGGGCAACGTTCGAAATGTGGATGGGGGCTTCGACGGTCTCGATGCCGCCGGAAGCGGACGAGCCCGGCTGGCCGGCCTTCGTGTGCTTCTTGACGCGCATAACGCCTTCGACGATCACGCGATCACGCTGGGTGTCGATGCTGAGCACGCGGCCCTGCTGACCCTTATCGCGACCGGCGATCACCTGGACGAGGTCGCCCTTCTTGATCTTCGCCATTTAGAGCACCTCCGGAGCGAGCGAAACGATACGCATGAACTGCTTGTCACGCAGCTCGCGACCCACCGGACCGAAAATACGGGTGCCGCGGGGCTCAAGACCATCGGTCTTGATAATGACGGCAGCATTCTCGTCGAAGCGGATGTACGAGCCGTCGGGACGGCGGCTTTCCTTGCGGGTACGGACGATAACGGCCTTGACGACCTCGCCCTTCTTAACATTGCCGCCAGGGATTGCATCCTTGACGGTGGCGACGATGACGTCGCCGATTCCGGCGTAGCGCCGGCCGGAGCCGCCGAGCACCTTGATGCAGAGGATTTCCTTTGCACCGGTGTTATCGGCGACCTTGAGCCGCGACTCTTGCTGGATCATGAACTATCTCCTGTCGTCGTGCCGGTTCTCTTGCGAGCCTGGCCGAACGGATGGGTGGTTGGGGAAGACTACTTGGCCTTCTCGATGACCTCGACCACGCGGTAGTGCTTGGTAGCAGACAGCGGGCGGGTCTCCATGATGCGCACGAGGTCTCCCACGTGCACTTCGTTGTTCTCGTCGTGCGCCTTGACCTTCTTGGAGCGACGGATAACCTTGCCGTACTTGGCGTGCTTCACCTGCTCCTCGACCTCGACAACCACGGTCTTGTCCATCTTGTCGGACACGACGTAGCCGCGTGCGGTCTTCCGGTAGTTGCGCTCGACAGTTTCGGTGTTCTGAGTCTCAGTCACTGTCTGCCTCATTCCTTCTCAGCGGGAGCGGTACGGATGTTGAGTTCACGTTCGCGAGCGATCGTGTAGATGCGGGCGACGTCACGACGAACAGCCTTAAGTCGACCGTGGTCCTCGAGCTGCCCGGTGGCGGCGGAGAAGCGCAGGTTGAAGAGCTCAGCCTTGCACTCGGCGAGGCGCTCTGCGAGCTCCTTGTCAGTCATCTGGTCGAGGTCGTCGGGGAAAAGTCCCTTGGTTCCTACTGCCATCAGTTGTCACCGCCTTCACGCATAACGAAACGAGTCTTAATGGGGAGCTTGTGCTGCGCACGAGACATGGCCTCGCGAGCGAGCTGCTCGTCAACGCCGGACAGCTCGAAGAGGATACGTCCGGGCTTGATGTTCGCAACCCAGAACTCGACCGAGCCCTTACCGGAGCCCATGCGGACTTCGGCAGGCTTCTTCGTCAGGGGGCGGTCCGGGAAGATGTTAATCCACACCTTGCCACCACGCTTGACGTGACGAGTCATGGCGATACGAGCAGCCTCAATCTGACGGTTGGTGATGTACGCCGGCTCGAGAGCCTGGATGGCGTAATCGCCGAACGCGATCTGGTTGCCGCCCTTGGAGTAACCCGAACGGGTCGGGCGGTGCTGCTTGCGGTACTTAGTCCTGCGAGGGATAAGCATGTCTATGCCTCCGATTCGCTGGTCGTTGCGGCCTGGTCGGCCTGTGCCCTAGCCGGACGGGGACGACGCGCGCCACCGCGGCGGTCGCCGCCACGGCCGCGACCGCGGGGAGCCTCGTTCAGCTGACGCTGGTACTCGGCCTCCGTGATATCGCCCTTGTAGATCCAAACCTTGACACCGATACGACCAAAGGTGGTCTTGGCCTCGTGGAAGCCAAAGTCGATGTTGGCGCGCAGGGTGTGCAGGGGCACACGGCCTTCGCGGTAGAACTCCGAGCGGGACATCTCGGCGCCGCCGAGACGACCTGCAACCTGGACACGAATGCCCTTGGCGCCGGAGCGAAGCGCGGACTGAACGCCCTTGCGCATGGCACGGCGGAAGGACACGCGGGAAGCGAGCTGCTCCGCGATGCCCTGCGCGACGAGCTGTGCGTCTGCTTCGGGGTTCTTGACCTCGAGGATGTTCAGCTGGACGGCACGGCCGGTCAGCTTCTCGAGCTGCTGCTTGAGGCGATCAGCCTCAGCGCCGCGGCGACCGATAACGATGCCGGGGCGTGCAGTGTAGATGTCGATCTCAACGCGGCCTGACTTGCGGGAAATATTGACGCGGGAAATTCCTGCGCGCTCAAGTCCCTCCTCCATCATGTTGCGGATGGCAATGTCTTCGGCGACGAAGTCCTGGTAGCGCTGTCCCTTAACGGTCGAGTCAGCGAACCAGCGCGAACGGTGTTCGGTGGTAATGCCGAGTCGGAACCCGGTCGGGTTGACCTTTTGTCCCACTATCGGGCCCTCCTCTTGGACTCAGCGGCGACGGCGTCGCCAACAATGATCGTGATGTGGCTCGTACGCTTAAGGATCTGGTTGGCCCTACCCTGAGCGCGGGGCTGGATCCTCTTCATCGTCGGGCCCTCGTCAACGTAGCTCTCTACGATGCGAAGCGCGTCGATGTCGAATCGCTCGCCGGCCTGGTCGGCGGACTGGCGAGCATTCGCCACTGCCGATTCCAGGAGCTTGCGGACGGGTTCCGCAGCGGCCTGGGGAGCGTATCGCAGCACGTCGACCGCGTCGACAGCACGCATTCCGCGGACGTGGTCCACGACACGGCGTGCCTTCATGGGCGTAATACGCACGTATTTCGCCTGTGCCTTGGCTTCCATGTGTTCCTAACTTTCTTCTGGCTCGCGGCGCGCCTTAGCGGCGGCGTCCCTTGCGGTCGTCCTTGTCGTGACCCCGGAAGGTCTTGGTCGGAGCAAACTCTCCGAGCTTGTGACCGACCATCGATTCGGTGACGAACACCGGAACATGCTTGCGGCCGTCGTGGACTGCGAATGTGTGGCCCAGGAAGTCCGGCGTGATGACCGAACGGCGGGACCACGTCTTGATGACGTTCTTGCTGCCCTTTTCGTTCTGAGCATCGACCTTCTTCTGAAGGTGCTCGTCGACGAAGGGGCCCTTCTTAAGACTGCGTGGCATTGCCCTCTCCTATCGGTTCTTACCGGACTTGCGGCGACGCACGATCTGCTTGTCGCTGGCCTTGTTGGCGTGACGCGTACGGCCTTCCTTCTGTCCCCAGGGGGAAACAGGATGGCGACCGCCGGACGTCTTGCCCTCGCCACCGCCGTGCGGGTGGTCGAACGGGTTCATGACAACACCGCGGACCGAAGGACGAACGCCCTTCCAGCGCATGCGGCCTGCCTTGCCCCAGCTGATGTTGAGCTGCTCGGCGTTGCCGACCTCGCCAACCGTTGCACGGCAGCGAGCGTCGACGTTGCGGATCTCACCGGACGGCATGCGCAGCTGCGCGTTCTTGCCTTCCTTAGCGACCAGCTGGACCGAGGCGCCTGCCGAGCGAGCGATCTTCGCACCGCCACCGGGACGCATCTCCACGGCGTGGATGACGGTACCAACGGGGATGTTGCGCAGCGGCAGGTTGTTGCCGGGCTTGATGTCAGCCGACGGTCCCTGCTCGATGCGATCGCCCTGCTTGATGCGGGAGGGAGCAATGATGTAGCGCTTGTCGCCATCTGCGAAGTGCAGAAGAGCGATGCGTGCGGTGCGGTTCGGGTCGTACTCGATGTGAGCGACCGTTGCCGGCACGCCGTCCTTGTCATGACGACGGAAGTCGATGACGCGGTACTGGCGCTTGTGGCCACCGCCCTTGTGGCGAGTGGTGATACGACCGGTGTTATTACGACCGCCGGTCTTGTGCAGCGGACGGACGAGCGACTTCTCCGGCTCGGAGCGGGTCAGCTCGACAAAGTCAGCCACGGACGAGCCGCGACGACCCGGGGTCGTGGGCTTGTACTTGCGGATACCCATGAGTTAAATCCTCAATCTTCCTGCCGGCCTCAGCCGATCTGCCCGTAAAGTTCGATGGAACCCTCGCGCAGCGAGACGATGGCGCGCTTGATGTCCTTGCGCTTGCCAATACCGTCACGGGTGCGGCGGGTCTTGCCCTTGCGGTTCATGGTGTTGACCGAGTCAACCTTGACGTCGAAGATCTGCTCGATAGCGATCTTGATCTGGGTCTTGTTGGCGCTCGGCGCAACCTCGAATACATACTTGCCTTCGTCCTCAAGTCGGTACGACTTTTCGGTAACGATCGGGCGAATAATGATGTCGCGCGGATCCTTGCGATTCAGAGTCACTTCTCCTCCTCCTGGCCGCCACCGACGAACGTCGCGATAGCAGACTCGGTGAAGACGACATCGTCAGCGACCATGACGTCATAGGTGTTGAGCTGCTCCACGGTCAGGACGTGTGCCTCTGCGAGGTTACGAACCGACTTCGTGTTGAGCTGGTCTTCACGGGAGACAACGACGAGTGCCTTGCGGCTCTCCACTGCCGTCTCGAGGAGACCGCGAGCGGCCTTGGTGGACGGGGTGTCACCAGCGACGAATGCCGAGACAACGTGGATGCGGCCTGCGCGGGCGCGGTCGGACAGAGCCGAACGCAGCGCTGCTGCCTTCATCTTTTTGGGGGTGCGCTGCTCGTAGGAGCGGGGCTGCGGTCCGTGGACCACGCCACCTCCGGCGAACTGCGGAGCGCGGATCGAGCCCTGACGAGCACGACCGGTGCCCTTCTGCTTGTACGGCTTGCGACCACCACCGCGCACTGCCGCGCGGGTCTTGGTGGCGGCGGTGCCGCGGCGGGCTGCTGCCTGCTGGGCGACGACAACCTGGTGAATCAGGGGGATGTTCAGCTCGACATCGAAGATCTCCGCGGGGAGATCGAACGAACCGGACTTCGCGCCAGCGGCGTCGAGAATGTCGACGGTGAGGTTTGCCATGACTAGGCTCCCTTCGTGGCGGTGCGGACTACGACGAGGCCACCCTTGTTGCCCGGGACGGCGCCAGCTACGAGGAGCAGGCCGTTCTCGAGATCAACCGACTGGATGGTGAGGTTCTGGACGGTGCGACGGGCATTGCCCATACGACCGGCCATACGCAGGCCACGGAAGACACGGGACGGGGTCGAAGCCCCACCGATCGAACCGGCCTTGCGGTGGTTACGGTGCTGACCGTGGGAGGCGCCTACACCGGCAAAGCCGTGGCGCTTCATGACACCAGCGGTGCCCTTACCCTTGGTGGTACCGACAACGTCAACGGAATCGCCAGCGGCGAAGACGTCAGCGTTGAGCTCCTGGCCCTTCTCGAACTCGCCAGCCGCCGAGGTACGAATCTCAGCCAGGTAGCGCTTCGGGGTGGTGCCAGCAGCGGCAAAATGGCCCTGCATGGGCTGTGTGACGTTCTTCGGCTTCTTGTCGCCTACGGCGAGCTGAATGGCGGAGTAACCGTCAACTTCGGGGGTGCGCACCTGCGTAACAACGTTGGTGCCTACTCGCACAACAGTGACCGGGATCAGGCGGCCTGCCTCGTCCCAGACCTGAGTCATGCCGAGCTTGGTGCCTAGCAGCGCCTTGGGCGCAGCGGCAACCGCTTCAGTTTTGTTGGACATGATGAACCTCAGAGCTTGATCTCGACGCTAACGTCGCCTGAAAAGTCGATCTGCTGGAGCGAATCGATGGTCTTCGGCGTGGGATCGATGATGTCGATCAGCCGCTTATGCGTACGCTTCTCAAAGTGATCGCGGCTGTCCTTGTACTTGTGGGGCGAACGAATAACACAGTAAACGTTCTTCTCGGTGGGCAGCGGCACCGGGCCAACTACCTGTGCACCGGTACGAGTCACTTCGTCGACGAGCTTCTTCGCCGCGTTATCAATGACCTCATGGTCATATGACTTGAGCCGGATGCGGATTTTCTGTCCCGCCATGGCGTCGTCTACCTCTCTTTAACCGCAGTGTTCACCTGTACCCGCATCCGGGAGTGTCTCACCGCGAGAGACCTCGCGACAATCAGCCCTATGTTGGTTTCGGTGAACCTTTTTATTTTCCTGCCGACCCTTGGGGACCGACATACGTCTTTCACGCTCTCTCGAGCAACCGTCCCAGTCTGGCAGAAAAGCCATGGGACGTGCAAACATCTGAGGAAAGTGCGTTCTGGCTAACACCAGCTCGTGCATTCCCCGGAAGAAAGCGACCTGTCTAGTCTAACGGGCGCCGGTTCGGTTCGAAAGAGCTGACATCGTGAAACACGTTATATCTCAAGCAAAGGATGCCGCCTCCCCAGGGAAGACGGTGCCCTGTCAGCCATACAGGCTACGAGTCAGCCACGGTCGCGTCATGCGAAAACCGACAGTGATCTGCTTGGCAGGCAGGTCGAGCACCACCGCTGCCTCTCAGGCACTCGTGGCATCCAGCTCCCGTAGCTCAGCCCTGGCCGCACGAAGTGTTTGAGCTATCCCCTCTTCTATAGGGGTCGGTGCCACGCCAAACGTTGACTCGAACAAGTGGGAGTCGAGGATGTGGGGGCAGGTGTACTGGTACGCCATCTCCAACGTTTCCCTGGCGGCCTCGTTGAACAGTCCACCAATCCGCATGTACATCTGCGACATGACCTTCGTGCCGACCCCGGGTCCCGTCAGAATCTCCAGGCATTGCCTGCCGGTCAACGCGGGTGCGGTGGGGATGTGCCAGGTGCCGCTCCTCCCCCGCGGATCCGTTCCCAGTGTGGCGAGCGCTTGCCCGGTGTCTGGGGTATAGGTCAGGGAGTGCGGCACGTTGGCATTAAATATCCACGAACCCTTCTTTCCCTTGGCAGCCGGTTCGATGGCAAACATGTTGAACACGCTCATGGAAGCACCCGGCCCGTAGAAGTCGGAGCTACGCGCTATGGAATAGGACAGCCCCCGCTCCCTGGCCGCGGAGCCAAGCATGCCGAGAGCCTCGGCCCGCACCTGCCCCTTCTTGCTGGATGGCCTTATTCGGACCTGCTCCGTCATTGGACCATCGACCTTGCCGTAGGCGTACACGTTGTCGAGGTAGACAAGGTGTGTGCCAGTCTTGGTCGCAGCATCGACGGTGTTCCCGAGGATGAGTGGCCACCGCTCCTGCCAGCTCTTGGCGGAGTAGGGCAATCCGACCGTCAGATAGGCAACCTCCGCACCAGCAAGCGCGCGAGCGGCTTGATCAGGATCGAGGACATCCGCGATATGGGAACGCACTGCCCGGTCCGGGTGCGAGCGCCGTCCCACGGAGATGGCGTTGACTCCCCTGGGCCCAAGTGCCTTGATCGTTTCCGTTCCGGTTACTCCGTTGCCTCCGAGGACAACGTGGTTTTGATTCCCCATGGGTCGTCTCTCTGGTGAGGGCGGTCCATCCCGGTCGAGAGACGTAGCCGCGTCGTCTAAAAGTTCGGTCGCGCACGCTCGGACTTGGCTCTAAGGTCGTGTCTTACTCGGAACAGGGGAACAGTTTCCGGCCGCTATCTTCCTGCGCCAGGCGGCGCAGGCCAATCAATAGCGGGTGCCCGAGCACGCCGCCAACGACCATAACTTCAATTTGCCTATCCGGGTCAGAAAGTTTCGCAAGCGCACCGAGATCCGCGGCCGCAACAGTGCTTGCGGCAGAGGCATATGCGGACAGGTAGTCACCATCGAGTTCGACTCCGATGGTCCACATGCCTTCGAGGGCCCTCGCCGCCATCGCCCACCCCGGGTTGCCTTCGGATATGTCCCAACCCTGTTTATTGGCAAGATCTAAGATTCGTTGCCGCGCTTTTTCGCTTGGCTCATCCCCTGAGGCTTTGGGAACTCCCATTGCATACTGGGCGATCCCGAACACGTCGAAGGTTGGGCTGGTGTCGAGTGCGGCTATGATTTCTTTTGCGGCGGCAACCGTGAGGCCACCCACCCCAAGAAGTGCCCGAACAAGACGCACTCGCCGGACATGAGTTTCTGTGTAATCGGTTTGATTGGGTGCGGTTTTGTCAGCGGGCGGGAGGAGGCCCTCCCGTTGGTAGTACTTCACCGCGGATACCGGCACATGGGCCTGTTGCGCTAGTTCAGATATCTTCACTATCCGATAGTGTCGCTATCCAGTATTGCTTGGCTAGAGCACATGCAGAATTGCTCCCTCCTACTCCGTCGAAGCATGCCGGCACCGGAGCACCCGAGTGCCCGTGTACGGTTTGTCGGTTCTGACGAATGTCACATGGACGGGGTGACGTGAAAGCGGCGAGAAGCCCTAAGATCACCTGTGGCATCACGCTTAGGAGGCGCATATGGCAATGTTCAACTGGAAGCTCCACGGAGACGGCAAATCCATTGCAGCGGGAGAGGTGGTGCTACCGAATGAACGGCTGGCGTGGCCTCAGACCATTGGCATTGGTGCCCAGCACGTCGTTGCAATGTTCGGGGCAACGTTCCTCGTTCCGCTACTGACCGGCTTTGATCCCGCTACGACACTGTTCTTCACGGGTGTTGGAACGATTCTGTTCCTTCTTATTACCTCGGGCAGGCTTCCCAGCTACCTGGGGTCTTCTTTTGCCCTGCTTGCCCCGATTGGCGCAGTCACCGGATATGTGGCGAACGGCGGTGTTCCTCTCGATGAGGAGCTTGCTTCACTCGCCCAGGGTGGCGTTGTTGCAACCGGTGCATCTCTAGCCGTTGTCGGCGTTATCGTGCATTTTGCGGGAGCCCGCTGGATCGACAAGCTCATGCCGCCAATTGTCACGGGCTCGATCGTTGCCCTTATCGGTTTCAACCTGGCACCTGCCGCGTGGAACAACGTGGCCCAGGCACCGGTGACCGCGGTTGTCACAATCACCGCCATTCTCTTCATCACCGTATTCTTCAAGGGCATCATCGGCAGGCTGTCAATCCTGCTGGGCGTTGTCGCCGGCTACATTGCCGCGATCGTTCAGGGCGAGGTCGACTTCACCGCGATCAGCTCCGCCGACTGGGTGGGTGTTCCCGAGTTCCGGGCTCCATCCTTCGACATCTCCCTCATGGGGCTGTTCATTCCTGTCGTTCTCGTTCTTGTTGCCGAGAATGTTGGCCACGTGAAGTCCGTGTCCGCCATGACTGGCCAGGATCTCGATGACATTACGGGACGGGCACTGTTTGCTGACGGTATCTCCACCGCTATCGCCGGCTCCGGCGGCGGTTCGGGAACAACAACGTATGCCGAGAACATTGGCGTCATGGCAGCAACCCGCGTGTATTCAACGGCGGCTTACGTGGTTGCCGCGCTATGCGCGCTCGGACTGTCCATGTTCCCCAAGTTCGGCCAGCTCATCGCCACCATTCCGCCCGGTGTTCTTGGCGGCGCAGCCACCGTCCTTTACGGCATGATCGGAATGCTTGGCGTTCGCATCTGGGTGCAGAACCGCGTCGACTTCTCCGACCCTGTCAACCTCAACACCGCGGCCGTTGCCATGGTCCTTGCTATCGCCAACTACACCTGGCACCTGGGCGACATGGTTTTCGAGGGCATTGCCCTTGGCTCCTTTGCCGCGATCGGCATCTACCACTCCATGCGCTGGATTTCCCGGAAGCGGGGAACCAGCGTCGAGTCTCCCTCCCCCGCTTCCGCGCCGGGTGGAACAGAACTCGAACCCGGCGCTCTTATCCGCGAGCATCAGTTCGACGATGATGATCGCCCCAAGAAATAAATAAGGTAGTGCAGAGCTGGGTAACCGCTAGGCCACCCACCCCAAAACGTAACGCCCGAGATTCTCGGGCGTTACTTTTACACCGGTTCGCGACGAGATACCTACCGTTGGTTCGTGGCGACATATGACCACAGGTTCGGAGCGAGCGCTCAGATCGCTTGGGGCTGAGCTCTTGGTGCGGGGTCTCTTAGACGATGTGGCCGGTTTGGCGTTGCCTGTCCTTCATGGCGACGATCGTGTGAGCCCTTTCGAGGGCCTCATCCAAGGTGCTGAACATGTGGTGCGGTCCCCCAAGTTCATCAATGACGCCGACCTCGTTGGCAAGGTCCAGCAGGGACGGATCCAGCCCCTTGATGTAGACGACGTTGCCGGCTTCGCGTAGTTTCGTCACGATATCCGCCAGCGCCTTCGCTCCCGTCGCATCCATGACGCCCACCCGTGACAGCCGGATGATAACAACATCAACGGAGTCGAGGGTGGGGATCTCCGATTCGATCCGATCGGATACGCCAAAAAACATTGCGCCATCAATTCGAAGAATGGCAATCCGGCGGTGCCTGTCCGGATTATCTTCGCGGTAGACACCGGACTGCTTGGCGAAGTGCCGCAGCACGAGAACGCCGGTCACGGCAACGCCCACACCGATGGCCCAGATGAGGTCCAGAACAACCGTGGTGACCGCGGTCAGGCAGAAGACCAGAGCATCGGACTTCGTGGACGCAAGGATAACGCGTGCTGTCGCGAAGGAAACCATGTTGAACGCGGTAACAAGCAGGACCCCGGCGAGAGCCGCCAGCGGAATCTGGGAGACCAGGCCGGAAGCAAGGTAAACAACCGCGAGCAAGAACAGGGCGTGGATGATGACCGACAGCCTGGTCCTGCCACTCGCTTTAATGTTGACCGCGGTGCGCGCCATGGCACCCGTGGCCGGCATGCCACCAAACATTCCCGAGGCTACGGAGGCCAGCCCCTGGCCGACGAGTTCGCGGTCCGGATGGTACGTCTCGCCCTTCACCATGCCGGCGGCAACGCGAGCGGACAGAAGGGATTCAATCCCGGCAAGGATTGCTACCGCAATAGCCCCCGGCATGAGCTGCCCAATGAGCTCCGGAGTGGCCTCCGGAATCGTCGGTGCTGGAAGACCCTCGGGTAGCGCCCCAATCACGGGCACGTGGATCGAGAACGCATAAACCGCAATCGTCGCAACGGCAACGGCAATGAGCTGCGCCGGCCATTTTGGCAAGACCTTAGCAATAAGGGCGATGACGAGCACGGTTGCAACCGTCATGAAAACCGGCCCCGCAGCTTCCGGCCACGACGCGATCTTGAACGCCTCAACAGTCGCCAGCAGCGTATTGGCCCCACCCGGCGCCTCAATGCCGAGGGCGTTGGGGACCTGCTGTAGCGCAATGATCGTGGCGATCCCGAGCGTGAAGCCCTCGATTACGGGCCAGGGGATCAAGGAGATTGCTCGTCCCATACCGAGCACTCCCCCGAGGATTACTATGACTCCCGCGAGGACCGAGAGGAGTGGAACCGCTGCCGCGCCGTGGGTGACCACGAGAGGAGCAATGATGACCACCATCGCGCCCGTCGGCCCGGAGACCTGAAGGTTCGAACCACCAAAGATCGTGGCAACTAAGCCAGCGATGATAGCGGTAACTAGACCTGCGGCAGCACCAACACCGGAAGACACTCCGAAGGCGAGCGCCAGCGGGAGGGCAACAACGCCGACTGTGATTCCGGCAGGAATGTCGCCCTTCCAGTGATGCTTCATCACGGTGAAGTCTTGAGGGCGAGGAAGCAGGGACAGAAGATGTTTGCGCAGGTCGGCTCGAATCCCTTTCATAGTGCCAGCGAAGGGCATGGAAGACGGCGCTGAGGAATCAGCGCCGCAATCACTTTCACCATACCAAGAGTTGCAACATCGTTTTAGGAAAGTAAGGTAAGTTCACAATCTTAATCTTGCGTTGCTATAAAACGCTTCCACCATTATCCACGCGTTTATTCGTTATTAATCTACGAAGGCCTAAATTCAAAGAACAGGTGAATGTGGACAGCGGAATCACGTCGCCACGAAAATTCGACTCGTTTTGGCGCACAGAACGACACGGAAAAGGCACAGAACGGCACGGAAAAATAGAACAGTACAGAAAAGCAGCCACCAAGGTGGCTGCTCAACTGAGAGGAATGAGGTGATCAGACGCTCGTCTTCTTCCGATAGAACGCAGCGCCCGCGACGATCACTGTACCGACCAGTGCAATGAACACGGAGATGGTGACCTTGGGTTCCTTCGCGAAGAAGTGAAGAACCACTTCGGCACCGACGAGGATGACGAAGAAAGTGACAAGCAGTCCGAAGAGGTATCCGATAGCGGCCTTGATCGCATGGGTCATGCTCCGATTCTCTCACACGACCAAACCGTGAAGAAAGCAAGAAAGCACCGAAATGCGAGCCTTGCGTCACGAAAAACCGCCTTAAGTAAACGGTTGGTAAACGGATGATTACCGGGCTTCTTCCGGCCTATGAATCAGCTGTGGCACCCGCTCGGGGATGGAAGGTGGCACCGGCGCACGGAGCTACTCCGACAGGTGGACGAGTAGCTCCGCCAGGGGCCTTTCCGTCACCGAGTGGACCGTGGCTCCTGCGGCACGTGCCGCGGCCAACCCAGTATCCGAGTCCTCGAAGACTGGACAGTCGTTGATATCTACTCCGAGCCTTTCCGCGCCGAGCAGGTAGGGAGCAGGGTCGGGCTGCCCCGGGATTTCATCATCTCCGGAAACATAGGTGCTGAGCGGATGGTCCCCAAGCCCGTCAACAAGTGCCTGAACGAGACTCTTGGGGGATGCTGTCACGAGGGCCTGGGGCAGCCCGGCGGTTTCAAAAGCCGACAGGAGCTCCCCGGCTCCAGGCATAAGAACCAGGCCCTTACGCATGCGGGCTTCAATAGCATTACCAACGTAATCGAACAGCATCTGGGGATCGGCCTTCTCCCCCGTTCCGCGCGTCACTGCCTGCGCGAGTGCCGTCGCATGGTCTTTGGAGGAGACGCCGAGGATGCGTTGCGGATCTTCATTCGGTAGCCAGACTCCGCCGGCTTCTTCGACCACTTTGATGGAAGCGGGGCGCCATCCGGGCTCCGTGTCGACGATCGTCCCATCCTTATCCGACAGGATTGCCACGGGCGCATTCTTCAAGCCGAGCTCGGTGTACAGGTCCGTTAATGCAATGTTCCTCAGCCTACCCAAGGTCAGCCAGGTCAAGCTCTGGCCACGCGATCTCCGGGCGCTTCCAAAAAGAGGTGCTCCCCGGACCTTTCGATCCGGGGAGCACCTCCCTGTTGCTATTGAGTCAGCGGTTGGCACTACGGGTTGACGTAGCGGTTCACCACCGGGGTGTCGATACCGTCGCCGTCGAAGTCACCAACGTAGGCGCGATCGTCAACTCGACCGTAGGAGATGGTTGTATCTGCTACTCCGCCAACGAGGGTGTTCTTCACGTAGAAGATCGTTCCTCGGCGGAGCGCGATCGTGTCGCCATCTTCTCCGTCGAAGTTACCAACGAAGACCTCGTCGCTTGCCTTGCCGTAGTGGAAGGAAATGTCGGCGTTGCCGCCAACGAGGGCGTTGGCGACGAAGAATTCGTCACCGCGGCGCACCACGAACGTGTCTTCGCCGTCTCCGTCGAAGTCACCCACGTAGGCTTCATCGCCGTCACGTCCATACTTGAACGTGGAATCGGCATTGCCACCTTCGAAGGAGTTGTTGACGTAGAAGGTCACTCCGCGGCGTACCGCAACGGTGTCCGTTCCGTCTCCGTCCCAGTCACCAACGAAGACCTCATCGGTTTCCTTACCGTACTTGAAGGAGATATCGGCATTACCCGACTTGATGGCGTTGTCGAGGAAGAATTCCTTGCCTCGGCGTACACCGAGGGTGTCAACGCCGTCGCCGTCCCAGTCACCGACGAGGACCTCGTCGCCTTCGCGACCGAAGACCACGACCTGATCGGCGATATTCGTGTCCCAGCTGTTGGCAATGAAGAAGAGGTTGCCGGCCTCGGGGGCCTGCGGTTCTTCCACATCTGCAGCGGAGATCGGGAAGGACCATGCCTCAACGTCGGATGCTCCCTGGTAGGAGACGAGCAGGTACGCTTCCTGCTCGGTGTCAACCGTGACATCGGCCAAGTCAAGGCTAATCGTGCCTGCCGAGGCGGCGGCCTCAGCCTCGGCGAGGAGGCGTCCGTTCATGTCCGGAGCCCATGGGCGTGCCTTGCCGTCTTCGGGCGAGCACGCGTCGTTTCCGTATTCGGAGTACTCACAGGAGCTCGTCCATACGGGGATGTAGGTCGGGTCGCCCTGCCACACGTATGCGCGGAGCGTTCCGTCGGTTGCTCCCGTGACGTCGACGCTCACGGTGTCACCGGAGAGAGCAGGAGTTGCCTCAACGGTGGAGTTCGGCTGGAGACCTGCCATGGTGTTGCCGGTCGTAGCGGACTGCCACACGGACTGCGGGGACTCTGCACTCTGCAGTGCGGTTTGCGGGATGATTGGATCATCGACCTCGCCGGTGCTGCCTGCGGGCGGTTCGTAGCCGTCGAGGTAGGCGTGGCCCCAGCGGTAGGGCTCGGACTGCTGGGACCCGAAGGGCGACCAGGCAAGCCTGGTGTCGCCAACGAAGTCCTGGTTGTCCGTGTCGTACGGGGAAACGTTGAAGCCCATGTAGGTGGGATCAATGTCGTTCGTCGAAGCATCGCCGGTAGGTGCGGCCGAGGTCGGTCCGGTTGCTGCCGGGAGGGCATCGAACGGGATTTTCACCTCAATCTGGTAGCGGCCACCCACGTAGGAATTGCCGTCACGCTCCACGTTGACTGCAACCTCAACACCTTCGGCGTTCAGGCCACCTTCGATAGTCTCCGCCAGCGGACCGGACGAGAAGCCCTGGTGGTTGTCAGCATCCCTGGTCCAGCAGGGACCATCTACACCGTTGCCACCGAAGTTGTCAGGATCATCCGTGAACGGGAAGATGCCGAGCTTGAAGGTCGACGAGGTGTCAACCGAGTTACCGAGGGGATCAAGCTGAACCTCTACGGAGTCAACGAGCCAGTGACCGAAGCAACGGTCCGGGGTCGCAGCAGCGGATGCGGTGTCGTCAACGACATCGATCCACATGTAGATGGCATCGTCGTGCCAGCCGAGCTTCGTGACCGAATCGGCACCACAGTCGGTGTCGGACTCGCAGTCGCCACCCTCCCACCTGCGGGAGATGTCGATGGTCGTATCGTACTCGTCGCCGGTTCCGTCAACGGTCGGTGCAGATTCAAGCTCCGGAATCGAGACGCTCGGAACAACGTAGAGTTGCATGGACTCCGTCGCAACGGAGGTGCCCGAGGTGGTCGTGATCGACAGTTCGTCAATACGTCCGCCCTGATCGGCGGGATCCGTGCTGGTCAGCGTTGTCGAAACAACGATGGTTTCACCGGCAGCAACCGAGAAGTCAACGCTGTCCTCAGAGACAACGAAGCCTTCGGGGATGTCGAATTCGACGGTTCCGGTCGCATCGTCCGAGGTGCGGTTGGCAACGTCAACGTCAAGCGTGACGGATTCGCCCGCACCAATCTGGTTGATCGCGGGTGAATCACCGTCGACGCGAACGCCGGAATCGTCAGCCCACTCCTCGAACTCAAGGAAGTTGCCCCAGCGAGCAAACCGGCCATCAATCGGTGCGGTGACCTCGACGTGGGTTTCGTTGTAGGCAGTTACACCATCGGCCGCGAAACGGACCGGGATCTTCACGGCGCCGGGGGTGGCGTCTGAAGCGGCAGTTACTTCGAACTCAACCGTGGTTTCCTCACCGGGGTTGAGCGCGGGAATCTGAGCGTCAGAATCAACGGTCCAGCCCTCGGGCACGTCCGCGGATGCGGTGCCTGCCGGGGTTGCGACATCGCCAGCGGCGACGGTCAGCTCGACTGTCGTGGGCTCACCGGGAGCAACGAAGTAGTCGGGTGCCGACGGGTAGTAGATGGTGCCCAGCGGAAGGCTGCCTTCCTGCTGGACCGAGCTACCGTAGTGCACGGCAATATCCTCACCCGCTGCGTCCGTTCCCAGCTCGGGGATCGGAACCCACGATTCACCAACCATGTAGTTCACACAGCTGGGGTCCACAAGGCCCTTGACCATCGTGCGGGCCTGGGTCGCGTGGAGCTGGCCGTCTTCGCGACCAACCTGCGCCCAGGTCTTCTTGGTGCCGGGCTCAACACCGGCGGTATTGCCTTCGACCCATTCGTACTCGGACTCGTAACCCGTCCAGGTTCCGTAGTTCGAGTAGCCGTTCGGATTGTCGGGTTCGAAGTTTGCCATACAGTTCGGGGCATCCGTTACGACACCGGAACCTGCGGCGCCTCCCCATGTCTGCTGGACAACCTTCTTGACCTGCCAGGTATCAACAGCGTCGGGGCCGCTCAGCTGCTCCGGGAACATCGTCGGATCGGATGCTGCTGCGGCAGCGTCGTAGGTGAGCCGGCCAGCGTACTGGTGGTTACCGTGACCTGCCGTGACAGATCCGGTCCAACTTACAAGGATCTCCGGCTGGGTTTCGCGAATGACGCGAACTGCCCTGCGGAGAACGTCCTCGCCGCCCCAGGCCTCTTCGGTGAGCGGAGCGGAGGTGTTGTAGTAGAAATCGACCTTGTCCAGGTAGTACATATCAACCGTGCCAGCACGCACGTGCGATGCACGGTCTTCGTTCTCGCGGCGCAGGCCGAGATCGGGTCCTGCCTCCGGGCCGACCGAGTTCGAGCCACCCTCACCGCGGGTGGTGAGCATAATGCCGCAATCGATGCCTTCCAGATCGCCCCAGACTCCACAGGGGGCGATAATGCCAGCATCGTCATCCGGGTGCGACCACACTCCCAGCACATCGAGTTTGACGGGCGACACGTCCGTTGAACGCGACCCCTCCTCGATCACTAACGTTTCTTCGGCAGTGGCCCCGTCGTCCGCTGCTGCGAGCGTCGGGACCATCAGGCCGGCGATCGCAACGAGCGCCAGTCCTATTCTCCGTTTCATGCTTCCTCCTTGAAGCTCCGGCACCGCTTATCAATTTTTGGCTTATCACTACTCAGCGGTGTATGTCACACCCTACGTATAACTGCGCACATATGGAATATCTCGAACATATTCCCGCGCTGGCGTGTCAATCTTGCGCATAAAGAAGCACCACCGATCATGTTGTTCCATAATCGGTGGTGCTTCGTGGGTCTATTCGGTGAGCATCTATTCCGCGAAGGACATAGACCGGTCACTATATGTCAGATGACGCAGCCTGCTTCGGGAAGCTTGAGGAAGTGGAGCGGGAGCGTGAAGGATCTCCCCACTCCCGCAAAACTTCGCCAACATGTTGGCCGGCTGGCTACTCCTTGACCGCGCCCTCTGTCATACCTGCGATGAAGTACTTCTGCAGGAAAATGTAGAGGATGATCATCGGTGCGGCGACGAGCACTGCGGCCGCTGCCATGAGAACAGCCGACGAGGTGTGGGCTGTGGAGAAGAACGCGAGGCTCATCGGGGCCGTTCGGAAGTCACCGTTGGGCGACATGACGAGCGGGATAAGGAAGTCGTTCCACGTCCACATGAACGTGATCATGACCTGAGTGATGATCGCGGGCCTACCCATCGGGATCAGCACCTTCCACAGCACCTGCCATTCGCTCGCGCCGTCCATCCGGGCGGCGTCGATAACGGAAGGGTTGACGTTGCGGAAGTACGCTCTCATCCAGAACGTTCCGAAGGCCAAGGATTGGGCTGTCTGCGGTAGGGCTACAGCCCAGATTGTGTCCGTTAACCCGAGCGAATTCAGGTCGAAGAACAGCGGGATAACGAGAGCTTCGGAGGGCACCATCATTCCGGCGAGGAAGATGAAGAAGATGATGTTCCCGCCCTTGGGTCGGACGACACCGAGGACGTAGCCGGTCATGACGGACAGGATCAGCGCTGTCAAGACGACGAAGACCGCGATCATGACCGAGTTCTTCATATAGTGGGAGAAGTTTCCTTGGTCCCAGGCGGTCGCGTAGTTATCGAAGTGGCCCCACGAATGATCGGTAGCAACCGTCGAATCAAGTGACCTGATGAAGACCGAAATGATCGGGTACAGCGATGAAATAGCGAACAGGCACAGGATGACGAGAGAGATAAGGCGCTCGTTACGAGACATTACTTCCCTTCCCTCTCACCAAGAACGTTCACCACGATGTTGATCGCGAAGATGATAACCATAAGGACAACCGCGAGCGCGGATGCGGTCCCGACGCTGCCGACCCGGAACGCCTGGTAGTACACCTCGTAGGCTGGCACTGTCGTTGACGTGCCGGGACCACCGGACGTTGTCATGTAGACAAGGTCGAAGGTCTTGAGGGCGTTGATCGTTGTCAGCGTGATGGAAACGAGGATCTCTGCGCGCACGGCAGGTAGCGTGATGTAGCGGAACTTGCCAAACGCGCCAACACCGTCGAGGGTGGCCGCCTCGTAGTAGGACTCGGAGACTCGCGCCATACCGGACATGAGAAGAACCGTAACGAGTCCTGTCGATACCCATGTACCAATGAAACCGACCGCGGGGAGAGCCCACGTGTAGCTTCCGAGGAACGACACGTCGAGCCCCAGCCCGAACCATCCGAGGGCCGTATTGAGCGGCCCGTCCTTGTCATAGATATCTCTCCAGGCGACCGCGAGGACAACCATGGCGATGACCTGCGGGAGGAACACGACGGTTCGGAAGAACCCGAGTCCTCGCACCTTTGACCGAACAAGGAGCGATGCGAGAGGAAGCCCGATAATGATGGGCAAGATCGCGAAGAAGAAGATGAGGACAAGGCCGTGGAGGAAGGCGTCGCGGAGGCGATCGTCTTGCCAGATGGCGGTGTAGTTCTCCACGCCCGCCCATTCGGCTGTCCCAAGCCCATCCCAGTGCCAGAACGACAGTCCAATAACCCGGATAACGGGGTAGATGATGAACGTGCCGTAGACGAGGACCGGGAGGGCCATCAGCGCGATCGTGGTGACGGTACGTGTCCGCTTCTTCGACCGGGCTTTGCGCCGGGGACCGGCACCGCCATGAGTGACGGTGCCGGGTACCCCTGGTGCTGCAACCATTGTTAGTTCTGCGCCTCGTTGTAGGCGTCACCAATGGTCGTGACGAACTCTTCGGGGGTGCTTCGTCCCGCGAGGAGGTTCTGAAGAGCATCGCCCATGACCTGGTCCATCGTCGGCGTAGCCCAGTCGAGGTACGGAACGATGTTGCCGTCGGAGACGAGCTCGTCGAAGGCGGTCATGACATCGGCGACAACCTGGTCGGCGCTGTCGGTGAACTGGGATGCGTTGAGGACGGGAACGTTGCCGGTCTCGGCGAGGATCTGCATGGCCTCATCGGAGGTGATGAAGTCAATGTAGGCAGCGGCCACGTCGTTGTCTTCAGCGGCGGAGGTCACCGCGAAGGGCAGGCCGGTACCACCGGTGGTGGTGGGGCCTTCACTCGGCGGGAGTGCGAAGCGAACGTCGTCGCCCATGGCAACGCTCAGGTCAGCTGCCAGCCAGGAGCCCGCGATGAGGTAGACGCCCTCACCGTTGGCGAAGTCCTGCCAGACCTGGTCGTAGTCTTCACCGTTGACGCCGGAGTTGAAGTAACCTTCGTTGGCCCAGTCCTGCATCTGTGCAGCCGCCTCGCGGTTGCCGTCCGTGTCCCATTCGCCGCCGGGGTTACCGAAGCCGAGGGTACGGATGTTCTCAGCATCTTCGTACTGGCCCTGGATGGCACCGAAGACGTGGATAGCGGGCCACTTGTCGATGTTGCCGAGGACGAGGGGAACCTCGCCGGCCTCAACGATCTGAGGTAGCTGCTCTTCGAGTTCCTCCCAGGACTCCGGGTATTCCAGGCCGAGCTCATCGAGCTTCGACTGGGAGTAGTAGATACCGACGGTCTCACCGACCTGAGGCAGGCCGTAGACACAGCCCTCACCGAAGGTCGCGGCATCATCGGAATACGACGAGTAGGCGAGAATGTCACCGAAGCGATCCTCCCAGCCGTAGGCCTCAGAGTAGTCGTCAAGGCAGACGATCTGGTCCGAGGCAACGAACTGGCCCATCATCGAGCGTGCGTTGTTGGCCTGGACAACATCCGGAGCGTCCGCACCGGACAGGGCGAGACGGAGCGTGGTTTGCAGGTCCTCGAAGGACTGCGAGTTACGTTCAATCGTAATGTTGTCGTACTTTTCCATGAAGGCCTCGTTGAGGAGCCTCATCTGCTCATCCTGGCCGCCACGGACTTCCTGGTCCCAGACATGGAGCGTTTGCTCCGGCTTATCAGAAATATCGGTCGTGACCTCCGACGTTGCGCCGTTGTCGGTCGTAGCATCGTCGTCGCTCTCATCGGCCGACGGGTTACATGCCGTGAGGACGAGGAGCGCTGCCGCTCCCAGTCCAACAAACTTGGCACTCGTTCTCATGGTTTTCTTCCTTCCGTTGGGCGCATCATTGCGCCGTAACACCAGTTATTTTCGTCCTTACGGCGCGGACGGAATCTCCCACCAGCGCCTCAAGCTTGCTGTCCTTTGTTAACCAGCCCATCAGATCATCCATGTGCGGGGCAGCGCAGGAACCTCCGATCTTCGAGACTGTCCACGCGGCCGCGCACTGCCCAAGATGAACACAGTCGGCGAGGCTGGCCCCGGCCGACAGGCCCGTCGCGAATCCCGCACTGAACGCATCGCCCGCACCGGTTGTGTCGATGGCCTCGACCTCGATTGCGGGAAACACCTCACGATAAATCGTATCGCCCTCGCGGTTTATAACGTGGACACCTTCCCCACCGCATGTCACAACGACTGACGGAACATACTCGATAAGGGCCTCTGCAGCATCCTCAATCGTGAGGGTCCGGGTGTAGTGTTGGGCTTCCGAGCAGTTGGGAACAAACACGTCGGCTACCGACAGCGCATCAAGATGCTCCCGCGGCCACTCCCCTGTCTCATCCCAGCCCGTATCAGCAATGACCAGGGTGCCCTGCTCCCGCCACTGAGCGATTCTGTCTTTCGCCCGCGCCAGGTACGGCAAGGACGCCATAAATACCGTCGGGGCATCGAGGTCTTCGGGAGGGAGCGGAACATCGTCCGAACCGTGGGTTGTGAGAGCCCGGTCCCCCTCCATCACCAGCGACACAGTGATGTTCTGGGTCGGAGTGTGCTCAGCGAACGACATGTTCACGTGCTCATCGGCGAGCATTTCTCGCACCCACGAACCGGCCCTGTCTTGACCGACGTAAGTGATGACGGAGGCATCAAGGCCAAGCCTTGCACACGCAACCGCCTGGTTGGCGACACCGCCCGGCATGATCCCGCTACCGGCGACCCACTGCTCCTCACCGGGGCGCGGAGCATGACCAAGACCAGCCATGACGATATCGAGGAATAAAGACCCTGCGACATAGACGGTTGGCTGACCGCCGTGGCGCGTGACGTAACCCATACAGGGAAGCCTAAAGGTGTGAACTACTGAATGCAAGTGATCGATCGTGCGTGCTTGTGCGCACTGTCAGCATTCACTATGCTCATACTATGCTCCCCGCCGAACGTAGGAAGCGCATTCTTGAAGAAGTGCGCCATTCCGGGGGACTCGACGTCGTGTCCCTGTCCGAACGCTACCAGGTCTCCAAGTCGACCATTCGCCGAGACCTCAATTTGCTTGATGCTCAGGGGATGCTCCAGCGGGTGCGAGGTGGAACAATTGATGTTGACGCACGCACGTTTGCTCAAATAGCTCCGAAATCAGCCGATGACAAGCAGCTCATCGGCCAGACTGCCGCTGAACTGGTGAACGATGGGGACATTGTCCTTATCGATATCGGCACCACCACGGCCGCCGCAGCCGAGGCACTCTACGGCAGGCGGGTCACCGTACTCACTGCCTCACTTGCCGTCATCGATATTCTGCGGAACTCCCCCGACACCGAACTGGTTGTGCTCGGCGGGGTCGTTCGCAATACCTATCTCTCCATGGTTGGATCTCTTACAGAGCAGGCCATGGATCAGCTTCGCGCCGATATTGCTTTCCTCGGCACCTCGGGCGTAAGCCCGGACCTTACCGTCCTCGATTCCACGGGAACCGAGGTTCCGATCAAGAAATCCATTTTGAGGAACTCAACGTCTGCCTATCTGCTGGCAAGCCCGGATAAGTTTCCCGGCTCAGGTATCCTCAAGATCTGCCCCGTCACGGACTTCGACGGGGTTATTACAACCGCAACCGGGCCAATCATCAATTCGATCAAGTCCACTGGCACTCAGGTGATACATCCATGAAACTACTTCTCGTCGGCGGCGGCGGTTTCCGCGTCCCCCAAATTCTTTCCGTCCTGGCAAACCCCAACCTTCCCCTTAATCTGACAGAGGTATGCCTCTACGACGTCGCAGACGACCGCCTGGCCGTCATGAAAGACGTCGTCAACCAGCTCGGCTATAAGAACCTCCCGACGGTGACGACCACGACCGACATGGTTGACGCAGTTAAGGGAGCCGACTTTATTTTCTCCGCCATGCGAATCGGCGGCACCTGCGGCCGCGTCATCGACGAACGCGAGGCACTCACCCGCGGCATCCTCGGCCAGGAAACAGTTGGAGCAGGCGGCTACGCCTACGCGTTCCGCACCATCCCGGAGGCCATGCGCCTCGCGGAGACCGTCAAGCAGCATGCGCCGGATGCTTGGATCATTAACTTCACGAACCCCGCCGGCATCATCACCCAGGCCATGCGCACGGTTCATCCCCGCGTGACCGGGATCTGCGACACCCCGATCGGCCTTGTCCGCCGCGCCTCCCTTATTGCGGGCTTTGACGAGAAGGACATTACCTACGACTACATTGGGCTCAACCACCTTGGCTGGCTCCGTTCCCTCAACGCCGGCGGCGATGACGTGCTTCCCTCGATCCTCGCGGACGATAATCAGTTGGTCCGGCTCGAAGAGGCCCGTACCGTTGGTTTCGACTGGGTGCGTGCCCTGGGGATGATCCCGAACGAATACCTGTACTACTACTACTTCAACCGCGAATCGGTGGAGAAGATCAGCGCCGGTCAAACCCGCGGCGAGTTCCTCCAGGCCCAGCAGGGATCCTTCTACGATGCTGCACAGGCAGACCCGGCACGCGCTGGTGACCTCTGGACCCAGGCCCACAACGAGCGCGAAGCAACCTACATGGCGGAGTCCCGGGATGAAGGGGAGTCGCGTCGCGAGGAAGACATGGGTGGCGGCTACGAGCACGTGGCCCTTGAACTTATGACAGCACTTGCCACCGGAACCCCGGCCCGAATGATCCTGGGTGTCGCCAACAACGACGGCGACTCCCTCATCATCCCCCAGCTCCGCGACGACGCCGTTGTCGAGGTTCCCTGCGTTGTCGACTCCAACGGCATCACGCCCATCAACCAGGGTCCTCTCTCCGGCCCCGAACTCGGGCTCGTCACCTCCGTCAAAGCCTGCGAAGAGCTCGTTATCGACGCGGCCATCTCAGGGGACAAGACGCTGGCATGGCGGGCACTCGCAGCCCACCCGCTCGTCGATTCCGTTGGCGTCGCCAAGGACGTCCTCGACGCCTACATCGACAAGAACCCCCAGATCGCCAAGACGTTCGAATAGGACGTCGCCACGCACACATAAGACTGCTCCCCGCAGGTTAGACTGATCATTCAGTTCCGACTGTCGGGGAGCAGTTTCTTTGGTTTCAGTTGTCATCGCGGTTCAGCGTATGACGGCGGGAAGTGATCCACCTGAATCACACAGTCAATCTGCGTGTACTGCGCGGTCCCTCGCGCGGAGGAGCGCGTAGCTGATCAGAAGAACCATCACTGCGACGAGGATCAGGGTGACGGCACTTAGTGCACCCGTGCGGAACCACTGTCCGAGCGCCGCATCAGCCTCAGCCTGCACGGGGCCGGTCGCGCTTGACGCCTGCCCAGTTTCAAAGATCGAGACGTAGCCCGGCTCTTTCGTGAGATGACACCACAGCGCACTACCGCCAAAGACAAGACCGGCAACCAGTGGCGGCACCATCGACAGCAGTGTGCGAGCATACGGCCATACGACCGTAATAACGATCAGCGCGACAACAACAATCCCCGCATTCCACCAGAAGGCCGAATACGAGCCTGCGCTCTCAATGTTGTTCGACCAGTCGACCGACACTCCGCGCGACGCGGCATCAGCTCTGATCTCAAAGAAACCAATAGCGATAATGCCAAGCAGGGCAATCGTTAAAGCAAGGACGCCACGTAGGACGGCGGGCACTCCGGTTTCTGGTGCTCGCTTTTCAACGGAAGTCATGACTGCCTCCCCTCATACTCGCGGTCCTGCGTGGCATTGACCGATCCATCAACTATGGCTGGCATGGCACCTATGCCACTCTCAATTAGAGCGTCAAAAAAATTGGGGGGGGCTCGACAAATTTTCGTACTGTTTGCCGTTTTCGATCATATTAGCTCTCCGTAATACGTCTGACTCGGTTCCTCCAACCTAGTGGTTCCTTGATGGTCTTTCCACCAATTTGCGAACTGAAACCGAATCGTGACCCGTGAATATCTCTCAGACCATCTTGATCCGCGCCCCGGAAGGATCAGCCAGAGACCAACCGTTTCGCTGACGAGCCGGCACTCAAATTTCCTAATCCGGCCTCAACCGCACCGTTCAAATCGAGCACGGCAGGGCCGCAACGCGAGCAAGCCGCCGAAGGCCGGGAACGCCTGACGCGCTCCCGGCCTTCACCTGTACCGGCATAAAGTCAGCCGCCACCTGTCACGGCAGACCGGCCTTATACGATCGAGATTGTTACCGGCTCCCCGCCGCGGTCGACCTTCTCAAGGATGCTTGCCGGTACTCGGAAAACGCGTCCCGGGGCGGCTGGCCAGGCCGTCTTCATTGATCCGACAAGCTTGCCGCCCTGGCGTGCCTCGATCGTTGGGCGAGCAACGTATTCGTCCACCCAGAACAGCAGGCGGTCGCGGGCAGGGCCAACATCGCCCGGACGGAGAACGTTCGGGCTGACCCAACGCAGTGGCTTCTCGGCAGTGAGGTCAATGCCTCCGGATGGAATGGATGCTCCTCCTAGGTAATCGAGCACCTGGGCAGCAACGTGCTTTCCGTCGAGGGCGGCAACATCTGCTGTTTCAACAGGGTGCAGAATGTTGCCGATGGCAAACACGCCCTCCTTGGAGGTTCGCAGGCCCGAGTCCACTCTCGGGGACTTCGTTGCGGGATCCATGTCGAGATGTGCCATGCGGGCGAGCTCGTGATCGGGCACCCAGTCACCGGTGAACACGAGCCAATCGCAGTCGAGCGTTGCTCTCCTGCCGGTGTCGAGATGTTCGATTTCAATAGCGGAAACTCTGCCTCTGCCGATCACGCGAACGACTTTCGAGCGAGTGACGACGCGGGAGCGGAAGAAGATCGAGCCGGGCCCCCGGAAGATCCGGTACGACTCGCTCTTCGGGTACTCGGTAACGAGCGCAACTGGCTGAGCGCCGGCTTCTTTAAGCGTGAGCGCCGCCGACCAGGAGACGAGCTCACCGCCGATGATGACAGCTCTTCCGCTGAGCTTCTCGCCGTGCAGGTGGACCATGTTCTGGAGTTGACCGGTGGTCAGCACACCACCGGGTCGATCGCCGGGGATCCGGCGTGCCATGCGGGGGCGTTCACGTGCTCCCGTTGCAAGGATTGTGGCCTTGGGTTTGATGAGGAGCCGTCCTTCGGGACTGGTTGCCTCAAGCGCCCCGTCTTCGGCGTACCCCGTGACCTGGGTTTGGGTCATGATCGTGACGCCGGCAGCCTCAGCTTTTTCGACAAGTAGGCGCGCGTATTTGGGTCCAGAGACAAACTTCTTCATGTCCCTCATGCCGTATCCCGGGTGGTCGGCGTGGCGGGGGATGCCGCCAGCGTCCTTCTCCCGGTCGACGACAAGAACCTCTCCCCGAGGCTCTTACCAAGCTCAGCGGCAGCAGTGAGTCCTGCTGGGCCTGCACCGACGATGAGGACAGTGGGCGAAAGAGTTTTCATGTCAATTCCCCTTCTTTCCAGCGGCGAACTGGGCCGCAACCTCTGCGCCGCAGAAGAAGCCCTGGCACCTGCCGTTCATGGCCCGCGTGCGGCGACGCAAACCGTTAATCGTTGTCGGCGGGATGACCGAGTTCATGGCGTCACGGATCTCTCCGCGAGTGACTCGTTCACAGAAGCAGACTATCTCGCCATAGGCGGGATCCTTGTCAATCAGTTCCGCATCCGCGTAGGGCCGCACCTGGTGCTGTCCAAGCGGAGCCATCTTCGGCGGCTCGGGAAGATTGGAGCGCTCCTCGAGTGTGAGTCCTGCATCCTTCAGTAGGTCAATAAGGTACTGCGCCACCGCCATAGCGGACGTCAGGCCGGTCGACCGGATCGCACCCGCGATCGCGTACCGCTGATCCCCGTCGACCTCGATGAGGTAGTCGGAGAGGTCGTGGGCTGCTCGCAGGCCGGCGTAGGAAGCGGTTACTTCTTCATCCAGGAGCTGCGGGAAGATGTGGGAACCCTTTTGGATGAGGAAATCAAAACCTTCTTCGGTCGTGGACGTGTCGGTCCTATCCTCCCCATCGTCTGCCGTCGGTCCGAGCATGACGTTACCGAACGCTGTTGGACTGACGAGGACGCCCTTGCCCTTTGACGATGGGACGGCGAGCACAATCTTGTCGACCAGCTCTGCTGAAAGCTTGTCGAAAACGAAGAGTTCTCCCTTACGGGGATGGACGTGGATCCGGTCGTAGCCAAACCTACGATCAAGGTGGTCACCGCCAAGACCCGCGGCGTTGATAACCCACCGCGCTTCGATATCACCCCGGTTTGTTCCAAGGATTGTCGTGTTCTCACCAACGGTGACCATCGTGATTTCGTGCTCGAGGAGGAGCGTCGCTCCCCTATTCACAGCATCGGTTGCAAAAGCGAGAGGTAGCGACCAGGCATCAATAATTGACTCATCGGGAACCGTGAGACCACCCTTCACCCCGTCGCCTAGGTGCGGCAGGAGCTCATAAACTCCGTCAGTATCAATAATCTCAGTCTTGTTGTAACCGTTTTTCTCAGCCTTCTCTTGGAGTGACGGTAGTGCGGCAAGCTCCTCCTCGTCCCAGGCCACGAGCACGGCACCGGACTTCTTCAGTCCGATACCGGTCTTTTCGCAGTAGTCTTCAGTGAGGAAATAGCCTTCGCGTACGAGCTGAGATTCCAGGGTTCCCGGGGAGGCATCGAATCCGGTGTGGAGGATCGCCGTATTTGCTTTGGATGTCCCCTCACACACGTCTTCTCTAGCGTCGAGAAGCACAACGGTGTTCGATGTTCCCGCGAGCTGCCGTGCTATCGCCGAGCCAATGACGCCGGCTCCAATGACCGCAAAATCGTACGGTCGTGTCATGTTCATAGCCGTTCCTTTCAGCGTGATCTGGCAACACTAGAATTCGAGGTTCGCCTCAACTGCGGCAACCCAGCGCTTACGGAAAGCCGCAGCATCGTCAGCACTCATCTTCGGCTCGTACGTGGCTTCGGGCTCCCACGAATAAGGCCCCTCCTCCACCGACATATCCGGGTTCAGCGCCAGCCTCATGGCAGCGGCAGCACCGAGGGCCGTGGCGTGGGCAGACGGGTAGGTATCGATCGGGACCTGAAGCAGATCCGACTGGATCTGCATGAGGACCTTCGAGTTGGTCAGCCCACCATCGACCTTGAGTCTCTGCAGGGGCGTGTCGACACCGGCGGCGATTAGGCTAGCGAGCTCGGCAACCTGGGCGGAGATCCCTTCGAGGATGGCGCGGGAGATCTCTGCCTTACCGGTGGCTAGCTTCATGCCGGTGAGAAAAGCTCCAGCATCGGAACGCCACCACGGAGCCGCCAGCCCGGCGAAGGACGGGCCGCACAGGACCCCGCCTGAATCTTTCGCCACTTCCTTATCGATCTCCTTGACGCCGGAGATCATTCCCATGTCTTTCATCCACCGCACCGCCGTTGCGGCAGTGTAGACCTGGCCGTCAACACAGTAGGAGGTCTTGCCCCGTAGCGTCCACGCCACGGAGGTTGTCAGGCCCGACTCGAAGCGATGTGCTTCATGGCCAGTGTTAACGAACAGGAAGGCGCCGGACCCGTAGGTGCACTTCGAGTCACCGGGATCAAGGCAACTCTCGGCAAGCAGAGCCGCCTGCTGGTCAACCATGAGACCGCCAACGGGGATCTCACCACCGAAGAGGGTCGTCGTGCCGACGATCTCGTCGGACGCCACAAGACGCGGCATTTTCTCGTCCTGGAGCCCAAAGATCTCCAGGAGCTCATCGTTCCATTCGACCGTGTCAATATCGAGAAGGAGGGAGCGCGATGCAGTTGAGGTGTCGGAAACGAATTCGCCGGTGAGCTGGTATACCAGCCACGAATCCGACATCGTCACCACACCTTCCTTCGTGAGGTTCTCGCGAACCCAGGCAAGCTTAGGCGCTGCAAAATAGGTGTCGAGAACAAGGGCGGTTAGTTCATGAATGCGATCAGCTTTGCTTTCGAGGCGGGCAACAATGTCCTTCGATCGCTTGTCCATCCAATTGACACAGGGAGTCAGCGGGTCGCCGGTCTCAGGATCCCAGGCAAGAACAGTTTCCCCGACGTTTGCCAGGGCCACGCCGTCAATTGGTTTACCGGCCTGCTCGATGGCTTCACGCCCAGCATCCACAATCGAGGCAAGTAGTTCGTGCGGGTCATGCTCAACCCCGTCGTTCGAGATGTGATTGAGGGTAACGGGCTTTTCGACAATGGCGTGAATGCCATCATCATCGACGACAATTGCCTTGGAGCCGGAGGTTCCCTGATCGAGTGCAAGAATAGCCATTGAATTGCCTTTCAGTCTTCATTGACATGGGTTTTTCAGTGACGCTTACGCGTCGGCGAGAAGCAGTTGTGCTCCCCTGTCTTTAAGTGCGTCGATTGCGGACTGATCGAGCCCACTATCGGTAGCAATGTACGTTGGTATCTCAACATCGCAAAGCTTGAAGGGTGCGGTCTTACCGAACTTCGAGGAATCGGCGACGACCACCGCGGTCTGGGAGTTTGCAAGGACCGACTGTTTGACGTGCATCTCATCAAAGTCGTAGTCGGTTACCCCAGCATCAGCTGTGATCGCACCAATTGAAATCACCGCAAGGTCCGGGTACAGACCATCAAGGAACGATGTCGCCATCGTTCCCGACAGCGAGAGTTCAGACTTGCGCAGGCGCCCGCCTGACACAATGATCTCGGCACGTTCAAGACGTGACAGTGTGCCAACGGCACGCAATGATGCCGTCACGATAGTTCCCGAGAAAGATGATGGGAATGCTCGAGCAACGGCTTCAACCGTTGTTCCCAGATCAAGGAACACGGTTCCCGATTCCGGTATGAGCTCAGCAACCCGCTCCGCGATCTGTGCCTTCTGCTCGGAAGCAATGTTCTCGCGTTCCGAGTGCGGAGCTTCGCTACGGGAGGTAACAGCAATACTGATTGCTCCCCCATAAACGCGCTTCAGCAGAGCCAGCTTCTCGAGCTCAAGAAGATCTCGCCGGACCGTCTCAACCGACACTCCGTATCGTTGAGCAATATCGTCGGTCTCGACACCACCCTGCGTGCGAAGATCCTCGAGGATCAGGCTCCGGCGCTCCTGTGCAAGCATGCTCTACCTCTCTGACTAACTCGAACACTAAACCAAATCCACGCAATCGGGCAACAATCCACAAGAACTCGACTTCGCACACTTTCCCAATGCACGATGGCTGAATCTCACCCCGGTTGTTTTGGCGCTCTGAAACCTTACTGCGGCACCAAACCACGACAGGATAATCATGAAGACAACAGCTATTGATGAATACACTTCCGCCGCATCCGTGTAAATTCGGCCCCCGGCCCCAGGCGTGAACGTAAGACTTCCTGATAACACATAGCCCCGGTGACCGCCTCCCTTGAGGCGTCACCGGGGCATGTTGATTTGTGGTTTTAGAGCCAGGCTTCTAGTTGCTTTGCCGAGACATCGGTCAGCCAGGACTGCCAGCGCGGACCGAAGGAGATGCGACGGACGCCGAGGCGCTTCAAGCCAGCAAGGTCACCGGCGCCGTTACCATCCACTGGGTGAACGCCGATATTGACGGGGACGGAGACAGCCTCCACAAGTGCTGAGACCTGTTCGACGGTTGATGCCCTGACGGGATAAACAGAGCGGGCACCGGCCTGCTCAATGAGTTTGATCCGTTCTACTGCTTCTGCGAGGGGATCATCATAAACGTCGGTTCCAAGCCTGATGGCATCGGTTCGTCCATTAATGACGAAGTCGACTCCTGCGCCATCTGCGGCCTGCCGGGCGGCGGCAATATAGTCCGCATGCTCCTGGCGGTCACGAACCCGGTCGTCTTCCCGGTGAACAACGTCCTCGATGTTGGCTCCGACGGCACCCGATTCGATGATGCGCTCGATGAGTTCTTTCGGATCGAGCCCATATCCCGACTCGACATCAGCACTGACAGGAATGTCGACGGAGTCGACGATCCTCTTGACTATGTCCAGGTATTCGCCGAAATCCATATTCTCGCCATCGGAGCTACCGATAGCGTCGGCAACCGGGTGGCTACCGACGGTGAGTCCTGCGAAGCCAACATCTGCCGCTATCCGACCACTCCACGTGTCCCACACAGTTGGCAGGACTAAAATCTCACCCGATTCATGTTGATTGGCGAATAGTTTTGCTTGTTCTTTGATGTTTGACATCCGTGTTCCCTCCCAGAGTCATCTCGAGACTATGCGGGGTACCTGAACAATCCCTAGGGCTTTCACCAAGAGCTTTTATCAGGCCGAGCATCCGCACCTAACACGGTTCAAACACGGTGCTTGGTCAGACTTTTCAAGCAACAGCGCTTCTTAGTACCGCTCAATCCTCAGAACATGTTTATGTCGAAAGTGATTGCGAAAGGGGGCAACCGGTCGTAGCCAGTCACCCCCTTTCTCGGTGTTACTTAGAAGGCAGGAACAACCTCACCGTTGGGGTAGGTTTCGGTGATAAAGTCGGCGACTTCCTGCGAGTGGAGGAGTTCGTCGAGTGCCTGGATGGCCTCGAGCTTGTCGGTGTCGGTGTTCCAAGCGAGCACGTTCGCGTAGGGGTTGTCTTCACCGGACTCGATGGCGATCGAGTCTTCGGAGGGAACAAGCCCACCGTCAAGGGCGAAGTTACCGTTGATGATGGAGAGATCGACCTGGTCGAGGGTACGAACAAGGTTCGGGGCCTCAAGTTCAACGAACTCGATGTTCTTCGGATTGTCAGCAATATCGAAGATGGTGGGATTCTCGACGGAGTCGTCGAGGGTCAGCACACCATTGTCCTCAAGCAGCCAGAGAGCGCGAGCCTGGTTGGAGGGATCGTTGACGATAGAGACCTTGGCACCGTCCGGGAGGTCGTCGATGGACTCAAGAGTCTCGGAGTAGGCAGCGTAGGGCTCAATGTGGACGCCTTCGCCACGGTCGAACTCGTAACCGTTATCGGCGATCTCAGTCTCGAAGTAGGGGACGTGCTGGAAGAAGTTAGCATCCAGGTCACCCGAGTCGAGGTTACGGTTCGGCAGGACGTAGTCGGAGTACTCGACAACCTCGATGTCAATACCGGCCTCTTCGGCCAGGTTTTCATCGATGTAGTTGAGGATGTCTGCGTGGGGAACCGGGGAGGCTCCAACCTTGAGGGTGACAACCTCACCGGAGGCCGCGGTCGAATCCGAGGTGGTCTCCTCGGATTCCTCTTCATTGGACGAGCATGCCGAGAGGGCAAGGGCTGCGGCTGCTGTGAGAGCAAAAATTTTACGACGCATTGGTTTACTTCCTTTTGTTATTAAATGAGCAAGTGGGATCCTTGGAACCCTCTGCTCGGATTGCCAGTCCGCACTATGGGTGCGGTCGTGGCGGAGATTGTGTTGACGGTGCGGGCATAGCCCAGAGTTACGGGGATGACGTGACTCGAGAGAGATCTCGGTGAATTACGGTCACGAGGAGCGAGCCAAGAAGCCTTGTGCGAGCGCTTCCATTCGAAGAACTGTTTCGGTGGAGGTCACTCGAATGAGTTGCTTCCTGCGATTCGGATCAGGTGTTTGTCGCGAGTCGTTCGTTCCGATATGCAGAGACTCAGCGGTGGTCTACATATCGGCTGAGCATGTCGCCGAGCATTTGGACGATTTGAACGATAACAACAAGAACAACAACGGTGATGATGAGGACGTCGAGGAAGTACCTCTGGTAGCCGTAGTTGTAGGCAAGAGCTCCGAGCCCGCCGCCTCCAACCGTGCCTCCCATGGCGGAGAAGCCAATAATCATGATGATGAGAACGGTGATCGACTGGATGATTCCGGGAAGGGCCTCACGGAGAATCACGTCCCCCATGATCCTCGTTCGTGTTGCCCCCATCATCTGAGCGGCTTCGATCTTGCCTGAATCAACAGCCAGAAGGTTCGTCTCGACCAGGCGAGCAAAGAACGGAATGGATCCGATTGCGAGCGGGAACACCATGCCCCGCCATCCAATGTTGGTCTGCATGACCCAGTCCGTGACCGGTAGCAAGAGGATCAGAAGGATGATGAACGGGATCGAACGCCCGACGTTAACGATCAGGGAAAGAATGGCGTTGACGATCTTGTTAGGACGGATTCCGCCCTTCGCGGTGGCAACGAGAAGGATACCGAGAGGCAATCCAATGACCACCGTTGCGAGGGTGGACCAGCCGACCATGAGCAGGGTTTCCACGGTCGCGTCCCACAGCGTCTCTTGGACGATCTGGTTATTGAACCACGTGCCGTCCTGAGTCAAAGTATTCATGCTGCACGCTCCTTCGCATCAATGCCCTGAGCAGCGAGCGCCGCAATGGTCGAATCGACCCGAGCATTTTCAACCGAGAGAACGAGGCGTGCGATCTGGGCGGAGCCCAGAGTCTCGAACGTTCCAGCGGTAACATCTGCCCCGAGCTCGGCCACCAGGCTGAGAACGTGGGAACCGGAGGGCTCCCCCGGACGGGACGTAAAGGCAATGTCGATCAGTGTCGTTCCCGGCGGGATCTCGTCAACCTTCGGAGGCGGAACAATGGCAGCACCTAGGCGGGAGCCGGTGTCCGTGATGATCTCGTCAAGCCTGCCGGACTGAACAACCTTGCCCTTCGACAGGAGCGTGACGGCGTCACAGGTTTCGCGCACCACCGACATCTCGTGCGTGATGATGACGACCGTGACACCGGTCTGGTCGCGAACATCCTTAATGAGGTCGAGAATCTGTTCGGTGGTTTGAGTATCGAGAGCCGAGGTCGGTTCATCGCACAGGAGCACTGCGGGCCGTGCCGCGAGCGCACGGGCAATGGCGACGCGCTGGCGCTGACCACCGGAAAGCTGGGACGGATAGGAGTCGCCACGGTCACCAAGGCCGACGAGGTCAAGGAGCTCTTGTACGCGTTCGCGCCGCCCTCCCCTATCAAGGCCGGCAACCTTCAGCGGGTACGCAATGTTTTGACCGGCGGTACGAGCATCAAGCAGGTTGCCGCCCTGGAACACCATGCCGATTGAGCGGCGTGCTGTCCGTAGCTGGTTGGGGGTGAGCGAGGAAAGGTCCTGCTCATCGACCCAAATATGGCCTTCGGTTGGCCTTTCGAGTGCCGTCAGGCACCTGATCAGAGTGGACTTGCCCGCACCCGACTGGCCCACAATTCCGTGAATTTGGCCTGCAGGGATATTGAGATCGATACCGTCGAGAGCGACAACTCCCGGGTACACCTTGCGGACACCGTCCAATGTGATCATTGATTCCTCCATCGGTCCTGGCCTTAGCACCGGGTTTTTCTCGGTTGCTGCGGCGTCGACGAGCCAGGTCTCTCAGCCACTCTTGATGGTTCCCCCATTAGACAACGCCCCAGGTCAGAGCGCCAAACAATCTCAGGATTTGGACGCAGTTGGCCGTGTGACACCGAGCACGTTATGTCAACCTATGTCCACTTTATTCATGGGCAAGGGAGAGCCCCGACGACAGTCACCCGCACGTTCCTGTACAGGAAATGTGCGAGGCATAACTACCGCCGGGGCGCCTCTGAAGTTTGGTTCTACACTTTAAGTGCTTAGGTCTATCGCTCGTCGTGCGTTGCAGGATCCCATTCGCCAAGTTCGCGCTGCGGGAGTGCGGAGATCGCTTCCACCTCTGCGGGGGTCAGCTGAACCTCGACAGCCTCAAGGTTCTGCTTCCTACGCTCCTCGTTCGTGGAGCGGACAATCGGGATGGCACCGATCGCACGGTGCCAGGCCAGGACTGCCTGCGAGGGCGTGATGCTGTGCGCTTCGGCCGCGGAGACCACAGCTTCTGTCTCGAACAGGTCACCACCCTTTGAAAGCGGGGACCAGGACTGGACAGCAATCCCGCGATCAGCAAGTTCCTTGCGGTATTCGGGGCGGTGCAGGCCCGGGTCAACCTGCACCTGGTTCGTGGCAGGGACGAGGCCGGTCTTAGCCTTCAGTTCATCCAGGTGTTCGATGAGGAAGTTGGAGACGCCGAGGGTGCGGACAAGACCTTCCTCCTGCGCCTTGGCCATCTCCTCGTACGCCTCGGGGTAAAGGCCAAGCATGGGGAGCGGCCAATGAATAAGCCACGCATCGAGGTAGTCGACGCCGAGCCTGCTAAGGCTACGCTCGAGCGCTCCCCGAACATCCCCATGATCATTGCCGCGGAGCTTGGTTTGGAGAATAACGTCCTCGCGAGCAACGCCGGAGGCCTTGATTCCCTGACCGACGGCCTCTTCGTTCTCGTACTTCGATGCCGTGTCGATAAAGGTATAGCCAGCATCGAGCGCCGAAGCGACAGCAGTTGTCGCTTCCTCTCCCATGAGGGGAGAAGTGCCGAATCCGATCTTCAGTGAATTGAAATCAACCTGTGCGTTCATTCACCCAGGCTACCAACGCGTAACCTCGGCGACGAGAGTTCCAAGCCCCTGGCAGAATCCGAAACGAACTCAGAGGAGGCCTGCGAGTGCCGCGAGCTCCAGCTTCAACACGTTAACGACTCTCGCTCCCGCACCGCGTGCCGACGTCTCCCCCGGGATTGAGTCTTCAAAGGCCAAGCATTCGGCGGGGTTCACACCGAGTCTGCTGATAGCGGTGGCATAGGGCTCGGGGTCCGGCTTGCCACGCTGCACCTGATCCCCGGTGACACGCGCAGAGAAGTAGTCTCGCGGCAGGCTTTCAATGGCCGGCCCAGCTAGATTCATCGGGGTGGCAGTCACTAGAGCTTGGGGCATTCCAGCATCTGCAAACGCATCGAGAAGTTCAATAGCTCCGGGCATGAGGTCCGGATCCGAATAGACCTGCTCGGCCATGAGGACCGCTACCTCTTCGAAGAGAACCATGCCGTCAGCAACGTCCCCACCATCGCGCCGGAGAACAAATTCCATGTGTTCGGCATGATCTTCCGTGGATGATCCGTGGAGAGCTTCTTCATCGGATTTCAACCAGCTTCCACCCCGTGCTTCAATGATCTTCTTCGTGTTGGCAACCCACTGGGACTCGGTATCCGTGATCGTTCCATCCAGGTCCCAGAGGATGGCGGAGGGTTCAGAATTGAGTCCGCAGGCGCGGTACACGTCAACAAGGCTCATACTGCCAGGGTACGCGAAGCCACCTGATGGTACGACTCGACGCGCACTCCATCACCCTTCCACGTGCGGATGGAACCTCTCCCATGCGGACTGGCGGGACATGCCCAAAGATTCACCGATGCTCGCCCAGCTCAGACACTGTCCGGCCCAGTTCTCCTACTCGCTGCCGGAATCATCGGAATAGCCGACGTCGTCTTCACAACCGCAGAGACGACCGTGATCCCCGCTCTTGTCCCGAAGAAGCGGCTCAAACACGCCTACTCCCGCCTGGCAGTCACAAGTCAGTCAGCATCAGCTGCCGCGGCGGGCACCGGCAGCCTGGCATTGGGCTTTCTCGGGATGCCCGGGATGATCACCCTAGCAGTCACGTCCTACGTTTCATCCCTGCTCAGCCAGCTTGGGATCCGGGCACCTGCTCAACCAGAGACTATGCAGATCAGACCGAAGGCTCGTCTACGCGATGGCTTCGTTGCCTTCTGGGAGATTCCTGCCCTCCGGGCCCTTACCACCTCGGCAGCATTGACAAACGCTGGGGTGATGCTCGGCAACACAATTCTGCCGGTGTTCATTCTCAGCGACCTTGGTTTCTCTCCCGCCATCTACGCAGCCCTTGGTGTCATCTCAACCATCGGCGCTATCATCGGTGCCGGGCTCGCGCCCCGCCTCTCAGGACACAACGGTCTGCGCCGACTACGTATCGCCTGCGCACTCGTTGCGGTTTCCGCCGTTCTCCTCGCGGTGTTCTGCCAGCGACTGCCGGGCCCGGAACTAATCTGGCTAGCGATCCAAGGCTTCTCGTGGAATCTGCTCGTCAGTATCTCAGCGGTGTCCGGAGCCGAGGTACTACCCAAGACAATCAGCCAAGAACAGCTCGCATCGGTCGCAGCTTCACAGCGCACCATCACGCTAGGGATCATGCCGATCTCAGCCCTTATCGGTGGCGCCCTTGGAACAGTGGCGGGTTCGGTACCGATGCTGGTGGTATGGGCGGAGCTAGCGGGCCTTGCAACTCTCCCCATCCTCGCCAAACGCTCCCTCGAAGATTACCGCTAGTTGTCTGCGGGCCGGTGGATTGACTGGACCGTAGTCGGCCACCTCCCACTGACCCACCGCTTACGTGCCATGAACTGAGGAGCCCTGGGCATATGCTCCACCCATAGTCCCAGTCGCGGTAGATGGTCTGCACTAGCCGCACCGGCATCACCTCCGCGTTGCACGAGAGCACAATCGCTCCTTCGCTGTCGAAGCAGTCCCGGTTCCGATCGGACGAGCATCCTCGGGTACCTCTTCAGTACGTCAGCGCCGCAGGGGAATCCCAGACACAGCACTTCCCGAGATAGCTCCTTTCGATGTCGGCCCATCGCGCCCGACAATGCTCCCCTGTTTGAAATCACTCCCCTCTCGGGACATGCAACCCGTTGAGACAAGTACGCCCCGGCGAAAGCCGGGGCGCACTCATGAGATCGATAGATCTAGGCGTTTGAATTAGCCGAGGATCTTGGTGACCTTACCTGAACCAACGGTGTGGCCACCCTCGCGGATAGCGAAGCCGAGGCCCTCTTCCATGGCGATGGGCTGGATCAGCTCAACGGTCATCTCGGTGTTGTCACCGGGCATAACCATCTCGGTGCCCTCGGGAGGGTGATGACGCCGGTAACGTCCGTGGTACGGAAGTAGAACTGCGGGCGGTAGTTGGAGAAGAACGGGTTGTGACGGCCGCCCTCTTCCTTCTTGAGCACGTAGGTCTGTGCCTCGAACTTGGTGTGCGGGGTGATGGAGCCGGGCTTGCAAACGACCTGGCCGCGCTCGACCTCTTCGCGCTTGATGCCGCGGATGAGGAGACCACAGTTCTCGCCTGCGTCGGCGTGGTCCATCTGCTTGTGGAACATCTCGATACCGGTGACGGTGGTCGTCATCGGCTTCTCCTTGATGCCGAGGATCTCGACATCGGAGTTGATCTGGAGCTGACCACGCTCGACACGACCGGTGACAACGGTGCCACGGCCGGTGATGGTGAAGACGTCCTCGATGGGCATGAGGAACGGCTTGTCCATGTCGCGGACCGGGTCGTCGAAGTAGGTGTCAACCTGCTCCATGAGGTCCTGAACGGACTTGACCCACTTCTCGTCGCCCTCGAGTGCCTTGAGAGCCGAGATCTGCATGACGGGAGCGTTGTCGCCGTCGAAGCCCTGCGACGAGAGAAGGTCACGGACCTCCATCTCGACGAGCTCGAGGATTTCCTCGTCGTCAACCATGTCGGACTTGTTCAGCGCAACGATGAGCTGCGGAACGCCAACCTGGCGGGCGAGAAGAACGTGCTCACGGGTCTGAGCCATCGGGCCGTCGGTGGCGGCGACAACGAGAATCGCGCCGTCCATCTGTGCGGCACCGGTGATCATGTTCTTGATGTAGTCGGCGTGACCGGGGGCGTCAACGTGTGCGTAGTGACGCTTCTCGGTCTGGTACTCAACGTGCGAAACGTTGATGGTGATGCCGCGCTGACGCTCCTCGGGAGCGTTGTCGACCTGGTCGAACGGGGTGAACTCGTTCAGATCCGGGTACTGGTCAGCAAGAACCTTCGAGATGGCAGCGGTCGTCGTCGTCTTACCGTGATCGACGTGACCGATGGTGCCGATGTTCATATGCGGCTTGGACTTGTCGTACTTGGCCTTGGCCACTTGTCCTCCTGTAGGACTCGGGTAGTTTCTCTGCTTGAAAAGGATACAGGAGCATCCTCGGGGCGGAGCGATCTACTATCGGTTATTTTTCTTACAAATGACCTAGGCTCACTCGCCCCGGGTCTTCTTGATGATTTCCTCGGAGACATTCCTCGGAACTTCCGCGTAAGTCGCGAACTGCATGGTGTACACCGCGCGACCCTGCGTCTTGGAACGCAGATCACCAACGTACCCGAACATTTCGGACAGCGGAACCTGGGCGCGAACGATCTTGATGCCGGTCGCGTCCTCCATGGACTGAATCATGCCACGGCGAGAGTTAAGATCGCCAATCACATCGCCCATGTACTCTTCGGGGGTCCTGACCTCGACGTCCATCATGGGCTCGAGGAGAACCGGATCTGCCTGCTTGATGCCTTCGCGGAAGACACCCTGGCCGGCGATCTTGAATGCCATCTCCGAGGAGTCGACATCGTGGTAGGCGCCGTCGAGGAGGGTGGCCTTAACGCCAACCATCGGGTATCCGGCGAGGATACCGTTCTCCATGGCAGCCTGGATGCCCTGGTCAACCGACGGAATGTATTCGCGGGGAACACGGCCGCCGGTCACGGCGTCAACGAATTCGTAAACTTCGCTGTCTTCGGTCTGCGGGATCGGCTCGAAAGCGACCTGGACCTTAGCGAACTGACCCGAACCACCGGTCTGCTTCTTGTGCGTGAAGTCGACCTTGTCGACCTTGCGGCGGATGGTCTCGCGGTACGCAACCTGGGGTGCGCCAACGTTGGCGTCAACCTTGAACTCGCGCTTCATGCGCGTGACAAGGATGTCGAGGTGGAGCTCGCCCATACCGCCGATAACGGTCTGGCCGGTTTCCTCGTCGAGGCGGACGGAGAACGTCGGGTCCTCTTCAGCAAGACGCTGAATGGCGGTGCCGAGCTTCTCCTGGTCGCCCTTCGACTTGGGCTCGATAGCAACGTGGATAACGGGCTCGGGGAACGTCATCGACTCGAGGATGACAGGCTTCTGCGCGTCGCAGAGCGTGTCGCCCGTGGTCGTGTTCTTGAGTCCGATGACCGCGTAGATGTGGCCCGCGTGGGCAACGTCAACGGGGTTCTCCTTGTTGGAGTGCATCTGGAAGATGCGGGAGATGCGTTCCTTGTTCGACTTCGTCGAGTTCTGGATCTGCGAACCTGCCTCGAGCTTGCCCGAGTAGACGCGGATGTAGGTGAGCTTGCCGAAAAACGGGTGAACGGCAACCTTGAACGCGAGAGCCGCGAAGGGCTCGTCCTCGTTGGCGGAGCGGGTAACAACTTCCTCTTCGTTGCCGACGGCGTGACCTTCGATGGCCGGGACGTCGAGCGGGGACGGGAGGTAGTCGAGAACGCCGTCGAGCATCGGCTGGACGCCAATGTTCTTGTAGGCGGAACCGCAGAAGACCGGGTAGGCCTCGCCAGCGATCGTGAGCTTACGGATGGCGCCCTTGATCTCGTCGATCGTGAGCTCTTCGCCACCGAGGTACTTGTCGAGCAGGTCCTCGTCGGTCTCTGCAACCGACTCGAGCAGCTCGGCGCGAGCGGCCTCAACGGCGTCCACCATGTCGGCGGGAATCTCTTCCTCGATGACAACGGTGCCGTAGGTCTTCTCACCGTTCTGCTCTGCCGGGAAGCGGTACGCAACCTGCTTGATGACGTCAACGACGCCAGCCAGGTCGGACTCTGCACCGATGGGGAGGGTCACGACGAGCGGGGTCGCCTTGAGGCGATCCTTGATCGTCGAGACGGTGAACTCGAAGTTGGCTCCGAGCTTGTCCATCTTGTTGACGAAGCAGATACGGGGAACGTTGTACTTATCCGCCTGACGCCACACGGTCTCCGACTGGGGCTCAACGCCCTCCTTGCCGTCGAAGACTGCGACAGCGCCGTCGAGGACGCGCAGTGAGCGCTCAACCTCGACTGTGAAGTCGACGTGACCGGGGGTGTCGATAACGTTGATCTGGTGGTTCTTCCAGAACGCGGTTACGGCAGCCGAGGTGATCGTGATACCACGGTTCTTCTCGTCTTCCATCCAGTCGGTCGTCGAAGCGCCGTCGTGTGTCTCACCGAGCTTGTAGTTGATGCCGGTGTAGAACAGAATACGCTCGGTCGTTGTCGTCTTGCCGGCATCGATGTGCGCCATGATGCCGATATTGCGGACCTTCTTAAGGTCGGAAAGCACTTCCTGTGCCACTATTAGCTCTCTTCAGTTCGAGGTTGTCGGACGGCCGCTTACCAGCGGTAGTGAGCAAAGGCCTTGTTGGACTCTGCCATGCGATGGGTGTCTTCGCGACGCTTGACAGCGGCGCCGAGACCGTTCGAGGCGTCGAGGATCTCGTTCATGAGTCGCTCGGTCATCGAGTTCTCGCGGCGCTGCCTCGAGTAGTCAACGAGCCAGCGGAGCGCGAGAGTCGTGGAACGACCTGCCTTAACCTCGACGGGGACCTGGTAGGTCGCACCGCCGACGCGGCGGGACCGCACCTCGAGCGAAGGCTTGATGTTGTCCATGGCGCGCTTGAGAACCTCGATGGCATCCTGGCCGGACTTCTCGGCAACACCGGAAAGGGCGCCGTAGACGATCGCCTGAGCGGTCGATTTCTTGCCGTCGCGGAGCACACGGTTGACCAGCTGGGTCACGAGCTCCTGGCCGTAGACGGGATCTGCAACGAGGGGGCGCTTCGGAGCGGGGCCTTTACGGGGCATTAGTTCTTCTCCTTCTTTGCGCCGTAGCGGGAACGTGCCTGCTTGCGGTTCTTAACACCCTGGGTGTCGTGCGAACCGCGGACGATCTTGTAGCGAACACCGGGGAGGTCCTTCACGCGGCCGCCACGGACGAGCACGATCGAGTGCTCCTGAAGGTTGTGGCCTTCACCGGGGATGTATGCGGAAACCTCGATGCCGGTCGAAAGGCGCACGCGGGCGACCTTACGAAGGGCCGAGTTCGGCTTCTTGGGGGTAGTTGTGTATACGCGGGTGCACACCCCACGACGCTGCGGGCTACCCTGGAGCGCCGGCGTCTTGGAGGCGCCTGGCTTCGATGACCGACCCTTGCGGATCAGCTGCTGAATAGTGGGCACTCTATCTCCTGCTCATTATTAACTGGTGGAAGGGCTCGAGTAGTTACGAGCCCGTGACCGAACGGTCTTTCGCAGCAACGCCGGACGGTCTCCTCCCTTGCAGGTGCAACTCCCGCGCGCGAGGGATGTTCGATAATACGAACACCGTATATCAGATTAGCGTTATTGCTTCCGCTAGGTCAAAGGATTGGCCTGTATCGAGCGGTGGTACTCGACACAGGCCAATCCCCTAATCAGCGATGATGGTGGTTAGTTTCCACCGAAGGCCGGTCCGTAGCCGGAGTATCCGGTTCCGTAGAGGCCAGCGCCGAGATCCAGTCCCGAATCGTACGGGTCAAGATCCTGGCGGATGAATCCGGTCATCTTCTCGAACTCGAGGCGAGCCTCGGTCGTCGGCTCTGCCTTGACCTGGCGGAGCTTCTCCAGACCGGTGCCGGCCGGGATGAGCTTACCGAGAATGACGTTCTCCTTGAGGCCGTTCAGCGGGTCGCGCTTCGAGTTGAGCGCGGCCTCGGTGAGGACCTTGGTGGTCTCCTGGAACGAAGCAGCGGACAGCCACGAGTCGGTCGCGAGCGACGCCTTCGTGATGCCCATGAGCTCCGGGCGGGCCGTTGCGGGCTTGCCGCCACGTGCCACTGCCTCGCGGCTTGCGGACTCGTAGTCTTTGACGTCAGCGAGCTCACCGGGAAGGAGGTTCGTGTCGCCGGACTCGATGACCGTGACGCGACGCAGCATCTGGCGAACAATAACCTCGATGTGCTTGTCATGGATCTCGACGCCCTGCGAGCGGTACACGGCCTGCACCTGTTCGACCAGGTAGAGCTGTGCACGACGACGGTTCGAGATGCGGAGGACCTTCTTCGGGTCAACCGAGCCCTCGGTCAGCTGCTCGCCAACAGCGACATGACTGCCGTCCTCGACGAGAAGCTTCGCGGAACGCGAGACCTGGTACGCCAGGTCCTCACCGCCGTCGTCACGCTTAATAACGATCTGGCGGGAGCGCTCGGAGTCCTCGATGGACACGGTGCCTGCGGCCTCCGTGATCGGGGCCTCACCCTTGGGGGTACGGGCCTCGAAGAGCTCCTGGACACGCGGAAGACCCTGCGTGATGTCGTCTGCCGAAGCAACGCCACCGGTGTGGAACGTACGCATCGTCAGCTGCGTGCCTGGCTCACCAATCGACTGTGCGGAGACAATACCGATTGCCTCACCGATGTCGACCAGCAGGCCGGTTGCAAGCGAACGTCCGTAGCATAGTGCACAGGCACCGGAACGCGAGTTACAGGTAAGAACCGAGCGAACCGTAACCTCGTCGATGCCGAGGTTGAACAGCCTCTCGATCTCCACGTCGCCAAGGTCGGTGCCGGCGCTCACGATGACATTGCCATCGGCGTCGGCGACGTCCTGGGCGAGCGTACGGGCGTAGACCGAGGTCTCGACCGCCGGATCGAGGCGGCGGGAGCCGTCCTCGTCAACGAAGGCAATCCTGTTCGTCAGGCCCTTGTTGGTGCCACAGTCGTTTTCACGAATGATGACGTCCTGGGCAACGTCAACAAGTCGACGCGTCAGGTAACCGGAGTCGGCGGTACGGAGAGCCGTATCGGCCGTTCCCTTACGGGCACCGTGCGTTGCCGAGAAGTATTCGAGAACCGAGAGGCCTTCGAAGTAGTTCGACTTGATCGGGCGGGAGATGATCTCGCCCTTCGGGTTAGCCACGAGGCCGCGCATACCTGCAAGCTGACGGACCTGCGTCCAGTTACCACGAGCACCGGAGGTCACCATGCGGTTCACCGAGTTGTTGCCCGAGAAGTTGTCCCTCATTTCCTTCGCCACGCGGTCGGTGACTTCGGTCCAGAGGTCGAACAGGTCGCGGCGACGGTCGGCGTCCTGAATCATGCCGTCCTCGAACAGTTCCTCAATCTTCGCGGCCTGCGCTTCGGCAGCCTCGAGGATTCCGGCCTTCGACTCGGGAACCTCAATGTCGGCAAGCGAGATCGAGACACCGGAACGTCCGGCCCAGTAGAAACCGGTCGACTTCAGAGCATCGAGCGACGCACCGACATCAACCTTCGGGTAGCGCTCGGCAAGCTCGTTGATGATCGAGCCGAGGCGCTTCTTGTCGACAACCTCGTTCACGTACGGGAACTTGACGGGGAGAGCGTCGTTGAAGAGCGCACGGCCAAGCGTGGTCTCCAGCATGATCGGCTGACCCTCTTCCCAGCCCTCCGGGGCAACCCAGCCGCGCGGCGGGACCAGCTCGGAGAAGCGGATGCGGATCGGCTCGCCAAGGGCAATATCGCCGTTGTCGTGGGCCATGACGGCCTCGCCGACTGCGGAGAAGGAACGCTTCTCGCCCTCGTGATCGTTCTCGCTCGTCAGGTGGTACAGGCCGATAATCATGTCCTGCGAGGGCATGGTGACCGGACGACCGTCGGACGGCTTGAGGATGTTGTTGGCCGACAGCATGAGGATACGGGCTTCTGCCTGCGCCTCGGCGGACAGCGGCAGGTGCACTGCCATCTGGTCACCGTCGAAGTCGGCGTTGAAGGCCGCACAGACGAGCGGGTGCAGCTGAATGGCCTTACCCTCAACGAGCTGCGGCTCAAATGCCTGGATGCCGAGACGGTGCAGGGTTGGTGCACGGTTCAGCAGGACCGGGTGATCCGTGATGACCTCTTCGAGGATGTCCCACACCTCGGTGCGCTGGCGCTCAATGAGACGCTTCGCAGCCTTAATGTTCTTCGCAACCTGCTGGTCGACGAGACGCTTCTGCACGAAGGGCTTGAAGAGCTCGAGAGCCATGGCCTTCGGAAGGCCGCACTGGTGCAGCTTGAGGGTCGGGCCCACAACGATAACGGAACGGCCCGAGTAGTCAACGCGCTTACCGAGCAGGTTCTGACGGAAGCGGCCCTGCTTGCCCTTGAGCATGTCGGACAGCGACTTGAGGGGACGGTTACCGGCGCCCTGAACGGGACGGCCGCGACGGCCGTTGTCGAAGAGGGCATCCACCGACTCCTGAAGCATGCGCTTCTCGTTGTTCACCATGATCTCGGGAGCATCGAGGTCAAGCATGCGCTTGAGTCGGTTGTTGCGGTTGATGACACGACGGTAGAGGTCGTTAAGATCCGAGGTCGCGAAGCGCCCACCGTCGAGCTGCACCATGGGGCGCAGGTCCGGGGGAAGCACCGGGAGGACGTCAAGAACCATCGACTCGGGCTTCGTGCCTGTCGTGCGGAACGCGTTCACAACCTTAAGGCGCTTGAGCGCACGGGTTTTGCGCTGAGCGGTGCCGGTCTTGATGACCTCCTGGAGGATTTCAGCTTCGGCTTCAAGGTCGAAGGTGCGCAGGCGCTCCTGGATTGCCTCGGCGCCGCGCGATGCCTCGAAGTACATGCCCCAGCGGGCGTACATTTCGCGGTACAGGTCCTCATCACCCTCAAGGTCGCCGACCTTGAGCTTCATGAAGCGGTCCCAGACCTCTTCAACGTGATCGCGCTCGGCTTCGGCGGACTTGCGGATGTTCCCCTGGTCCTTTTCGCCGGCGTCCTTGATCGCCTTCTTTTCCTTAGCGGAAGCGTTCTCGGCTTCGGCGGCTTCGAGTTCGCGCTCCATTTCTTCGGCGCGTTCGTTGATGTCTACATGCATCTGGTTCTCAATTTCCTTGAGTTCCAGGTCGAGTTCACCGCGGAGTTCCGGCATGGCCTCCGAACGGCCCTCTTCATCAACGTCCGTCACCATGTAGGCGGCGAAGTAGATGACCTTTTCGAGGTCCTTCGGGGCAATGTCGAGGAGGTATCCCAGGCGTGACGGGACACCCTTGAAGTACCAGATGTGGGTAACGGGGGCGGCGAGCTGGATGTGACCCATCCGCTCGCGACGCACCTTGGCGCGGGTGACTTCAACACCGCAGCGCTCACATTCAATCCCCTTGTAGCGGGGACGCTTGTACTTACCGCACGCGCACTCCCAGTCCCTGGTCGGACCGAAGATGCGTTCGCAGAACAGACCATCCTTCTCGGCCTTGAGCGTGCGGTAGTTGATGGTCTCGGGCTTCTTGACCTCGCCGTGCGACCAGGAGTGAACGTCCTGTGAGGTCGCAAGCGAGATATGGAGCTGATCGAAGAGATTAACGTCGAGCAAGTTTCCTACTTCTTCCTAAGCACCCTGCCACGGAGAAAGGCTGGGTGGGCGCTGAACCCAGCCTTTTCTCCGAGAATCAGAATTCCATTGCACCGAAGTCTTCAAGACCGGTGGAGATAGCTGGCTTCTCCGCGGGCCTGAAGTCGTCTTCGGTATCCTGAAGGTTAATTGTGTTGCCACTAGCATCGAGCGCTTCGACGTTGAGGCAGAGGGAGCGCATTTCCTGAATGAGGACGCGGAAGGACTCGGGGATTCCCGGCTCGGGAATGTTGTCACCCTTCACGATCGCCTCGTAAACCTTGACGCGGCCAACGGTGTCGTCCGACTTGATCGTCAGCATTTCCTGCAGCGTGTGAGCGGCACCGTAGGCCTCGAGGGCCCACACCTCCATCTCACCAAGGCGCTGGCCACCAAACTGGGCCTTACCGCCAAGGGGCTGCTGGGTAACCATCGAGTACGGACCCGTGGAACGTGCGTGAATCTTGTCGTCAACCAGGTGGTGCAGCTTCAGCATGTACATGTAGCCGACCGAGATCTCATCCGGGAACGGCTCACCGGAGCGGCCGTCGAACAGCTTCGCCTTACCGTCCTGGCCAACCATGTGGTCGCCATCGCGGTTCGGGAGGGTCGCTCCGAGGAGGCCCTCGATCTCGTCTGGCTCAACACCGTCGAAGACGGGGGTCGCAACGGTCTGACCGGGAACACCGGTCACCGCGGTCTCGGGCAGGCGCAGAGCCCACTCCTCGCCGTCCATGCGGGCCTCGGTCGCATCCCAGCCGTTCGCCGCGATCCAACCAAGGTGAAGCTCGAAGACCTGGCCGAGGTTCATACGGCCGGGAACACCAAGCGGGTTCAGGATGATGTCAACGGGGGTGCCGTCCGGCAGGAAGGGCATGTCCTCAACCGGAAGGATCCGGGAGATAACACCCTTGTTGCCGTGGCGGCCAGCCATCTTGTCACCGATCGTGATCTTGCGGCGCTGAGCCACGTAGACGCGGACGGTCTGGCGCACATCGGCTGCCAGCTCGTCGTCATTCTCGGCAGAGAACTCGCGGACACCGATGACGATGCCGGACTCGCCGTGCGGGACGCGCAGGGACGTGTCGCGGACTTCCTTGGCCTTCTCACCGAAGATGGCGCGCAGGAGGCGCTCTTCCGAAGTCAGCTCGGTCTCGCCCTTCGGCGTGATCTTACCGACGAGAATGTCGCCGGCGTTGACCTCTGCACCGATGCGGATGATGCCACGCTCGTCCAGGTGGGACAGGACTTCTTCGGAGACGTTCGGGATGTCCCGGGTGATCTCCTCGGGGCCAAGCTTCGTGTCACGTGCGTCAACCTCGTACTCTTCGATGTGAATCGACGTGAGCATGTCTTCGGTGACGACGCGCTGCGACAGGATGATCGCGTCCTCGTAGTTGAAGCCTTCCCAGGCCATGAAGGCGACAAGCAGGTTGCGACCGAGCGCGAGCTCGCCGTCTTCCGTTGCCGGGCCGTCAGCGAGAATCGTTCCGACCTCGACGCGGTCACCTTCGGAGACAACAACCTTCTGGTTGTAGCAGTTGCCCTGGTTGGCGCGTTCGAACTTCGTGATCCGGTAGGAGCGGTAGTCGCCCTCGTCGGTTGCGATGCGAATGAGGTCGGCCGAAGCCTCCTCGACGACGCCCGCAACATCGGACAAGAGAACTTCGCCGGCGTCGACAGCCGCACGCTGCTCCATGCCGGTGCCCACGAGAGGAGCATCGGTACGCAGGAGCGGAACGGCCTGACGCTGCATGTTCGCACCCATGAGTGCGCGGTGCGCGTCGTCGTGCTCGAGGAAGGGGATCATGGCGGTGCCGACGGAAACCATCTGGCGTGCCGACACGTCCATGTATTCAATCTGATCGATGGCGAGCAGTGCGGGTTCGCCACCTGCCTCGCGACAGAGAGCTTCCTCGTCCATGAACGTTCCGTCGTCTTCGAGACGGTCCGTTGCCTGGGCGATAACGTAGCGGTCCTCGTCGTCAGCGGTCAGGTATTCGATCGTGTCGGTCACGACACCGTTCTCTACCTTCCGGTACGGCGTCTCAAGGAAGCCGAAGGAGTTGACGCGGGCGAAGGTCGCGAGCGAGCCGATAAGACCAATGTTCGGGCCTTCCGGGGTCTCGATCGGGCACATACGGCCGTAGTGCGAGGGGTGAACGTCACGGACCTCCATGCCGGCGCGGTCACGGGCAAGACCGCCCGGGCCGAGTGCCGACAGACGACGCTTGTGCGTCAGTCCGGAGAGCGGGTTGTTCTGATCCATGAACTGCGACAGCTGGGAGGTTCCGAAGAACTCCTTGATCGCGGCAACGATGGGACGGATGTTGATCAGCGAGGACGGCGTGATTGCCGCAGCCTCCTGCGTCGTCATCCGCTCGCGGACCATGCGGTCAAGGCGCGACAGACCGGTGCGGACCTGGTTCTGGATGAGCTCGCCAACGGCGCGAATACGACGGTTACCAAAGTGGTCGATGTCGTCAAACTCGACCTGGACGTCGTTCGGGCCACCGCAGTTCGCCTCGGCCTTGTCGGCGTGGAGGGCGAGGATGTAGTGGATGGCTCCGACAATGTCCTCGAGGGTCAGCTGGCGGCCACGGTTCTCCGGGTCGAGGCCGAGCTTCTTGTTGATCTTGTAGCGACCAACCTTCGCAAGGTCGTAGCGCTTATCGGAGAGGTAGAGGTTCGAGAGGAGGTTCTCGCCAGCGCGCGCCGACGGCGGCTCGCCGGGGCGGAGCTTGCGGTAGACGTCGGTCAGCGCCTCTTCCTTGGTGTGGACCGTGTCCTTCTCGAGGGCGTCGATGAGGATCGGGTAATCGGCGAATTCCTCGCGGATCTCCTCCTCGGTCATTCCCCAAGCCTTGAGGAAAACGGTCACCGACTGCTTACGCTTACGGTCGACGCGGACGCCGACGGAGTCACGCTTGTCGATCTCGAACTCGAGCCAGGCGCCACGCGACGGGATGAACTTCGAGGTGTAAATGAGCTTGTCGGACGTCTTGTCCCGCTCGCTCTCGAAGTACACACCGGGGGAACGAACGAGCTGCGACACGACGACGCGCTCGGTTCCGTTGATGATAAAGGTGCCTCCCGGAGTCATGAGCGGGAAGTCGCCAAGGAACGTGGTCTGAGACTTAATCTCACCGGTTTCCTTGTAGTAGAAATCTGCCTTGACGTACAGGGGTGCGGAGTAGGTGAGGTCCTTCTCCTTGCACATCTCAACCGTGTACTTCGGGTCCTCGAGCTTCGGCTCGGAGAACGACAGTTTCATGGTGTTTGCCGAGTTTTCGATCGGCGAGACCTCTTCAAAGATCTCTTCCAGCCCGGACTTCTCGTCCGGTCCTGCGCCGGCCCTCCATGACGGAGAACCAATCAGCCAATTGAAGCTTTCGGTCTGCAGACCAAGCAGATCAGGAGCTTGCATCGGCTCCTTGATCTTGGCGAAAGATACGCGGGCCTTGCGACCGTGCGAAGCGGATGCTGTCAAAGGCGAAGCAGCCAAGTGGGATCCCTTCCCTGGAGATGGTAAGGCGTATACTCACTCGTGCAGGGCAGGGTCGCGTCACTACCGACTATCCAACGGAGGATACACGTCACCCCACACAAGTAAGCGCAACTATTAAATGTACACTGTCGGCGCAGGCAGGTCTAGCCCTAACGCCTGTGTAAGGGGTCACGTATCGAGGCCAGACTACCCTGACTTCGTTATGAATGCCAGTATAAACCCTGCCGGTGCCCTCGTGTCTAACGAGATCACTCCGCGAGTGCGCCCGGGATCCTCAACGGCAATAACCGAGTTACTGCCCGAAAGAGAAGTGCTCCGGGGGTCGGGATGTGCAGTTCTCTCGCTTGGGGAGAACCGCGCAGAGCTCATCGCTCTACTTATTTGCTTTTGCATGCTCACAGTGCTGTGGGGCGTTGTGCGCTACCTGGGTCAACCAGGCTCCGATCAATAATATTCCCGATTGCCAAAACTCCAAAGACGGCAGGCCGTCATCGCCCACTCTCACCCTGGAAGGGGGCCGATGGACCATCTGAGACCAGTGGCGGGGCCACAGCAATGGACCCCCGGCATGAGCGAGCATCCCCGCCCGGCACGAGCATCAGGCAACCCCTCCTTGCATGGTAGTCCTCTCTTCATCACGCACGGCAGTGGCCGTCGCTTCCCGTCCTCCGGAGCTCACATCCTGCCCTCCGTAGCTCATTTCCTGTCCTTAGGAGCTCACTTCCCGTCCTCCACAGCAGGCAGCGTTGCGCAGTATCTCGTCGGCAAAGCTCCTCACCGTGCTGCCAAGTAGCCGAGGGAACTTCCTCAGCACCCTTCGCATTGTCCCGCTTTGTCCTGCTTTGCTGGGCTACGATGCAGGTGGTTCGTGAATCTTCCGGATCATTCCTTTTGCCCTAGTCCTAGGTCCCATTGTTAGTCAGGTTCGAAAACTAGAATTGAGCCATTATGAGCACGCCAATCAAAGGTGACACGGCTGCCAAAGCTAGCCGGAAGCAAGAATCTTCCATGAGCCTGACAAAGCGGGTAGGCCTCGCTGTTGGAATCCTTGCCTTTCTGTTCCCGCTTTTCGTTGACATCCCGAATCTAGAAGAGCCCGGCGAGCGGATGATGGCAATCTTCCTGCTCGCTATCGTCTTCTGGATTACCGAGCCCATTCCCCTCGTTGCAACAGCGGTTCTCGTGATTTTCCTCGAGGTGCTGATGGTCTCGACCGGGGCCATCGTCGAAGCGGGTGGCTCCGTTGAGGCCCTGCCCGCGGCCGACTTCTTTGCGGCTCTGGCCAACCCCGTCATCATCCTTTTCCTGGGCGGCTTCATGATTGCGGAGGGAGCGGAGAAGTACCGGCTTGACCGAAACATTGCCTCGGTTCTTCTCAAGCCTTTCGCCGGCTCTATTCGCATGACCGTGCTGGGGCTCATGATCATCACGGCCCTGCTCTCTATGTTCATGTCGAACACGGCGACCACGGCAACAATGTTCGCCGTTATTCTCCCGATCCTTGCCAATGTTGATGGCACCAAGGCCAAGGCCGGGCTCGGGCTAGCAATTCCCCTGTCCGCAAACGTTGGCGGTATCGGCACCCCGGTCGGCACTCCCCCGAACGCGATCGCGGTTGGTGCTCTTGCAGAGCGGGGCTACCAGGTCTCCTTTGTTGACTGGATGATCCTGGCGATCCCGCTGATGCTGGTCATCCTCTTTGCCTCCTGGTTGCTGCTGTGCGTACTCTTCCTCCCCAAGGAAGGGAAGATGGAAGTGGACCTTGGTAAGAACTGGGATAAGTCCCGTAATGCCAAGCTCTTCTATACCGTCACCGCTATCACGATCCTGCTGTGGATGACCGAGCCGCTCCACGGGGTCTCCTCGAACATTGTTGGCTTCTTCCCTGTTGTAGCCATGCTCTGCCTCAAGGTCATGGAAGGCTCAGACATTAAGAAGCTTGACTGGCCCGTTCTGTGGCTCGTGTCCGGCGGTATCGCTCTTGGCACCGGCGTTGGCGCAACCGGCCTTGATATTTGGCTTGTGGACTCGGTCCCGTGGGATTCGTTCTCTATCACGATGCTCCTGTTCGTGTTCGCATTTATTTCTCTGGGAATCGCCAACGTCATTTCCCACTCGGCCGCAGCGAACCTGCTCGTTCCTCTGGCGGTCTCGCTCGCGGTCTCCCTCGATAACGCAAACGTTGTCGTCCTTGCCGTTATTGTGGCGCTCGCCTGTTCGCTCGGCATGTCTCTGCCGATCTCCACTCCCCCGAACGCTATTGCTTACTCGACGGGCGTGGTTTCAGTGAAGAACATGGCGATCGTCGGAGTCATCGTTGGCATTGTCGGCACGCTCCTGCTCGTGTTTGCCATGCCACCGCTATGGGAGCTCATGGGATTGGTATGACACTCACCGGCCTCGTGATTGGAAGGGACGCGGCTACCGCCGAGGTAGCTGCGGTAATGAAGCGCGAGTTCACGGACGTCGACACAGTCCAGGCAGACAACATCGATGAGGCACGGGTAGCAGTACAGGATTTCGACGATTCCACCCCCTTGCCTTCCTCATCGTCTCGGTTCCTTTGGACGGGATGAATGCGGATGACATCATCATTCCGTTCCTGGAAAGGGACCCGCTTGCCAGGTCCATCCTTTTGATCGATAGCCCTTCGGTGACGGGGGTGGAAGAACTGGTGGACCGGGGCGGCGCCGATCTTCTCGTTTACACACCGTCTTTTGATGAGCGCCGGTTTGTTATCGACATGAAGAATCAGCTTCGCAGGTACTCCCAGCGAGCCAATCTGAAGAATCAGGAGCTGACGAGAGAACGGGAGACGTTTATCTTCTCCCTGCCACTGACCGATGACGAGATCATGGCGGAAATCGTCCGCGGCATCGACGAATGCCTCGGATATCAGCCCCGGGTTGTCTTGCCTGCTGGCGTTCGGCTCACCCAGGAGGGCTCAGACGCTGAAGAAGCCATGCTGTGTTTGAGCGGCCGGGTCTCTCTCGAACGGGAATCCCACGCCGGTAACGTCCTCATGCACCACGCCAGCACGGGACGAGTCATTGGCCTGCTTGCGCTGTCCAATCAGCGCACGGCATTTTTCACGTCACGAACAACAACCGAGGTCACCGGTATACGCATCACCTTTGAGCAGCTCAACCACGTGATCCGGACCAGGCCCGAAACCGAGGTCCTCATCGCCGTTCTCCTTATTCGTTCGCTCGACCGGCGGCTGCGCAGGGCGGAGGACATTCAGATTGAGAAGGTCGAGCTCACCGCCCAGCTCGAGGCCGAACAAAGGGCCCTCCAAGAGACCTATACGGCCCTCGAGGAGGCCCGGGCAGAGCTCATGAGCCAGGCCCGCTTCGCCACCCTCGGTGAGCTTGCCTCAGGAGTCGCCCACGAGGTCAACAACCCGATTGCCGCTATCACACGCACAATCGCGCACGTCACTGAGGACATCACAGACCTCGTTTCCCTTCTTCCTAAGAAGGAATCTGCTGCAGCCCAGTCCGCTCTTGCTTCCGCAAAGACCTCTCCCCCGCTATCCACCCGGGAGGCCCGCGCACTCAAGAGAACCTTCACGAAGAAAACAAATGATCCTGAGCTTGCCAGCAGGCTGATCCTTGCGGGCCTGCGGGAAAGCGATCTCGAAGGCATCACCCCGAAGCAGAAGGACCGGATCAGGGTAGTGGAGAAGGCGGCCTCAATCGGAACGGGCCTGCGCAACCTCCGCTCCGCCTCGAGCAGGATCAACAGCTTGGTTGACTCGCTCCGCTCCTATGCGAGACCGGACGGTGATCCGCTTGTCGATGTGGACGTGAACGAAACTATCGAGGACACCCTCAGGCTCACCTCGCACCGGCTCAAAAGCGTCGAGGTCATCACAGAATTCGGCGACCTACCCCCGATCAGCGGTTACCCGGGTCAGCTATCGCAGGTGTGGACGAATCTCCTCACCAATTCAGCCGACGCCGTGGCGGACCAAGCGGGCGCCGAAGTAACGGTCACAACAAAGAGGCTGGGCTCCGACTGGATCCGAGTCACGGTCTCGGACAACGGCACCGGCATACCAGCAGAGCTCCTGGACCACATTTTCGAACCCCGGTTTACGACGAAGTCGGGCCGGATCCAGTTCGGAATGGGATTGGGACTCACCATTAGCAAAACCATCATCGAGCGACACGACGGTCGGATCACCCTTGATTCCGGTGCCGAAGGGACTGTTGCGACGGTCGATTTACCCAGGGAGGGACCATGACACTGGCATTACTTATCCTCGATGACGAACCCGAAGTACGGGACGCACTCGAACGCGATCTCATTGACGCTGCCGGAATTCTCCGCATCGAGATAGCGGCCGACGTTGATGAAGCGTGGGAGGTTATCGACGAGATACATCGGGATGGCGATATCCTCGCTGTCGCGCTCTGCGATCACCGCATGCCCGGGACAGCGGGCGTCGAGTTCCTCGTCGAAATGATGGGAGACACCCGCACGGAGAAAACCCGCAAGGTTCTCGTCACCGGTCAGGCCGATCTTGCCGACACGATCACGGCCGTCAACGCAGCCGACCTGGACTACTACATCGCAAAACCGTGGACCCAGAAGGAACTGCATTCGGTTGTCAGCGACTGCCTCACCGACTTTATAGACGAGAACGACATCAATCCGCTCCCCTACATGAGACTCATTGACCGCGTGCGCGCCATGACAATCATTCGCGACCGAGGGGACCTCGGTTCATAGGAAGTTTCGGTACTCGTTGAGTAACAGAACTATGCACTTTCATTGCTTAACAACACGATGCTGTGTCAGTACAGTCGGGATCAATTCATTAACGTCTGCAGCCCGGCCATTAATTCATCAGGTAAGGTGCCTCGTCCGGTTGGAGACCGCCACAACGTAAGACACAGTTAATTACTCACATGGAGTATTTCTTAACCCTCGCGCAGAATTCCTTGGAGCCACCGGATTGCATGAGACGTGTGCACGATGCCGCCGCCCGCGTGCGCGTTAAACCTGTACACCTCCATCTCCGCCTGTCCCGCAAACCAGTTGTGGGCAGCGAAGACCGTTGAGGGCGGAGCCACCGGGTCCATGAGTCCCGTGGAAAACAATGCGCGACCACGAGCTCGCTTCGAGAAATTAACAACGTCGAAATAGGAGAGAGTCTCGAACACCTGGTCGACCATGTTCTTCTTAATCGCCAGATAATCCGTTATTTCCGCGTAGGGATAGGCGTCGGTCAAGCCGATCGCACGTTCGAAATTCGCGAGGAAGGGCACGTCGGCAATTGTTGCTGTCACGGGCGTTCCCCTCATGCCCGCCAGGGTGGCGGACACAAGAGCGAGGGCGCCGCCTTGCGAGCCACCTGCGGTCACGAGCAGCCCCGGGTCAATACCGTCGAGGTGCTGTGCGGTTTCAATGGCATTCGCTGCATCCGTATAGAGCCGCCGGTAATAGTACTCGGATGGATCGTGGATGCCTCGCGTCATGTGCCCCGGAATTGATGGCTGTATCGTCCCGATGTCGGGGGTGTCACCACCCCCACCCCACTGGGCTCCCTGTCCGCGCGAATCAATAACGAGTTCCGCAAATCCCGCGCTTGCCCAGTGCAGGTGCTCCTCCGGTAGGCCGCGCCCACCCCCGTACCCAACAAAGGAAACAACGATGGGCAGTGGTTTCGAGCTCTCGCGGGGACGAATAAACCACGCCTTGACCGGCATCTTCCCAAATCCGCAAATCGAGAGGTCCTCTACGATCAGCCGCTCCAGGTGCGGTGCACAGACCGTGCGTTCGAGAGGCTCGGGGTTCGCGGGATGCTCGGACAGCGTATCGAGCCAGAAGCGGTCGAAGTCAGCGGGTTCGGTCACATCGGGCCGGTAGGTGCGAAGCTGATCAAGTGAGTAGTCAAAGAATGCCACGGTTATTTCACCTCGTCCCTAGTCCAGGGCGCAATCGCGCAGGATCTGAAGGATGTGTCGATAGTGGGCACCTGTCGCACGGGTCATTCCTATCTCGCAGGTTCGATTACATGAGGCATGTGCAGTGCTGCTCAGTTCTGCCACCTCCTGGCTCTGACCAGCCGTGGCCGAGGCCGTGAGCTCCGGGTGCAGCATCCCCCTGTCGCCCGCAAATCCGCAACACTTCCACGCCTCGGGCACCACCGTAGTTTCAGCAACGGCTCGAGCCACCGCTTCGAGGTCCTCATTCAATCCGAGCTGGGTCGATGAGCAGGTGGGATGAAGGGTGATGGAGGACAGGCGGGTACCGACTTCCAGGAGGGGCAGAATCTCGCGCCGAGCGAAGGTGATCGCATCGATGACCTCGATGTCGATCCCTTCCATGTCGTCAACAAGGCGCGCAAATCCCTGCGTGCACGAGGTCGCATCCGATACGAGGGTCACGTTCCCGTTGCCGGTTGCAATGGCCGCCTCGACGATACTCTTCATCGTGTCCTTGCCCCGCCTTGCCCCTTTCGACGACCAGACCGTACCGCAGCACAAGGAGTCGACGTTGTCGGGAATCGATAGCAGGACGCCGACAGCATCGGCCAGCTGTAGCAGAGCATCCTGGACTCCGGGTTCCCCTTCGGGACCAAACATGGAATTGACACAGGCCGGTACGTAGAGGAATCGGGAGGGTGCCTCCCTCTCCCTGCGACGTCTACTCTTCCCTCCCGCCGGCAGATCGGGTTCCCACTGTGGGAGAACATTGGGATCAAGAATGCGGCGACCCGCAGCATTCAACGAACGCGTGGCCTTCTTTAGGGGGCCCGGCAGCACATTTGCAACCGTGAGGCCGGTTGCCGCGACGCGAGTGAATGCACCCCAGTGTCTCGCAGCCACATCCCATCCCCGGTCCGCGATCGGGCTCATTGTTCCCGCGCGCTGGCCCTTCACCAGCTCCCCGGTATCGATACCGAGCGGGCACGCCACAGCGCACATCGAATCCGCCGCACAGGTGTCGACCATGCTGTACTCGTACTCGGCGGGAGCATCGCTGGGATGGAGAGCACCTGTTGCCACGTTTCTCATCGTTGCAATGCGCTGGCGCGGAGTGAGCGTCAGGTCCTCGGATGGGCAGACGGGTTCACAGAACCCACATTCCGTACACCGGTCAAAGGAGGGGTCGACGGCCGTCGATTCCTTAAAGTTCTGCAGATAAATGCGATCGTTGTCGGACAGGATTGCGTCCGGGTTAAGAATGCCGTGGGGATCGATCAGCTTCTTAATATCCCGCATGATCCCATACAGTTCCGGGCCGTATTGGCGTTCGACAAATGGTGCCATGACTCGACCGGTCCCGTGTTCCGCCTTGAGCGTCCCTTCCCGGCTAAGAATGAGGTCAACCATGTCCTCGGTGAAGCGCTCATATTTGTCTCGCGCACGGTCATTCCCGAACGTATCGGTCAACATGAAGTGGATATTTCCGTCCTTGGCATGCCCAAAAATCACGGAGTTTTCATATCCGAACTGATCAAAAAGAACCGAGAGGTCCTCGCACGTGTCGGCGAGTTTTGCCACGGGGACGGCCACATCCTCCAAGAGCGCCGTGCTGCCGCTGGGGCGAGCACCAGCCACCGAGGTGTAGAGCCCTTTACGGAAGCTCCATAGAGCGGAGCGAGTTGCTGAATCCGTGGTCGAGTCAATCTTCGAATCAATGGGGAGGTCGCGGAGCACGTGTCGGAAATCCCTGACTCGTTCGGCCAACTCATCGCTCGTCGAGCCTTCGTGCTCGACGAGCAAGGCCGCCTGACCGAACACATCCAGATCACGTACGAGTCCCGGCACACCAGGGATTACCTTCCCTACCGTGAGGGATTGGGCATCCATCAGCTCAATCGCACTTGCCCCTGTGCCCTTTAGAGCTTCCAGCGAGCTCATGGCATCGAATACGGAGGAGAAGACGAGGAGCGCGGTGGAGGCATGCTTCTTCTTTTCGACCGTTCGGAACGTTGCAGACCCCACGAATCCCAGCGTACCTTCGGAGCCAATGAGGAGATGCTCGAGGATCTTGGCCGGAGTCGCGTGATCGAGAAAGGAGTTGAGGCCGTATCCCATCGTGTTTTTCAATGAGAATTGGCGTCGAATGTGGCCCACAAGATCCGGGCGGTTCATAATCCGAGCTCGCAGGTCAAGAAGCCCCGTGCTGATGGCGTTCTCGCGGCTGTGCAGGTGATGGTCAGCATCAGCTGCACCGGTTTCGATCATCGTTCCGGACGGGAGAACCACGGTAAGACTGTCGATCGTCTCGTACGAATTTAATTCTGTTCCGCAGGTCATGCCCGAGGAGTTGTTCGCCACCACGCCCCCGATCGTGGCAGCTCCTTCCGAGGCCGGATCGGGGCCAAGCTTTCGGTGGTATGGGCTGAGGACGGCATTGGTATACCGGAGGGTCGTACCCGGCTGGCAGGTTACTCTTCCACCATCATCGCGCACCTCTACACCGCGAAAGTTCGTTCTTACGTCGACGAGAAGCCCCGCCCCTTGTCCCTGACCCGACAGGCTTGTGCCACCGCCCCGGAAAGTGACAGGCCGCGACGGGTTTGCTTTCAGCAGCGACGCCACGTGCTCGATATTGTCTGCTCGGACAACAGCGTCCGGCACTACGGCAAAGTGAGAGGCATCGTGCGCCAGTGCCTGCCGCATTAGTTCATTGGCCATCGTCCCGTCATCTTCCTCTTCGCCAGTTCCACGGCCCCCTCGACACCATCCAAGCCCTTGATGAGGTTGAAGCCTTGACCGCGCAACTTCTCCCGCAGGCCGTTCCCGATCGGGTTGTCACCAGCCGCGATAGAGCCGGTGAGGACTATGTTGGTGGCGTCTTTTCCGGCAGCCGCATGGACAGACTGAACGAGCTCATCAATCGCCTGCGCGACGATCTGCCCAGCAACCTCATCGTCTCGCGCCTGTGCAGTATCAAGGTGCATGGACAGCGCGGCAACGCGGTTCGGGGGCTGTTTGTAGAAATTCCCAATCCAGTCGTGCGGGCTGACCCCATCAAGGACGAGACCCTCAAGCACGGTCGCCGGGCCACGGTCCGTGGCAGAATCCAAAGCGGCTCGAGCCACCGCCATCCCCAGCCATGCGCCGGCACCACGATCGCCGAGGATGTAGCCGTAGCCGTCAATGATCCGGTCGACAGCGATGCCCCGAATCGTGGCGGCTACTGCCCCGGTGCCCGCCACCAGGATGACACCGTCTGCCGGAACTTCCACCCCGGGCTGCGCCAGTGCGGACCAGTAGCCAACAACAAGGTCGGAACACACGGTTGGGGTTCCGGGTAGCCCCACGGATCGCCACGCATCAACGGTGGCCTGCGTCATGGCATCCGGGCCACTGAGAAAGCCTGCGAGACCCGCGACTCCAGCTAGAATACGAGCTCGGTCGCCCTCGGGGATCTTGTCGAGGGCACGGCGGAGAACATCGGTGAGAGACCTATACGGATCGGAGCCGGAGTTCGGATTGACTCCCCCACCGAATTCCGTCGACACAACGCTACCGTCGGCCCGCTCAATCCGTACCCGCGAGCGCGTCCCCCGCCGTCTATGCCGAGGACAAGACCATCGTCAAGCTCTGCACTCAATCTCGTAACCCCGCACATCCCATCACACTCGTTCGCCCATCACTCTCGCGAACTATGCCGATCATCCTCATGGCTTGTAATGCCTTCTGGATCGGGAATCCTCGATGGCGGCCCTGGTAACCTCCAGGGCCCTAATGGACGCTTCAAAGGTCTGCTGCGCAATCGCAACGAAGAGGCAGTCCACAATCATGAGCTGGGCGAGTCTGGAACCGGTGGCCCCCGACCGGAATGTGGTTTCACGGGCCGCGGTCAGGAGCGTCTTGTCGGCCATCTTCGCCAGCGGGGAATCTGGCGAATTGGTTACGCCCACAGTTGTCGCACCATTGGCCCCTGCAATCCGTAGTGCCTCCAACGTATCGACCGTTGACCCGCTGTGAGAGAACCCGAATGTGACGGTCTTGTCTGTCGCGAGTGCGGCAATCGTGATGGCACGGTGGGGGTCAATCGAGCAGTCTGTCACCAGCCCGATTCGTTCCAGCTTCTGCTCGAAATCCAGCGCAACGAGACCCGAGGCGCCAACGCCGAAGACCTGGATGCGCTCGGCCGCTACGACATCGGCGACAACAGCCGAGAGATCGCTCAGGGAGAGCATCCGGGACGTGTCCTCGACGGACTTCAGGTCCGCGTACGCAATCTTTTTGACGACAGAATTCAGGCTATCGCTGGGGAGAATATCACCCGTATCGCTGTAGACTTCTTCCGCTTGGCTCCTGGCACCTGCCTCGTGGGCGAGTCCGATCCGCAGTTCCGAATATCCCGCAACCCCTACCTCTCGGCAGAACCTCACGACCGTTGTCTCCGAGGTTTTGGCTTCCACAGCAAGCGATCCGATTGACATGGTCGAAACCCGCGAAGGATCGGCAACGATGATCTCCCCAACTCGTCTCATCGCAGGCTGCAGATCGGGAAGCTTCCTCCGGATGACGGCGCTGAGTGGTGCTGCGGTCATGTTCATTGCTCCTCTACGAGTGTTTCCACCGTGTCCAGGGCGGAGTCCGAGCCAGACCGAGCCAGTTCTTCTTGGACACTTGCCCGGAGCTTACCGTAGTTGGCAGGAGATGGCGCCGCGGCGAGCAGCTTCTTCGTGTAGTCGTGTTGCGGATTGAGGATGACCTCGTCGGATGGCCCCTGCTCGACGATGTTTCCGCGATAGAGGACGATGATTTCATCGGAGAAGTGCCGTGCCGTCGCGAGATCGTGGGTGATGTAGAGAACCCCGAGATTGTCCTCCCTCTGGAGCCGTGCCAGCAGGTTCAGTACGGAGAGCCGAATCGACACGTCGAGCATGGAGACCGGCTCGTCCGCCACCAGGTACTTCGCACCGGGGGCAAGCGCGCGGGCGATAACCACGCGCTGGCGTTGACCACCCGATAGCTCGTGGGGTTTACGGTGCGCATAGGTTTCCGGGGGTGTGAGGTTCACACGTGAGAGGAGCTCATTCACCTGCTCCGCTACTTCGTCCTTCGACCGTGCGCGACCGTGGATCTTGAGTGGCCGACCGATGTGGTGAGCAATCGTGTGGAAGGGGTTTAGGGAGGCAAACGGATCCTGGTAGACCATTTGAACGAGCTTGAGATAGTCACGGCTCTGGGATCCCCGGACATCCGAATGCAGGCCCTCGACGGTAATGGAACCCTCGGTAGGTTGTTCGAGCCGCATGATCATCTTCGCGATTGTCGACTTTCCCGAACCAGACTCTCCGACGATTGCAATCGTCTTCCCCGGTTCCAGCGTGAGCGACACGTTGTTCACGGCACGTAGCTTCGAGGATTTCAGGCCCTTCCGGATCCGGAATTCTTTCGACACATTGTCAACAATGAGACTCATCGACGTACCTCCTCGCTCTGCCCCCGGACAAACGCACCTTCGTCCCCGAAGAGTGCGGGGAAGGAACCGAGGAGCTTCTTCGCGTACTCGTGTTGTGGATTCTCGTAGATGCTTTGTGCGGTGTTGAGTTCCACGATTCTGCCCTCCCTCATGATCGCGATCCTGTCCGAAATCTCGAGGAGGAGTGGTAGATCATGGGTGATAAAAATGACCGCGAAATCGAGCTGCTCGCGCAGTTTCATGATCTCTCGGAGAATCTCACGTTGGACGACAACATCGAGGGCCGTCGTCGGCTCATCCATGATCATGACCTGGGGATTGAGGGCGAGCGCCATGGCGATCATGACGCGCTGCCTCATACCGCCAGATAGTTCGTGGGCGAACGCGTTGATTCTCTCGGGGTCCACCCCAACGATTTCCAGGAGCTTCCTGGACGCTTCTTCCTTCGCCTTCTTCGACATGTTCGGCCGATGCGTCTTAAAGACATCGTGGAGCTGGGCGCGCACCGATAGCACCGGGTTGAGGGCGTTCATTGCACCCTGAAATACCATGGATATTTTGTTCCACCGGAAAGCGCGCAGATCATCACCATCGAGCTGCGTCACGGCAATATCGGTTCCATCCCGATCGTGGAACGTGACGTCACCGCTTGTCAGGGTGGCGGGGGGCTTCAGCAGCCGGTTGATACCGTAGGCCAAGGTGGACTTTCCGCATCCGGACTCCCCGGCAAGGCCCAGGATCTCACCTCGATTGAGAACGAGATCGACATTCTGCACGGCCCGAACCGGTGGTTGCACGTGATAGGTAACGGAAATACTCGACGCCGACAGGACCGGGGTGTGAGTGCGCAGGTATTCTTCGTGATCAGCCGTCGTGAGCGGTAGCGTACTCATCGTTTTTGCGCCTTTCGTGTGCGTCGTGCCTGCTTCTTGGCCTTGCGGACTTGCCGCACGGCCTCCGGTGCAAGTTTGAGCTTCGGGTTGATAGTTTCATCGATCGCAAAGTTGATGAGGGACAGGCCGCACCCCAGCATCGCGATCAGCAGCCCTGGCGGCACAAACCACCACCAGGCACCCTGATGGAATGCACTTTGGGTGGAGGCATCATTCAGTATGGTGCCCCACGTGATCGCACCGGAGGGGCCCAGTCCCAGATAGGAAAGACCCGCCTCGGAAAGAACAGCGAGGACCACTGCCGAGAGGAACATCGACGACAAGAGCGGGAGCAGGTTGGGGAGGATCTCCACGAGAATAATCCGGAACGTTGACTCTCCCGATGTCTTCGCCGCCGCCACATAGTCTCGGCTCCGCAATGACTTTGCCTGGAATCTCAGGACAACCGCTGAGCCTGCCCACGAGGTGAAGCCGAGGACAACGGCAATCATCCACATGGAGCGGGTCTCGAGGTAGGTTGCGATGACGACAACGAGCGGCAGGCCCGGAATCACCAGCATGATGTTGGTGGCAAGAGACAGGATCTCGTCGACGATCCCGCCACGGTAGCCCGCGACGATACCGAAGAAGAGGGAGCAGATCACGGCGATGAGGCCGGCTGTCGCACCCACCATGAGGGAACCAGCAGCGCCCTCGGCAAGCTGAGCCAAGAGATCGGCACCAAGGTTGTTCGTGCCGAGGGGGTTTTCTGCCGATGGCGGTGAGGTGACGGGGTTATCGTAGTTGCGTGGGTCCTGGGTGAGGCCCGGCCCGATGATGGCAAAGACGACCACGATCAGGGTCAGGACGATACCAATGCCGAGCTTCACGTCAATCCGACGCCTGCGCTTGCGGGGAGCAACAGTTGCTTCCGTGCGGATCCCCTCCATCCGCTCATCCACCGTTTCTTGGGTGGTCAGATCGAGCGGAGCGTTTGGGAGGTGTTCTTCATGAGAGTTAGACATTGCTACGAGTCCTCGGGTCGACGAATCCATAGACAAGATCCATGATGAAATTGGCGAGCAGGACGGTCACGGTGATGACGAGGAAGACACCCTGCATGAGAGCGAAGTCCTTGTCTTGGACCGCCGTGATGAGGAGTTTTCCGATCCCCGGATAGGAGAACACCTGCTCCATTACGATCGAGCCGGCAACCACGAAGCCCAGCGTGATCCCGAAGCCAGCCAGCGATGGCAGCACTGCGTTTCGTCCCGCGTACCAGAAGAAGATGCGCGACTTCCGCAGGCCCTTGGCCTCGGCTGTGGTCACGTAGTCCTCTGACATGATCGACACCATCATGTTGCGCATGCTCAGCACGTATCCACCAACGGAGGCAACGATGATGGTGATGGCGGGGAGTATGCCGTGATAAATCACGGAAGAAATGAAGCCCCAGGATAACTCTGGCCCGGCATAGAACTCCCGCAGGGAATAGCCTCCGATAATGGGGAACCATCCGAGCGAGACAGAGAATACGGCTACAAAAATGAGGGCGAGCCAGAAATAAGGAAGCGACTGCAGGAGTGTCATGGCGGGGATGAGCGCGTCAGCTGCGCTTCCGCGCTTCCATCCGGCAAAGGCGCCAATAGCCACGCCCATAATGAAGGAGATGATGGTCGTGAGCCCAACGAGCCCCAGCGTCCATGGCAGAGCCGAGCCGATCAGGTCAGTCACCTTGGCGGGAAACATCGAAGACGAGACACCGAGGTCTCCCCGGAAAATGTTGCCCCAGTACTCGACGTATTGATCGAGCATGGACGAGTCATCTGCACCGAAGATCGTATCGATCGACCGGCGCATCGCCGGGGTAATCTCGCCACCACGGCGCATGATCTTGTCCATGAAGATCGTGCGAGGGTCACCGGGCATAAGCCTGGGCAGCAGAAAGTTCAGCGATACGGCTGCCCACAGCGTGACAACGTAGAAAGTAAGGCGCCTGAGATAGTAATTCATGCGGCGCAGCTCCTTCACATCAGAGAGGTGGGTGGGGAGCACCTACGCACACCCCACCCACCTCTATCAACTACTCGGCGTACTCCAGCGAGGAGAGCACGTAGGCGGCAGATACGCCATCCCAAGAAGCGGGGAAGACGTACAGGTCGTCTTCACTCGGCCATCCCGTGAAGTTCGTCTGGTTGTAGAAAGTCTGCGAACCAGCGTGGAACAGCGACAGGTACGGCACGTCTTCGACGATGTGACGCTGCACCTCGGCGTAGAGCTCCTTCAGCTCCTCTTCATCATTCGTGGCTGCGGCGGCAGTAATCGCCGCGTCAACCTCGGGATTCGAGTAGCGTGAATAGTTCGTCTGGGTCGGCTCAAGCTGAGTTCCAACCGGCTGCGTGAACTCCGTTGTAAAGGAGTTGCGGTAGATCTGGAACGGATCCGAGGTCGGGGTTCCGAAGAGCGCACCGAGGAAGATCTCGTAGTCACCGGTCATCCGTCGATCGGAGTACTGGTCCTGCGTGATCGTATTGTTGATGAGTTCGATACCGGCATCTTTCGCTTGCGCGGTCATGAGGTCGGCAGCGGCGTTCTGGTCAGACCAGCCCTCAACGGTTTCGATCTTGATCGACAGTCTCTGACCGTCCTTTTCGAAATAGCCGTCCGAGCCCATCGTGTACCCAGCTTCTTCCAGGATCCTCTTGGCCTCCTCCGGCTGAGCATCCTCCGGGTTGAGAGTATCGATACCATCGGCTACCCAGGCGTCATCACGTCCAGGCTGGACGAAGGCCGGCGAACCCAACTGAGCGAGGTTGTAGTATGCCTTTTCGTTGATTTCACCGCGATCGATCGCGACGCTCAGTGCCTGACGCACGGCCTTATCGGTTTGCATGCCCTGACAGCCAAGCTCCGCGTTCGAGCAAATGAGGCCCACGGTGGGGTTCGGGGAGGTCACGTTTAGGTAGCCCAGATCGGCCGCATTGATGATGGAGTCGGGCTGCGGGGCGAACATGGTCGTGTAGTCGAGTTCCTTCGACTTCAGCAGAGATTCGGCAGAAGCTGCGCCATCAATACCGAGGTACTGTACTCGGTCGATGGACGGACGCTCCGTGTCCCAGTAGTTCTCGTTTGCCACCATCGTGTATCCAGCATCGGTCGCCGAATCGACCATGAACGGGCCGGTACCGACGGGTGCGTCATCGTTAGCGAAGGTGACGAGGTCGTCCAGGTCGCTGTAGACGTGCTGAGGAACGATGTAGGTGGCACCAAGAAGCGAATATTCGTTTCGGAAAGACGGGATTGTGAAGGTGAACTTCACCGTGTTTCCATCGACTGCTTCCACGGACTCAATGAAGTCCAGCTGCACCGCATCATTGGTGAAGGAGTAAACAACATCGTCGGCGGTGAAGTCCTCACCATCGTTCCACTTCACTCCCTCGCGGAGGCTGATTTCCAGCTCTGTACCATCGTCATTCCAGGTAGCTTCCTCACCCAGAAGGGGGATCGGGTCCACGTCCTGGATCTTGTTGTACAGGAAGAGCGGCTCGTAAACCCCACCGAGTGCACCATGTAGAGCCGTCGGGGAATACGGGTTGAAGTTGGCAACGATCGGGATATTCGATCCTGCCCACACGGTCAGGGTGGGGCCATCCTTAACTTCACCATTGGTCGAGTCGCCAGTATCGTTACCCGTGTCTCCACAGGCACCAACCAACCCGATCATTGCTACCGCAGCAACGGCGGCAAACCGTCGAAGAGTATTTCGTCGTGATGACATAATTTTCCTTTCGAACTTCTTTGTTCGGCCACAAGCGTCCGAGCGCCCACTCAAATGGTAGGTTTATTACCTTCGAATAATCAAGCAGAAATGTTATTTACTTACAAAGTCGGTTTTAGACGAGCATGGAAGAACTCTTCAGTACAGGAGTTCGCCCATGTTTCCCCGAGTAATGGGTGCCATGACGTCCGACACTTGGCGGGCACCCGGGATGGCCTCCCGAAGAGACGATGCCCCCCACAACTTGTCAATGAAGTGCTGTGCCCCAAGACCGATATCGGGCGGCGTCAGCCACCCAAACCCCTCCCCTAGGTTCGCGGCCAGCATGAGCATCTCAACGCCGGTGCGAACCGGCTCAAAGAGACCTGGATCAAGCACGTGGACCTGGACCCCGACGCACACCTCACCGCGGTGCTTCGAGAATGTAGGAACAAACCGTGCCTCGCGAAACGCCACTCCCGGCAAGCCAAGGGCGTTGAGGGAGGCGGCGTAGCTCGCCGTGAGCCACGGCGCCCCCACGATCTCGAATGGTCGGGTCGTCCCACGCCCCTCGGACAGGGTGGTGCCCTCGAAGAGAGCAGTGCCGGGGTACACGAGCGCCGTATCCGTCGTGGGGAGATTCGGGGAAGGCATCACCCACGGCAGCCCGGTGTCCGCCCACGTCATGGACCGGCCCCACCCCTCCATCCGAATTACCGACGGCAATTGAATCCCGGCGCTCCGCGCAGCGTGCTGGGCGAGCTCACCGAGGGTCAGTCCGTGCCGAATCGGGACATCCAACCTGCCCACAAGGCTGGCAAAGTCCGGCTCGAGGCCCGGACCTTCTCTCGTCACCCCGTTGAGCGGGTTGGGGCGATCGAGGACATAGAAGGGGATTCCGGCCTGGATAGACGCGGTCATGACATCGATGACGGTCGCGGCATAGGTGTAGTACCGCGTCCCCACATCCTGAATATCGGCAATGACAGCATCCACACGCATCTCACGGAGAGCGTTGGCAATATCCGAGCTCTCGGCGGCGTACACATCGATGATGGGCAGGCCCGTTGCAGAATCTGTCGCATCCTGTTCCGTGAAGCCTGCCTGCGCCGTTCCATGCAAGCCGTGCTCGGGCGCGAGAAGGGCACGGAGTTGCCCCGTCCCATTCAGCGCATTCTTTGCACTCACAAGGTCGGCGGTCACCGCCGTGTCATTCGTCAAGAGCGCCCAGCGCTCTCCCGGCACCAGAGTCGGATCGGCAAGGAGGCGTTCGAGGCCCGTCAGCACCCTCACGATTGCGTCCGGCTCCCAGTCGACGGCACCGGCATCGGACATCTGCCGGTCGGGACCTCATCACCGACAAGCACCCGCCCCGCGGCCCGAACCGCACTGCCGTTGTCCCCGTAGGTGTACAGGAGAGGCACACCCGAGGGCACCGCGACCCCATCGTGCGGAGAGCGGATGGCAACCACTGTCACGCTAATTCCCGCACCGACAAGCCCGTCAATCACCCCGGCAACGTCGACGCCATCCTTCCACGCATCACGAAGAATGAGCACCGCCTGGCTGACATTGAGATCGGGGTTGCTCCACGGTCCTCCCTCGGCTTCACTACCGCCCCACAGCACCTCCCGCACATCGTGTCCAGCACCTTCCAGCATGCCCTTCAGGACCTCACCAGGGTTCACCCCGCGTTTTTGCGGATCAATGCCCGGGTGTGCAATGAGCACCGACCCCGACTGCTCGAGTGGGGAAAAGACCTCGGCATCACGAACGGTGAGCGATTCTCGAGCAACTCGCTCCGCGATTTCTTTGTGACGTTCGGACGAGAAGACATCAAGGCCGGGAATGTCACTGTCGTCGAGTCCCACCTTGAGTTTCAAGCGGAGGATCCGCCGAGCGGACTCGCACAGGCGCTCACGATCGAGCCTCCCATTACGTAGCGCGTCCAGCACCGCGGCGTATGCGCTGTGTAGATCACTCGGCATGAGGATCTGATCGACTCCCGCCAGGAGCGCCGACACGCATGCCTCGGCGGGGCCTTCCGGTCTGGCCGCGCCACCCATGTCCATGGCATCGGTCACGATAACGCCATCAAAGCCCAGATCCTCGCGCAGCACCCCCTGCACAATCGGCTTCGAGAATGTCGCAGCGTTATCCGGGTCAAGGGCGGGAAAGATCACGTGGCCGAGCATGACCGCCTCGGCACCCGAGCGGATTGCCGCTTCAAACGGAATCCGTTCGGTCCTGTCCCACTCTTCTCGGGATACGGGAATCGACGGAAGATCAAAGTGCGCATCCACCCGCGCGCTCCCGTAGCCGGGAAAGTGCTTGAGGGTTGACGCAAGTCCGTTCGCCCCTTGGGCTTTGACGAAGGTCGACACATATTCCGCCGAAACACGCGGATCAGACCCAGTGGTCCGAATATTCACGCCGGGATTATCTGCCACCATCATCACGTCGGCCACGGGTGCGAGGTTCTGATGAATACCCACCGCCCTCAATTGCTCCGCAGTCACCCTCCCCACCTCTGCGCAGAGGTCACGGTCCCCGGTTGCCACAAGGGCCATTGCCCCGGGCATGTGAACCGCACCCACCCGCACGCGAGCGACGGTGCCATTTTCCTGGTCGGTCGAAATCAGTAGCGGCACATCGGCTGCCGTCTGCAGGTCGAGCATGGTGGTGCGAATGTTTTCGACGGGCTCATGGTCCCCACCGGGTGGGAAGTAAATAACCGCACCAAGTTTGTACTGATCGATCATGTCCCGCAGCTCCGCATGGAGTTCCTCGGCACTCGCCCCGTCAGCGGAGCCAAACCCCATGACATTCTGCGCGGCATGCCTGCCGCTCGCCACGCAAAACAGTTGCCCTACGAGCTTTTCGTCGCTCCACTCATCCACGCTTTCGAGCGCAGACCGCACTGTCGTCGCCATTTCGTTCCTCAAATCTTTTTGGTATCGAGCAATAATCCTGGACCAAACACGTAGTATGTAAGATACTTTCGTAATACACTTCATTTTGGTCAGTTACCTACAACGATAAAGGGCCGGCTCCCAATCAACAAGAACGGAGACATGATGACCGACCATTCATTGCGAGCTCACACACGGACTACCGAGACCATCGACCCCGCCTACTCGAACCTGGACACCTTTTCGCCCACGGAGATCGCCACGGCGATGAATGAGGCCGAATCGCTGGTCACGCTCGCAATCGACAAGGCAATACCTGCGATCGGCCAGGCGATCGACGCAATCGTCACGGGGATGACGTCGGGCGGTCGGCTCATCTACATCGGTTCAGGAACGTCCGGACGGCTCGGGGTTCTCGACGCGTCTGAATGCCCACCAACTTTTTCCTCCCACCCCGATGACATCATCGGAATTATTGCCGGGGCGATGATGCCCTGCGCACTGCCATTGAGGGGGCCGAGGACGACGCCGACGCAGGGGCGCAAGATCTTCTCGCCCACTCAATCACCAATTGTGACGTCGTCGTCGGCATCACAGCGTCGGGGCGCACGCCCTACGTTCTGGGTGCGGTCCAGGCCGCACAGCGGGCCGGAGCCACGACTGTTGGCATCTCCAACAACGACGGCTCCAAACTGGGCTCCCTGGTCGATATTCCCATCGAGGTTCCCGTCGGCCCGGAAGTCCTCGCGGGATCAACCAGGCTCAAGGCTGGTTCAGCGCAAAAACGCGTGCTCAACATCCTGACCACCGCCACCATGGTTAAGCTGGGAAAGACCTACGGCAATCTCATGGTCGATGTCTCCCCGACCAACGAGAAGCTGCGTGAACGCGCAATCAACCTCGTCACTCGCATCACCGGAGCTAGCGAGGAAACTGCGCTGGAGACACTCGTGGCAGCACAGTGGCGAGTCAAGGTCGCAGCCACAATGCTCACCCACTCCATCAGCCCCGCAGAGGCCGAACAAGTCCTCGCAGGGAAAGACGGCAGACTTCGGCTCGCACTGGCCGACACCAAGTAGTCAGCACACTCCACGAGCCCATCTCCACAATCCAAATACTCGTCTCCACAACCCACACAAAAGTTCCGGGGAAGGATTACCTTCCCCGGAACTTTCAAGTGTGACTCATTGAGTCAACAAGTTACTTGAGCTCAACCTTGGCGCCAGCGGCCTCGAGGGCCTCCTTGGCCTTGTCAGCGGCCTCCTTGTCGACACCCTCAAGGACAGCCTTGGGAGCGGAGTCAACGAGGTCCTTGGCTTCCTTGAGGCCGAGCGACGTGAGTGCACGGACCTCCTTAATGACCTGGACCTTCTTGTCGCCGATCTCTGCGAGGATGACGTCGAAGTCCGACTTCTCTTCCTCAGCAGCAGCCTCGCCACCAGCGGCGGGAGCTCCACCGGCTGCAACAGCAGCAACCGGAGCAGCAGCGGTAACTTCAAATTCCTCTTCGAACTTCTTGACGAAGTCGTTGAGCTCTACGAGGGTGAGCTCCTTGAAAGCCTCAATGAGCTCTTCGGGGGTGAGCTTAGCCATGCTAGCCTTCCTTCCTTCCTGCTACGCGAGCAGATTGTGTTTATGCCGCCAACTTAGGCAGCGGATTCCTGCTTCTCGCGCAGGGCATCGACGGTGCGCACGGTCTTGGTGACCGGCGCCTGGAGAACGTAAGCAGCCTTGAACAGCGATGCCTTGAGGGCACCTGCAGCCTTGGCGAGCAGTACTTCGCGCGACTCGAGGTTCGCAAGCTTGGCGACATCCTCTGCGGGGATGATTGCCCCTTCGAGAACACCGTTCTTGATAACAAGCTTTTCGTTGTCCTTAGCGAAGTCACGAAGCGCCTTAGCAACGACAGAGATGTCGCCCTTGACGAAGGCAATAGCGGTGGGACCAACGAGTTCTTCGTCGAGGCCCTCAACGCCGGCTTCCTTCGCGGCAATCTTCGTGAGCGTGTTCTTCGCGACCTTGTACTCGGCGTTGTCGCCCATTGCGCGCCGAAGGTCCTTCAGCTGCTCAACGGTCAGACCGCGGTACTCGGTCAGGAGCGCACCGCTCGACTCACGGAACAGGTCCGCAAGTTCAGCGATTGCTTCGCTCTTATCCGGCCTTGCCATAGGGCCTCCTTCCACTTGTGCCGCCTGGCCACAATTCATAAAAAATGCCCCGTGCAGGCGGCACGGGGCATGAAAGCTCTATACTCACCTGCGCTGGCTTCTTTACGAATTTCACCCCGTCTGGCTCACGGGTGACCGGCGGTCTTCGGCACATACCAGATTACGAGATCAGGCCCAATCTGCCAAGCGGATGGACCGAAGTGTGCGCGAGGACTCAGCCAGCCTTGCCACGGGTCCGATTTGATGTCGAATTATGGCAGAAGTGGGGACAGGAGAAGCACTGCATAGCCTGCCATGCCAGCCGCGGGAAGGACCCAGCGTACAGTGTCTTTCTGCTGCGCCAGAGCCGCGATAAAAGCGACGTAGAGGGGCACGGCCGTGATCGCATATCGGCCGGGAACGACGCGGAAGTAGGCGGTCACGGAAGCTATTTCGCGGGCCTGCACGATGAGGCCTGTGAGGATCGGGAGCAGGACGACGAGGATACCCAGGTAGCGGAGCGCTCCTGTGCGCTTCATTGCGCAGTAGATCCCGACCGGAACTGCGATCAGGAAGACCGCAAAGAGCAGCCAGCTCCATCCCTCCAGTAGCCAGGAGTTGAGACTCGGGTCGAGGTACCAGTCGCGGGAGGGTCTCGTGAGCCCCCAGGGGGCTCCCGCACCCACGATCGTGTTGATGACAGCAAGGGTGTCCCCTGCAGTGAACGGATCGGTCGATAACCCGGTGATTGAGGGAACGTAGTCCTCGGGGCGACGCCCATTCTGGAATACGGTCCACGCCACGTACGACAGCATCGTCCCAAGTGCGATGGCAAAGCCGGGCTTGAGAGCGCCGCGCTGATCCTTCTGGAACAGCCCCATAAGAATGGCTAGTCCGCCCACGGCGAGAACCGCAACGACGGACATTGTTCTCGTTAACGATATTCCCGCCGCTATGAGGAACGGCGGTATCCAGCCGTAGTTGCCGTGCTTAACGACTCTCGCCGCGAGCCAGACGGCAGCGGCTCCCGCCATCATGCTCACCGCGTCGTTGTGAACAATCACGGACGACAGTGCGAGTGCTGGCACGCTCATGGCAATGAGCGTGGCTCCGGCACTGTTTCTCTTACCAATGCCCCAGCACCGAATGGCGCCATAAAGTGCGGCTACTCCCACGGCGCCAAACAGTGCGGATGCGAAGCGCGCACCGTCGGTGAAGTCAATGCCCACGGTATCGGCTATCTTGCCGACTCCGGCCGCGAAAGCGAAGTAGAGGGGCGGGTGGAAGGTGTTGTAATTTTCGCCTTCGAGCGGCCAGTCGGTAACGGGACGCTCTGTGACCTCATCGCACGGTGGCGGGGTCTCCCCGCGAATATCTCCATCCATGCCCCGACACGACCACGTCTCAAGGGTGTACGGGCTCAGATCGTCGCCCTGGACGGGCAGTTCACCGATCGAGATTCGGTAGGCGTAGTCAACGTACGTCCATTCACCAATGTTGGACAGGGCGGGGGCCGCTAAGGCGGCCACGGTTGACCAGATAATCGAGAGCAACGCAAGGATTCCGGCGATGCCCCAATCGGGTAAACGCCAGCCCCCGACCTGACGGTCGGGGGCTGACTTTGGTGAACTGACCAAGGTCAGTCCTCTTCGTTCAGTCCACGGGTCTTGGTGGCATCAAGCGGGATGCCTGGGCCCATGGTGGTCGAGACGGTTGCCTTCGAAATGTAGCGGCCCTTCGAGGAGGACGGCTTGAGACGAAGGATCTCCTCCTGAGCTGCTGCGTAGTTGTCGACGAGCTGCTCGGCGGTGAAGGAGGTCTTGCCGACGATGAAGGCGAGGTTGCCGTGCTTGTCGACGCGGAACTCGATGCGGCCACCCTTGATGTCGTTAACAGCCTTCGCTACGTCCATCGTGACCGTGCCGGTCTTCGGGTTGGGCATGAGGCCACGGGGGCCGAGCACGCGGCCGAGGCGGCCGACCTTGCCCATGAGATCCGGGGTTGCGACAGCCGAGTCGAAGTCGGTCCAGCCAGCTGCGACCTTCTCGATAAGCTCGTCGCCGCCGACCTCGTCAGCGCCAGCGTCGATTGCCTGCTGTGCACGCTCGCCGGTGGCGAAAACGATAACGCGAGCAGTCTTACCTGTGCCGTGGGGCAGGTTGACGGTGCCGCGGACCATCTGGTCCGCCTTGCGGGGGTCAACGCCGAGACGGAACATGACCTCGACGGTGGCGTCGAACTTAACGGTCGACGTCTCCTTGGCGAGCTCGAAGGCCTTCTTCGGGTGGTAAACTTCGCCGGCGTGGATCTTCTCCGCCGACCTCTTGTAGTTCTTTGAGCGCTTTGCCATTGCTGCTTTTCTCCTTAGCAGTTGTGGTTAGCGGACCTGCGCAGGCCCTTCCACATTCCGCGGTTGCGGATTTCTAGTTCTGTGGTTGTCGATTACTCGACCGTGATGCCCATGGAGCGGGCGGTGCCTGCGACGATGGCGGATGCTGCCTCAATGTCATTGGCATTAAGGTCGGGCATCTTCATCTCGGCGATTTCGCGCACCTGGTCCTTGGTCAGCTTGCCGACCTTGACGGTGTGCGGGGTGGCCGAAGCCTTCTTGACGCCAGCAGCCTTCTTAATGAGCTCTGCTGCGGGCGGGGTCTTCGTGATGAACGTGAACGAGCGGTCCTCGTACACGGTGATCTCGACAGGGATGACGTTTCCACGCTGGGATTCTGTCGCGGCGTTGTAGGCCTTGCAGAACTCCATGATGTTGACGCCGTGCTGACCGAGAGCCGGACCGATGGGCGGTGCCGGGGTAGCTGCGCCAGCCTGAATCTGGAGCTTGATCAGGCCAGCAACCTTCTTCTTGGGAGGCATGATGATCCTTATTTCTTGAGTGTTGACGGAACCCAATGGCAGAGGGGTCCGCCCTGGTTTCCTTCTAGTCGGCCTTCTTGACCTGACCGAAGGACAGATCGACCGGGGTTTCCTGGCCGACAAGTGTCATGAGCACCGTGAGGCGCTGGTTTGCTGCGTCGACCGCATCGATCGTGGCCGGCATACCGACCCACGGCTCGGTGGTAAGGATGACGTTCTCGCCAACCTCGAACTCGACGGAGACAACGGCGGGCTGGCCCTTCGTGGGCTTGCCCTGAGAGCGGAGCTCCTGAGCAACCTCGGCCTCAACAACCGGGGTAAGCATTTTGATGACCTCGGGCTCGGTGAGAGCGACCGGGTCGCGGCCGTTACCGACAAAGCCGGTGACGCCCTGAGTTTCCTGCACGGTACGCCAGGCCTCGTTGTCCATGTTCATGCGAACAAGGGCATATCCGGGCATGCGGACGCGGGTGACGAGCTTGCGCTCGCCGCGCTTCACCTCGAAGACCTCTTCCATCGGCACCTCGACCTGGAAGATGTACTCCTCCATGTTCATCGACTTGGTGCGGATCTCGAGGTTCTGCTTGACGCGCTTCTCGTAACCGGCGTACGTGTGGAGCACGTACCAGCGGCCGGGAAGGCCCTTAAGGCGCTTACGGATCGCGGCGGGTGAGGTCGGATCCTCGACCGGGGCCTCAGTCTCGTCCGCTTCAGCGGCGGTCTCCTGAGTTTCCTCGACCTGATTCTCCTCAGCAGGAGCGTCCGTGGCAGCGTCTTCCGCCGGGGTCTCGACAGCGTCCGAGATCTCCTCGGAATTCATCGACTCGTCCTGCGACACGATTTCCTACTTTCCTAGCCGAAGATCAAAAATGCTAGCCGTGCAAAGACAACGTCCAGCAGGCCTACAAAAGCCATGATAATGAGCACGAACACGATGACCGTGACGAACAGGGTTCCCAGTTCCTTACGGGTCGGGGTGACGACCTTCTTCATCTCGCCGATGATCTGGCGGAAGAACAGCTTGATGCGCGCCACTAGACCGAGCTTCTTCTCGGATTTGGGCGAGCGCGAGGCGTCTCCGGCCTGGGTTGATGCGTCGCTCACGCGCATGTCCTTCCTTTGTTGGGATAAAGAAAGCGGCTCCGAAGAACCGCCTTCTCTGGCAGGGCAGGAGGGACTCGAACCCACAACCGCCGGTTTTGGAGACCGGTGCGCTACCAATTGCGCCACTGCCCTACGACTGAGAAAGCCTTGTCTATTATGCCCGCCCGAGCGGTTAATAGCCAGTGAACGTTCTCACGCCTTTGCCAACATTAATACCCTGAAGTCTCGAAGTCGAACCGGGTGGCGCCAGGGTGGTGAGCATCACGGGCTACATCCCACTGACATCGTTCGGCCGCACCTTCCTTAGTGATGGAGTACGGCGATCTCGCGATCGACCACAGTATCGCGCATCGTTCGATAACAGTACCCCTGACAGCGCGGGAGCGGAGCTCCTCGTCACGCCGCAGTGGACGCCGCCGGCAGAATTCACCCGGCCCTAGAGGTTCCAGCTATCCCCCAACATGCGTCGATAGCTTCCGACACCCCGGAGCCTGCCGTTCACCACTCTCCGGCGTCGCCTTTCTGGTGGTCATTGTTCCATCCTGGTAGAAAACTGTGTCCATAGAGTAATAAGGCGCAGACATGCGGGGGAAGACGTGAAAAGATTACCGGGTGAGTACAAATACACCTGCGCGCCGCGTATCCGCGCGGCTTGGCGCACTTCAAGAATCTGCAACCCTTGCCGTCGACGCTAAGGCCAAGGCCCTGAAGGCCGCCGGACGCCCGGTTATTGGCTTCGGCGCCGGCGAGCCCGACTTCCCCACGCCCGATCATATTGTCGAGGCCGCTATCACCGCGGCTCGCGACCCGAAGAATCACCGCTACTCCCCGCGAAGGGACAGCCGGCACTTCGCCAGGCGATCGCGGAGAAGACGCGCCGCGATTCCGGTGTTGAGGTTGACCCGAACAACATCATCGTGACGAATGGTGGCAAGCAGGCCGTCTTCGAGTCTTTCGCCGCGCTCCTTGACGAGGGCGACGAGGTTATTCTCCCCGCCCCGTACTGGACCACCTACCCCGAGGCTATCCGTCTAGCCGGTGGCGTTCCCGTTGAGGTGTTCGCCGGAGCCGACCAGGAATACAAGGTCACCGTCGAGCAGCTGGAAGCGGCCCGCACGGAGAAAACGAAGGTTCTGCTGTTCTGCTCGCCTTCGAACCCAACCGGTGCTCTCTATTCAAAGGAGCAGACGAAGGCGATTGGCGAGTGGGCTCTCGAGCACGGCATCTGGATCATTACTGATGAGATCTACGAGCACCTGACTTACGACGGCCTGGAGAACTCGTACATTCTTGCCGAGGTTCCCGAGCTCGCAAATCAGACGCTTGTTCTTAACGGCGTTGCCAAGACATACGCGATGACGGGGTGGCGGGTTGGTTGGATGTACGGCCCTGCCGACATCATTAAGGCCGCCACGAACATGCAGTCTCATATGACCTCGAACGTCGCAAACGTCAGCCAGGCAGCCGCCCTCCAGGCTCTCACCGGCGACCAGGCTTCCGTTGCCGAGTTCCGCGAGGCCTTTGACCGTCGCCGCCAGCTTATCGTTGCCGAGTTGCGCAAGGTCGATGGCTTCGAGGTCCCCACCCCGCAGGGTGCGTTTTACGCTTACCCGTCCGTGGAGAAGGTGCTTGGGCGAGAGATCGCCGGGCGCGTCCCGACCACGTCCTCCGAGCTTGCCGAGATCATCCTCGAAGAGGCCGAGGTCGCTGTTGTTCCCGGTGAGGCCTTCGGTCCCTCCGGCTATCTCCGCCTGTCGTACGCGATGGCGGACGAGGATATTCTCGAGGGCGTCCAGCGCATCCAGAAGCTACTCAACAACTAGTTAAATGAATTCTTCCCGGTCATTTTGTGCCGGCGCGAGATTCGAGAGCGGGCGGCACGTGCCGCCCGCTCTTCGTTACCCGAACTCTTGCTTCCATCAGTCTCGTTCGTTTCCCTGCCCGCAGTCGTTTCTTCCTCCCTCGCTCGGTTATCTGTCGATATTGTGCTTTTTCTCCGCAATATTGGTGTTTCTCATCTATCCCTCATAATTTTCCTTGATAATCAGGGCTAGGGAGAGTTTCTAATCCCGCCCAACATGTTGTCTGAACAGGAAGGGTGTCCATGCGGTTACCGAAGCCCCGCTGGTCGGTGCGCACGCGTATCGTGGCCACCGTTTTCCTTCTGACAACAATGACCCTGACAGTTGTCGGTATTGCCTTTTTCACGGTTCAGCGGAACCAGATCGAGGATCGGATCAATAACCAGCTTCAGATTGCACTCGAAGAGTTCGCAACGGAAGCGGTAGAGGCTTACGAGTCCGATAACTTCAACAACTTAAGCGACCTCTTGCAGGACGTCCTGAGCCACCGGGTGCCCGAGGAATCGGAGGGCATGGTTGGTTACGTCGGGTCTCGGCCCGCGTGGACACAACCTGGTGGGCTCGACATGATCGCCGACGACGAGCTCATGGACACTCTCGATGCTCGCGCTGAAGCGCTCGAGGGGTCACAGGAGGGTGAGGTCCGCACGGTCGCCACGGCAACGTCAACGTACCGCTACGCCCTGATGCCAATCACCCTGGGAGATCTTGGCTCCGGCGCCTATGCCGTTGCCTACGACTTCGATGCGGAACTATCCCAGCTCGTCGACACATTCCAGATCTATCTCATCGCCGCGGTTATCTGTCTCGCCATTCTTCTCGGTGCCTCCTGGCTTATCGCGGGCGAGCTACTGCGCCCCATCAGGGAGCTACGAGAAACAGCTGAGCAGATCAGGGAAACTGACCTGGATGCTCGCATCGAAGTAGACACCAACGATGACCTGGCCGACATGGCCCGCACCTTCAACACGATGCTGGACCGTATCCAAGCCAGCTTCGACTCCCAGATGCGACTATTGGATGATGCTGGGCACGAGCTTCGCACCCCGATCACAATTGTCCGCGGTCATCTTGAGCTCATGGATGCCGACGATCCCGAGGACGTGAGCTCGGTTCGCGATCTTTCGATTCACGAGCTCGACCGCATGCACCGGCTCGCAGATGACCTCGTTATGCTCGCCAAGGCTGAGCGCCCCGACTTTGTTCACACCCATCCGGTGGATGCTGGGCCGTTTATTGATCACGTTTACGAACTGGTTCAGCAAATCAGTCCCGAACATACGTGGCAGCTCGAGTCCCGCATCGAGTCCATTATTGAAATGGACGATCAGCGCATGACGCAGGCAATGGTCCAGCTTGCTGCGAATGCCGTGAAGTTCTCCCCGAAGGGATCGATGATCGGCATTGGAATATCCGTTGGTCGCGAGGCGCGCCTCTGGGTACACGACCGCGGGATCGGCGTCAGTTCTGAGCGCCAGACCAAGATCTTCGAGCGTTTTGGTCGCGCCGATACGACGGTCGAGGGCGCCGGCCTGGGCCTGCCCATCGTTGCCGCAATTGCTCAGTCGCACGGCGGCCGCATCGACCTTGAATCTACCCCCGGGAAGGGATCCACCTTCACCATTGTTATTCCGCACGAGGAGACCCCATGGCCAACATCCTGATCGTTGAAGACGAGGCCGGCATCTCGTCCTTCGTTTCGAAGGGCTTGAAGTCCGCCGGCCACCTGTCCACCGTGGCAAGCACCGGTGAGGACGGTGTCATGCACGGACTATCCGGAGGCTACGATCTCATCATTCTCGATATCGGCCTTCCCGACATTAACGGCTACGAGGTTCTCGAAAGGCTCCGCGGCCAGGGTGTAGCCACTCCCGTTATCATCCTGACCGCTCGGTCCTCCGTTGGTGACACCGTGCAGGGCCTCGAGTCCGGTGCAGACGACTACATGGCGAAGCCATTCCGGTTCGAGGAGCTTCTCGCCCGCGTCCGCCTACGCCTGCGTTCCGAGGCCCCCACCCAGTCAACCACCCAGCTTCAGGTGGGCGAGCTCGTCATGGACCTGCCCAAGCACCAGGTGACTCTGTCTGGCAGAATCATTGACCTGTCATCCCGCGAGTTTTCTCTGCTCGAGGCGTTCATGAATCATCCCGATCAGGTGCTGTCCCGCGAGCAGCTACTCGATCGGGTTTGGGGCTACGATTTCGACCCAAATTCGAACGTCGTTGACGTCTACATTCGCTACCTGCGACGCAAGATCGGCAACGAGTGGATCACGACTGTCCGCAACATGGGGTACCGGCTCAGTGAGCCAGTCAACGAAGGCCGGGGCAGATAGTCACTTGCTCCTTTCGGTACCCTTAATGTGTGCCGAAGAGACCCGCCTCGTCGACCCGTGCATTCTCCGACTCTCGCTCATTCAGGCCGGAGCTGCACGGTGTTAGAGGACTCGCAATCCTCCTTGTCGTCCTCTTCCACATCTTCGGAGCCGGCAAGGTCTCGGGAGGCATCGATGTCTTCCTCGCCATCACCGGTTTCCTTGCCACCCCAAGCCTCCTTCGCCGCACCGGCAAGACGTGGCGCATTGATCTTACAAAGCGTTTCTCCGGCCTGATCCGCCGCCTCTTCATCCCGCTCCTTCCCGTCCTTGTCGCAGTTGGAGTAGCCGGAATCTTCCTCACTCCCCTGTCTGAACAGCCACAGCTCTACGCCGAGTTGCAGGCAAGTATTTTCTTTTACGAGAACTGGGAGCTCATTAATTCTCAGCTGACCTACGATGCTGCGGGGCCGCAAACATCCCCGCTTCAACATATCTGGTCTACCTCTATTCAGGGCCAGTTCCATGTCGCCATGACGTTCCTCGTCATGCTCGTCGCGTTCATCGCAACCAAGGCCGGTCTTACGAAGAAGAGCACCCTCATTGGTGTTCTCCTTATCGTCAGTGCCGCCTCGTTCGGATGGGCGATACACGACACGGCGACCAGCCAGGCCTCCGCGTATTTCTCGACATTCTCCAGGGCCTGGGAACTCACCCTCCCCGGCGTTCTCGGCCTGGTTGTCGGCAACATCAAGCTTGGACCGGTCACCCGCGGAATCATGTCCTGGGTGGGTATTGCCTTGATTGTCTCCTGCGGATTCGTGCTGGATGGTGCGGCCCTCTTCCCCGGGCCCGCTGCCCTGTGGCCCGTCCTCGGCGTCTGCCTCGTTCTCACGGCAGGTAAAACCCGCACCCGCTGGGGCGCCGACAGGATGCTTCGCAAGTGGCCGTTCCAGCGCATTGGGGATATCTCCTATTCGCTGTACCTGTGGCACTGGCCAATCCTTATTTACACCCTGGCAGCAACCGGTCAAGGGCGCGCCGACACGCAGACCGCAGTCTTCGTGCTCGCACTTTCGCTTGTCGCCGGATACCTGGGTAAGAAGTTCTTCGAAGACGGTGCCGCAAACTGGAAGCTGGCCTTCCCTCACCCCGTCCGGTCGCTGGCCACAGGAACAACCGCCGTCGTTTCTTCCTTCATTCTCGCCTCCGGGGCCCTCGCCTTCAGCGAAGAGGAGCTCGAAGCCACCGTCATTGAGTTCGAAGAATCCCTCGTCAACGCCGACTACCCGGGCGCCGGTGCGATGATGGCTCCGGCCTACATGGTCATTGAGGGCCGCACCCCGGCACCGGAGAAAGACATCCTTAAGGTCGATGTGGGGTGGCAGCGCGAAGCTAACCTCGAGTCCCCCTGCATCCAGCGCAAGGACGGCACCGACCCCACCTCCTGCCAACACCCGGTGGCTGACAGCGGGCCGTTGGTGATCATGGCGGGGTCTTCCCACACGGGCCAATGGTCCGCCGCAATCGGCGAGCTAGCCGAGGAGTACGGGTGGGATCTCGAGCTGTACGAAAAGTCCGGTTGCCTGCTGACAACCGACCCGGAGGACAACGAGGCGGGTATCCAGGTGACACCGAGCTGTGTCGAGTGGAATGAAAACGTCATGGCCACAATCGCCCAGCGGCAACCAGATCTTGTCATTACAACGGGAACTACGAGGCTCGGTACCGAGCCCGAGATGACATCGGAGGGCATGGTTCAGGCCGTCGATCGAATCACCGACATGGGGATCCCCGTCTTCCTGTTCCGCGAAAACCCGGAACAGACCGAAGAGTGGTTCTACTGTATTCAAGAAGCCAACGGCGATGCGCACACGGAGTGCGGCCAGGACCGCGATGCCTTCTACAGCGCCACCATAGATGAGCAGGGTTACCCGCTGGACCGTCCCACTATCGACATGTTCGACACATCAGAATACCTGTGTGACAACAGTGAATGCTACGGAACCGTCGGCAACGTCTACGTTCTCCGGGACGAGAACCACCTGTCAGCCACGTTCGTGAACTCGGCCCGCCCCTTTATCGAGGAACAGATGAGGGCTTCTTACCCGGAGCTCTTCAACCTCCCACTGATGAGCTACGCGGACGAGGGAATAAACTAGCCCTCCCCTCGCCGGAGTTTGTGGAACTCGCTCCAACGTCCCATGCGCGGCTGAGCCCCGCTGTGTCGGCTCTTTTGCCGAGCAGGGCTCACGCCCGTGCTTTCCCCGGGAAGCTCTATCTGTCGGGACTATTTGCCGCTGGCCGTCATGCGGTTGCGCCGGGCCAGGTGGCCGTAGCCGCGAGCAAGCCACCGTTCTGCGGCAGCAAGCCTGCCCTCGGCGTCGCTCAACCACTCACGGCCGTCTTCGCGGCGGGCTCCGGCAATCAGAGAAAGGGTTACGCCGGCGCAGCGTGCCATGAGGGCCGTGGGATCAACCTGCTCCTCGCAGCCCTGCGCCCACCGTTCCAGCTCCGCGGGAACATGAGGGTAGGCCTGGGGCGCCAGGTACGGCAGGACGGAGATGTGCCCGAGCAAGCAGCCCAGGTCATCCACCCGATATCCGGGGCCCAGCGAGTCGACATCAATCAGTGCGGAAACGCTGTTGTTTTCAGAATCCATGAGGATGTTTGCTTCGTAGAAGTCGCCGTGGGTGGTGATAACGGGACCCGGGTCGGAGTTGGCCATGAGGTAGTTGACACCGTAGGCCAGCATTTCAATCCTCGTCCGGTACTGCGGGAGGACGGTGATGGCGGCGTTGGCGTAGTGGTCGGCACGCTCGGACCAGGCAGGACGCCTCGTCAAAGTGGCCGCCTGTTCTGGGAGCTTGTCGAGCAGACCAATGAGGTTGCCGAGCACCTTGTCGGTGTTCTCCCCCATGCCCCGGCTCAGCAGATTGGCGAGCGGCTCGCCTTCACCGGAGGAAATAAGAACAAGACCCTCGGGCGTGTCGTGCAGGACCCGGGGTGCCGGGATCCCAGCGTCAACCAGCATCCGGTGCCGTTTTACGAGCGAGTGTGCGTGGGCGGGGCGGACGACCTTCGCGTAGGCCTTCGTCTGGTCCGGGTAGATCACGCGGAGCACGCCGCGGCGGGTCGGCCGGTACGAGAGGAGTTCAAGCTTGACTCGCTGGCCAATCAGGTTGCCCATGGCTCGCGATTCGCAGGCAACCTTGAGGGCAGGGAGTTCCGGGTCGTTGGGGTGGCGCCACACGTGAACAACAATTCCGTCGGGGCCGTCGATGCGGACGAGGATGTCGGAAGGCGGCGGGGACACCTTGCCGGTGGTGGCACAGATGTATTCGTCGGCAACTTTGCCGCCCGGGACGAGAACGTGCGGGTTTCCGGGTCCTTCGATCTGGACCGTGTAGCCTACGGTCACTCCGGCGCCGGGACGGTGGTGGACGGAATGCACCTTCCACGACCGGACGATCCCGGTGTTTGCGAGCGCAGCGCTCAGCATATCGCCGGCATCGTTGCCGGTTAGCAGCTCAACTTCGCGAGCTTCCCGAATGGCCTGATCAGTCATGCTCATGTGGCTATTGTCCCTAACTTTCTTCAGTCGGGCGCGGTGAGGGCGTTTGCGCGGAACCGGTTCCTTTGGCAGATTGAGTCTGTGCGCGACTTGGACAAACTACCGAAGGTGCACCTGCATCTCCACTTTACCGGTTCGATGCGGGTTTCAACGCTACGCGAGATGGCAGAGCAGCAGGGTATCCGACTGCCCGCCAATCTTGTCGATAACGTTGCCCTTTCCGTCCCCGCTGACCAGCGTGGCTGGTTCCGGTTCCAGCGCTCCTACGACGCTGCCCGTAAGGTCGTCTCCAGCGAGGAAGCGATGCGCCGGATTATCCGCGAAGCGGCGGAGGACGATGCGCAAGAAGGCTCACGTCGGCTCGAAATCCAGGTTGATCCGACCTCCTATGCGCCATTCGTTGGCGGGCTCACCCCGGCCCTCGAGATCATTGTGGACGAGGCGCGCACGACGAGTCGTGTCACGGGAGTCGAAGTTGCCGTTATTGTGGCCGCCTCCCGAATGAAACACCCCCTCGACGCACGAACACTTGCGCGCCTCGCAACAACCTTCGCGGGCGACCAGCCCGGCGACGTCATTGGCTTTGGACTATCGAACGACGAGAGGCGCGGCAATACCTCGGAGTGGGCCGGTGCGTTCAACATTGCCCGACGGGGCGGATTGGCAGCTATGCCGCACGGTGGCGAGCTCCTGGGACCCGAGCACTTGCGCGAAGTCGTTGCCCACCTGAAGCCCACGCGAATCGGGCACGGCGTCCGCTCCGCAGAGGACCCGGACCTCCTTGCCCGCATCGTCGACGCCGGAATCGCCCTCGAGGTGTGCCCCGCCTCGAACGTTTCTCTCGGCGTCTACCCCGACGAGAGCGCGGTACCCCTTCAGGTCCTGTTCGAGTCGGGTGCACAGATCGCGCTTGCGGCGGACGACCCGCTCTTGTTCCTTTCCCGGCTCACTGACCAGTACCGAATCGCACGCGATCTGGGTGCCACCGATCGCCAGCTGGCTGACATGGCGATCTCATCCATCAATTCCTCCCTCGCCTCCGAACACTCGAAGTCGAAGTGGCGTGCAGAGGTTAGGGACTGGCTGGCAACTGACGAATACGAACAGGGAAACACGGACTGAGTCGCCCACCATGCCTCACCGTCGCAACACTCGTCCCGTTCTTTGAGTACGGTCTCTCGTTGTCGTGTCCGCGTTTCAGCCCAGCCACCACAGCATTGCAATAGTTGCCAACCATGTGCCGCACCGACGAGTCTTGTTTCCAATAAGGTTCCTTACCCATTCCATACGCAAACGCGGCCTGCCTTCGAGTCTTAGGTCGGTGGTCCTAGGTGCGAACGACGTCCCACAGACGAGCAAAACGGATGGTCTTAGGATGACTCTGCTTCCAGAGAATTTCGCTTATCACAAGGGAATACATCACTTCTGATGACCTAGGCCCCGGAGTCTTGAGTACTGGATTCGCGAAGATTGTCGTGTATTTAATCGTCGATTCAGTCGGATCCGGAACGAGGAGAAAACATGACCTTAACAAAAGAATCATCAGTGCAATACGATATGATTCTTTCACCCATTGAGGTTGGCAACATTACGTTGCCGAATCGCGTGATCCTCGCACCCATGGGTACCGAGATGGGAACTGAGGATGGTCGCTCCACTCCGCGCGAGGCTGCATACTACGGCTCTCGCGCACGCGGTGGAACCGCCCTCGTCCTCACGGGAGTGACCTTTCTGCAGTCCGACCTCGAACCGATCGCTCCGGGCCTTGCCCGCGCCGACACCGATGAACACACAGCCGGCCTCAAGGGCATTGCCGATGCTGTTCACGCCGAGGGTGGTCTCGCAGGTCTTCAGCTGACGGCGGGTCTTGGTCGCAACAACTAGTATTACGACGAGATAGGCATGGAGCCCGTTTCTTCCTCCGACAACACGTACTTCTTCGATCCGTCCCGTAAGTGTCGCGCGCAGACCACGGAAGAGATTGAGATCATCGTCAAGCGCACGGGCGAGGCGGCACGCCGCGCCTGCGAGGCTGGCTTCGACGTCATCGATCTTCACGGCCACACCGGTTATCTCATTGACCAGTTCATGTCTGAGGTTTGGAATCGCAGGACCGACCAGTACGGCGGTTCCCCGGAGAACCGTGCCCGCTTCGCGGTCGAATGCCTCCAGGCGATCAAGGCGAACGCACCGGGCGTCACGACCTCGTTCCGTATCTCCGTCGACCACCATTTCGAGGGTGGCCGCACCTGGGAGGAGACACAACACCTTATTGGCGCACTCGAGGCCGGCGGCCTCGACATGATCCTGTGCGACGACGGCTCGTACGAGGCTATGGACTACGTGTTCCCGCCCTACTACCTGGGTGACGACTGCATGACCTCAGCAGCTGCTCGCGTGAAGTCCATCGCCACGATTCCGGTGGGTGCGTGTAGCAATATTACGCCCGCGAACGGTGAGAATATCCTCGAGCGTGGCGAGGCCGACCTCATTGTGATCGGTCGCGGCCTCATTGCCGATCCCGATCTGGTGAACAAGCTGCGCGAGGGTCGCGCCGACGACATCCGCCCCTGCATCCGCTGCAACCAGCTCTGCACCGGCAATGCCTTCTTCGGCAAGGCCATCGGTTGTGCGGTCAACCCCGAGGTCGGCTACGAAGCGGAACGCATCATCACTCCCACCGACAACCCGAAGAATATCGCGGTCATTGGTGCCGGTCCCGCTGGGCTCGAGTTCGCTCGCGTCGCGGGTCTGCGCGGGCACACCGTCACGGTGTACGACCAGGAGGAACGCGTTGGTGGCGTACTCCTGCCGGCAGCAACACCGGAGTTCAAGCGTGAGCTGTTCAAGATGATCGGTTGGTGGGAACGCCAGATTGCCATGATCGAGAACGTGACGATCGAGCTCAACCACGAGGTTAAGCCGGGCGGGCCGGAATTGGAAGGCTCCGACGTCATTGTGGTCGCCACCGGTTCACACCCGTTCGTTCCGTCCTCGATCGAGGGAGCAGAGAACGGCGTTGACGTTCTTGCCTTCCACAAGGGCGCCGAGATCGGAAAGCGTGTTATCGTCTGCGGCGGCGGTCTGTCCGGTGCTGACGCAGCCCTCGAACTGGCACAGGATGGTCATGAAGTCACGATTGTTGAGATGGCAGACGAGGTTGCTCGAGACATGCTCATGCTCAACCGAACCTCCCTCCTGCGCGTACTCGACCAGCACGACGTCAAGATCCTGACCGGCACGACCGTCAAGGCAATCCGCACCGACGGCATTACCGCCGAAACCGCGGAGGGCACCGTCGAGCTCGACGCCGATACCGTGGTCACCGCCTTTGGCCTCAAGCCGGCCACGGAACTTGGCGGGTCACTCGGCGCCCAGGTCCTGACCGTTGGCGACTGCGTGGCACCCCGCAAGGTTGGTGACGCCGTCAACGACGCCTACGCTCTCGCATTCGAGCTCTAACAAGTTCTACGCTAGAAGAATTCACACAGAATCTGACTCATAGTGCGGTGGCCCTGAACATCGCGGCCACCGCACTAGAGAACTCGTCAGCAGACGGGTCTTCTAGAAACATGTCAATCTCGGAGCCGTTGCGAAGAGCGGCGGCACCGGTGTCCTCAACATCCTTCAGTCCGCCGTCGGTCTCTACCTTACTCTCGTGACCGCTGAGGTCATGAAGGGCACGGGCGTCGGCGCATACCTGGCCGTTGTCATCGAGACCAACAACGTCTCCGTTGCTCGCCTTCCCCTCGGCCTGTTCGTCGTCTCCGTATTTATGTCCTACGCCATGGGTTCCACCCTTGGCACCGTAGTCCTGACAATCCCGATCGACGCAGAAGTCGTCGTCAACATCGATCCCTGGTTCCCCATCCACGTCATCGGCACCGTCTTTGCGGGCTGTGTCTTCGGTGAGCGCACCTCTCCCCTGTCGGATACGACGCTCATGTCCTCGATTGGATCCCAGGTCGACTCATTCGACCACATCGTCACCCAGATGCCGTACGCGGTTATTACGAGCGTCGCCTCGATCCTCGGCTACCTGGTTCTCGGCTTCACCCAGTCGACGCCGGCCGGCCTCATAACAGCGCTCATCACTCTCGCAATCCTTGTTGTCGTTGCAATGCGGTACTACAAGTCCAGGCCGGATGATGGTTCGGACTACGCGAAGGTAGAAACTTTTTCACCGAGTACCGCAAACGCCTGAAAAGTGTGATTCCACAGGATCGAGTGTGAGGGTCCCGATCATCGCGGTTGGCACCCACACTATTGGATACTCACACATACCCGAACCTGCCGAAGGTTCTGAAGAACAACACGGCAGGCCGTAGGGTTTAGGCCGACACCCCCATAACACGGTCAAATGCTCTCTCAACAAATGTCCGGTCCATTCCGCCTTGACCAAGCGCACGGTGGAGTGAGAGCCCCTCAATAAGGGCATCGAGATGGACGGCCGTTTCCTCGTCCACGAACCTGCCGAGAGCTTCCTGCGTCTCAGCCATCCATCCACCAGTTAGCGTCCGGAAGTCAGGTTTACGTGCCGCGAGGGTGTAGAGCTCGAGGGTAAGAACAAGATTGCGATGCGAGTCGAGAAGCACATCGGATACGTAGGAGACATAACGGTCCCGGAGCTGTTCAGCAGACTCAACATCACCCATGAGCTGGCCTAGTTCCGCCGTACGCTCTTCCACGAAAAGCCCGAAGGCTTCTCTTAGCAGATCTTCCATGCCGTCGAAGTAGTAGGTCATGGACCCGAGGGGAACATCTGCAAGGGCCGCAATCTTGCGATGAGACGTTCCAGCAACACCGTACTCAACGATCGAATCCAGGCACGAGTTAACGATTCTCTGCCTGCGCTCGGGATCCCTCGCATGCTTCGTTCTCATTGTCCCTCCGGTTGCCAACCACACAACGGCAACGATTTCCTACAGTCGATTACACCTGTACGATCGTACACGTGCCATTTTCGATGACTGAAATCCGCCGCGCTCGCATCGCGGTTGCCGCCATGTTCTTCACGAACGGCGTTCTGTTCGCGAATATCCTTCCGCGCTACCCGGAGATCAAGGACATGTTCGAGCTGAGTAACTCGGCATACGGATTCACGATCGCTCTTTTCCCGGTGGGAGCGATCGCCGCCGGGCTCGCTTCTGCGACTCTTGTGCGGCGCTTCGGATCCGCTCGTGTGGCAACGACCGGCATGATTCTCACGTCAATCGCACTCGTTCTTGCGGGGTCCTCCCCCAGCGTTGCCCTGTTCGGAATCATGCTTTTCTTGGCGGGTGGGCTCGATGCGATTTCTGATGTTGGGCAAAACGCTCACGCCATGGTTGTCCAGCAGGCCTACGGCAGATCAATCATTAATTCTTTCCATGCGATCTGGTCAATTGGTGCCGTCACCGGTGGCGGCATGTCGGCTCTCGCCATCGCACTGGACCTACCGCTCCCCCTACATTTGGGGATCGTCGCAGTGATCTTCTCAGTCGTCTGTCTCTTTGCTCAGGCGAACTCCCTACCGGGGCGAGATCCTGTCGCCGACGAAGAGCACGTGGCCGATTCGGAGGAAATGAAGGCGAGCATTGGCGTCGCGAAACCGCGTGTGGTGTGGATGTTGGCCGCTCTGGTCCTTATTTCGATTGCCGGCTCCATCATCGAGGAGATCGGTAACTCGTGGGCAGCGCTGTACATGACCGACTTCCTCAACACACCGGAGGCAATCGCGGCCTTCGGATACATTTCGCTTGTCGGCGGTCAGTTCATTGGCCGTATCCTTGGTGACCGTCAGGTCGACTGCTGGGGCAACCGCCGCGTCGCCTTCGTCGGCGGCCTTGTCGGCGCAGTGGGCGCTGGGCTCGCTCTGGCTTTCCCCTCGGTCCCCGGCACCCTCATTGGTTTCGCCGCAGCCGGCTATGGCTGTGCCACGATTGTGCCCTCGGCCTTTGATCGCGCCGATAAGCTTCCAGGACTCCAGGAGGGCACGGGAATCACGATGATCTCGTGGCTCATGAGACTCGGCTTCCTCGGTACTCCGCCCTTGATTGGCTTCATTGCCGACAGCACGAGTATCCGCACCGGCCTCATTCTCCTGCCAATCGCCGGCCTTCTCATTGCCCTGCTTTCGGTGGTCCTCCCCACCAAGGAGAAAGACTCAGCGAAGTCTCCTAAGCCCGCTAACCGTAGCGGCTCATAGTCGCATCCGGACGTCACCGTCTGAGCAGTTCCCAGTTGTCTCACCGGGGCAACATCGACCGCGCAACACGACGTTCTCTGACCGCAGGCTTTCCGCTTCAGATGCGAACGTCGCTCCTGCCTGGATCGACGGGACAATTCCACAACAAACACCCCGAGTACGCAGAGGTATGCTCCCCACGTCCTGAGCTGACAATTCAGCTTGGCGCGGGGAGCATGCCTTAACTCTTAGCGCATTCGGTTATCCGGACTCTGAGCCCGAATGATGTATTAGTCTTTCGCCCGCGCCATCATGTTTCGACCAGGTAGTCCCAACAGTAGGGTTTGTTGCTGGCAGGCGGGTCTCGTTACAGGGTCTGCCCGAGGATAAAGGGCTCGTTGACGAGGGTGATGCCGTAAGCGTCCTCCACCCGCGAGCGCACTTCCCGTGCCACGGTCAGAATGTCATCGGTTGTGGCACCTCCCCTGTTGGTGAGGGCGAGGGTGTGTTTGGTGGACAGGGAGGCTCTGCCTTCTGTCAGGTCGGCACCGAATCCCTTCTTGCAGCCGGCGTTGTCGATAAGCCACGCAGCGGAGGTCTTGAACTGGCTCCCGTACGGGTACTTCGGGGCGTTTACGGGGATGAGCGCTTCGTCAATGATGGGGTTGGTGAAGAACGAGCCGAGAGAGTAGGTGTCGCGGTCAGCATCGTCAAGGACCATGCCCTTGGACCTGCGGAGGTCAAGAACTGCTTCTCGTAGATCTATCGTGGGTACTCGCTCGCCTACTTCAACGCCTAGAGCATTGGCGAGCTGCTGGTAGGCGATCGGGGTTGAGCGGGTTGCGAGCCCCAGCTGATACGTCACCGACAGGACCACCCACCGTCCCGTTGCACCCCATTCGGCAGTGGACTTCTTGAGGTACGAATTGCGGTAGGACAGCCCCAGTTCAATGGGAGCAAGGTCGGTACGCTTCTTCTTCTCGCGGTCGTAGACGCGCACGGAGTAGAGCGTTTCGGAGACTTCCTGACCGTAGGCACCAACGTTTTGAACGGGAGTGGCACCGAGAGAGCCGGGGATTCCGGAGAGGGCTTCGATGCCATTCCAGCCCTGGGAGATCGCGACCTTGACGAACTCGTCCCAGGGGGTTCCCGCGGTTCCCTTAAGGATCGCTCCCCCACATCCAGATACCTGGACCTGCTCGATCTCGTTCCGCATATCGATGACGGTGCGACCAGCAAACCCACTGTCCCCCACGAGTAGGTTGGACCCACCACCGAGAACAAGGACATCGATTCCGTTCTCGTCAGCGTCCCTGACGGCATCGACGATCTCTTCTTCGGTCGTTGCCTTCACGAGTTCCCCCACGGGGCCACCGGTTCCGATGGTGGTCAGTTCGGCGAAGGACGACTCTCCTGTTCTCCTGGTGGAGGGGACAGAAGGTCCGATGTCGACGGGTTCGTTCGGTTCGATGATTGAACAGCTCATGCGATCATCTTAGGCCCGCCGGCTACTCATCGGCAGACGCAGAGTTCACCACTCGTGACTACCCTCGCGAAACTACTTCCCCACTTTTCTCACCGCTCTCGTCTTTGCCTTGCCGATGGTCCTTGGTCTCTTCTTGCTCTTCATCCTCGTTTGCGTCAGGGTTGTGGAATGAATGAGGCGGCCGATCTCCTTGCTCTTGCCCAGAAACACGGGCTGAATATCGACCCTGAGTCGTTGAAGGTCAATGACATGGGGCTCGACTACCGCGTGGTCATTGGGTCTGATTATGGCGGCGAGGAGTGGGTTCTGCGCGTACCACGCAGGGAGGGCCTTGCCGACGGTGCTGCTATCGAAGCAAGAGTTCTTGAGCTCGTCTCCCCACATCTGTCGTTTGCGGTCCCCGATTGGCGGATCCAATCCCCAGAACTGATTGCGTACCCGCTGTTGCCGGGTAAGCCAGGCCTGACACTAGACGAAAACGGGAACCCCGTTTTTCATGTTGACATGGCGTCTGTGGAGTACGCGCGGGACATGGGTGATCTCTTCTACGAACTTCATTCCATCGACACAAGGAGGGCCGCAGAGATCGGAATTCCTGTCCGTAGCCCACGAGATGTGCGGGAGAATTGGCAGCGCACGATCGATAGGGTATCTCAGGAGTTCAGCATCTCGGGATTCCTCATGGATAGGTGGAATGCTTGGTTGGCTGATGATGAGCTGTGGCCGGATTTCTCTGTGCTTACCCACGGCGAGATTTATGCGGCACACACCCTCGTGGAGGGCAATCGAATCACCGCGGTTCTTGACTGGACCACCTCGGAGGTTAGCGATCCCGTTCGGGACTTCTCGCTCTTCCATGCCTCCGCCGCACCCGAAGCTTTTGACGTCATGCTCGATCGATACCGCGAGCACGGCGGCAGCGTCTGGTCGAGGATCAGGGAACACTGTGCGGAGTACATGGCAGCTTCACCGCTGGGATATGCCCTATACGCGATTGAAACGGGAGACCCTCAGCAGCGCGAGATAGCTCAGGCCGGTCTCAGCACGGCCGGCTAGATCATGCACAAGCTTTCTCGGAAGTCTGAGAGCTCGAGTTCCAACCGACCATTTGGACAAAAGTTCTACTCGACTACGCGAGTAGCGTCCCCCACTATTCCTCACACTTGGCTGTTTATCCCCTTTTAACTTGGTATTTACAGCCCGTCTCTCATGCCATCCACCTGGTACGGAGCCTTGCGCCCACCGGAATTCGGGATCTCGTTCCCGTGGTCGTGTAGCACCACGGGCGGTCGAGCAAGTACGAACCAGACACGAGGTAAGTTTGGCAGGGCCCCGTACTTGTCGCCCAACCACCTGAACAGCGGTGGTGTCCCATGTGTTCTCGATGCAATTTTCCGCTACGGCGAAAGTAGATAAGCAAGACTCGGAGCTTAGCCGGGCATCTTCACGGACACTGGTCAAGCTCCCATTCATTTCTCGGAAAAGTCCATGTCTGTAAGTTCCGCGAGCGCAATGCCAATAAACCGCAGGCCGGTCTGTTCAAAGGGTTCGTCTCCAACTTTGTGTGCCCAGCAGGCCGTTGCAACAGCTTCTCTCAGAACATGTTTCCACCACGTGCTTCCCAGACTCTCACGAAGGTCACTGCCGTAGCCCTCAAGGAACGCGTTCATCTCGTCTGGGTGATCGTGCCAGCGCCGGAAATACATGCGGATAAAGTCGTGGTGCGCTGGTCGGTATCCGTAGCGACCAAAGTCAATGACGGCAAGCCTCCCCTCGTGAAGGATCCAGTTTCTGCCGCTGTAGTCTCCATGGTTTGGCACGACAGTCACCGGACTGGTCTCGTAGGCTTCCAGGGCCTCGCGCACCCGCTCGCAATCATCCGGCGGGATCCTGTGCGGCTTGTCCAGCCACTTCACCGCCTTCCGAAACAGATTCCTCTCGAGCGTTTCGTCGGTTTGGCTCTTCAGTCCGTGGAGTACCCCGAGAACAGCACCCGCTTGCCGCAGGACGTTCGGGTCCCTCTCCATCTCCCCCTCATCCACCAGCTCCCCCGGCAGGTACTCCGTAACGAGAATGCGGTGAGAAGGACTTGCGCGGAGCAGTCGCGGGGCAAGGCCCCGCTGCGCAAGGACAGCAATGCCGTCGCGGTGTCCATTGATTTCACGCGCAATATGGTGGTTATCGGGACCGCCCGCTTTCACGATAAGGTCACGGCCCTCGTGGCGGACCCGTACAACGGTCGAATCGACCAGCCCCCACGACAGGTCGGCAACGACCTCCGCCCCGGGGAGCCACTCATCAACAAGGTCCCGCTGCTCCCGATCCATCACCGGCCAGTCACTCATACTCCAACTGTAATGGGAGAAGCAGTGGGGCACTTACCGGGCAATTCTGGACAAGGTAGACACAAAGCGTGGCCGTTATTTTCCCGCCATGGGACCACGCACCGCTTGCTGTAGAGATCCTGCGGAGGCGGATGTACGCTTGCATCACAGCAGAAGGAAAGTAGGTGCCATGAGGTTCCAGACAGTTGGGAGCGCTCTCGCCCTCCTGCTTATGTTGGCGTCCTGCGGCTCTTCGAATGATGATCCCAGCACCTCGGGGGAAGACATGGCGGAGCTAGCCGGGACATCATGGACTGCCACAACACTTGCGGGTGAGGACTTGGATAATGAGCGGATCACCGCAGCTTTCAGTGCGAAATCCATTGCTGGTGGCTCTGGATGTAACAGGTACTGGCGAGACTACGAGACCGACGGAACTAGTATTTCTTTCCCCGGCTCGCATGCTCTGACGAAGATGATGTGCGATGCGAAATCGATGCGGCAAGAAACCGAGTACCACGAGGCGTTGTCGAATGCTGAAACATTTGACCTGTCCGAGGACAGCCTAACTTTCTATAACGGTTCTGGCGACACTCTTGTTGCCTATGTTCGTGCGAGCCAAGAACTTGTTGGGACCACGTGGAACGTTACGAGCTATGCCACCGATAGTGGAACCGTCTCCCCTATCGTCGACACGGAGATGTGGGTAGCGTTCGAAACCGAAACCGGGCTGGCTGCCACGGCGGGCTGCAATCACTTCAGCGGAACCTACATGGCAAATGACGGGGGCCTAATCGTCTCTGAACTCGCGCAAACAGAAATGGCATGCGTAGAGCCCGAGGGGATCATGGATCAGGAATCAGCAATGGGGGACGTCATCAACGCCTTCGCAAGCTACACCATCGAAGGTAACCAGATCACAATTCTCGACCAGTCGGGCCAAACCCTCCTCACAGCCGAACGGCAGGAATAGGGCCAAGCGGAAATAATGCCGACGGGCCTCCGGCGCCGTCAGCCAGTGGCTCTCCCTGCGTGGCTCCTACGAGGCATCCTTTTCGAGGGCCGCCGCCACATCGTCGACATACACGTACTTCCTGCGGTCCAGCCTGTCGAGTGAACCATCATCTGTACCGCTCGGACGGTGCGGGATCTCAACTTCGGTGGGCTCGACCCGTTGCCACGGGATCTGCTTCAAAATGTCGTTGATGACGTTGATGCGGGAACGCTTCTTGTCTTCGCTCTCCACCGTGTGCCAGCGGGCCCAGGGAGTGTCCGTGGCGGCAAACATGGCGTCCTTGGCACGTGAATAGTCATCCCACCGGGAGATTGACTCAACGTCCATAGGCGAGAGCTTCCACCGTCTCATCGGGTCCTCGGACCGAGACCGGAACCTGGCCTCCTGCTCCTGAGCTGAGACCGAGAACCAGTACTTGATGATCCGGATCCCATCATCAACCAGCATCCGCTCAAAATCGGGCGCCTGCCGGAGGAAACGATGGTATTCCTCGGGGCCACAGAAACCCATGACGCGCTCAACGCCGGCGCGGTTGTACCATGACCTGTCAAAGATCACGATCTCCCCGGCCGCCGGCAAATGGGCCGTGTACCGCTGAAAGTACCACTGCGTCTTTTCCCGCTCCGTCGGCGCAGGAAGAGCAACAACCTTCGCGTGCCTGGGGTTCAGGTACTGGGTGATCCGAGCAATCGCCGAGCCCTTGCCTGCAGCATCTCGACCTTCGAAGATCAGGCATACCCGCTCACCTGTCTCAATCACCCATTGCTGCATGGCAACAAGCTCGGCCTGCAAGCGCCGTAGCTCCTTCTCGTACTTCTTCTTGTCGAGCTTCGGGGGCTTCGGGGCCTGTCCATTCACGTTATCGCTGGTCATCTCCCCATCTTAAATGGAAGGTGACGCACAATACATTCGGGCAGCTGGACGTTTCGGACTGAATGACGAGATTACTACTCGAAAATGGAACCTCATCCCGTCCCCTCGCGATCCGGGGATTCCCAGTATTCAACATCGTTGCATGACCGATCTGCTCGCCATCCATGGCACGTACGGAAGCGACGATTTCCCGGTGCCTGTCATGTTCTGGGAAACATAAAACCCGCCCGGGTGTTCCGGGCGGGTTCAAGACTTAGTCGCTTATTAGCGGGTCTCGCGGTGCGTGGTCGAAGCGTTGCAACGTGCGCAGTACTTCTTCATCTCGAGACGGTCGGGGTTGTTACGACGGTTCTTCTTCGTGATGTAGTTGCGCTCCTTGCACACCTCGCAGGCGAGGGTGATCTTGGGGCGAACGTCGGCAGACTTAGATGCCACGGTTTCCTCACTTCGTTCTGCGAGATACGGCGGTTCCGCATTCTCTGTTTCCTGTAGCGGGGGCGGGGCTTGAACCCGCGACCTCACGATTATGAGTCGTGCGCTCTGACCAGCTGAGCTACCCCGCCGCAACATCCCACGGGCTGTTGTCCGCAAAATGTGGAGCCCCGACAGGGAATTGAACCCTGGACCTTCTCCTTACCATGGAGACGCTCTGCCGTCTGAGCTATCGGGGCGGCGCGCATAAGCTTATCAGCGCTTCCGATTGCGACCAAGTTGATCGAACCCTGGAAGCGGTGAGGATACTCACGCACTTTGCACGACTGGTCGTGCGGTGGCGGATGAGGGATTCGAACCCCCGTAGCTCTCGCGTCTGATTTACAGTCAGATACCATTGGCCGCTCGGTCAATCCGCCTCACACCCGAAGGGTGCATATGGGAGACTACCAAGTTTCCTCCCTATCGTGTCAAACTGGTAGGCGTACCAGTGCGCGACCTCTCATTTAAGAGGTGCTTTTCCCGCTTTTGAAAGGGTGGATCATGGCAGACTCGTCGTTCGACGTTGTTTCAAAGTATGACATGCAGGAGGTCGACAATGCGGTCAATCAGACCGCGAAGGAGATCAACCAGCGCTATGACTTCAAGGGTGTTGACGCCTCGGTCAAGCTCAAGGGCGAAACGATCGTCATGAAGGCAAACTCCGAGGAGCGTTGCCTGGCGGTCTACGACGTTCTTCAGACCAAGCTCGTCCGCCGCGGCGTCTCCCTCAAGTCCCTCGACGTGGGCGAGGGTGAGCCCCAGCAGTCCGGTAAGGAGTACCGCCTCGTCGGTGCCCTCAAGGAGGGTATCTCCCAGGAGAACGCAAAGAAGATCACGAAGCTCATTCGCGACGAGGGGCCGAAGTCAGTGAAGACCCAGATCCAGGGTGACGAGGTCCGCGTGACCTCGAAGTCCCGCGACGATCTGCAGGCAACAATCGCCCTCCTGAAGGGCGGAGACTTCGATTTCGCAGTCTCCTTCCAGAACTACCGCTGACCGGAACGGTCAAGCCGTTCATCTCTGCGGCTGAGCAGCTGCAGAGATCCGGGAGGCAGAGGAATGGGTGGGGCCCAGTTCGATTTGATGAACTGGGCCCCACCCACTGCTACATGCAAGGCTCTGCCGGCCCTGTCAGTAGCCTGCCATCTCCTCCAGGCGCCGAATCCGCTCCTCCATCGGAGGGTGTGTGGAGAACAGCGCACGCCCCTTCCCCGCGAAGGGGTTGGCGATCATCATGTGCGAGACCGTGTCCATCTGAGGGGTCTCCCGCATGGGCTCTCTGACGGTGCCGCCTGAGATCTTGTTGAGTGCCGAGGCGAGTCCCAGAGGGTCTTCTGTCAGCTCTGCTCCACTATGGTCCGCATCGTATTCCCGTGTCCGGGACACGGCGAGCTGGATGACGCTCGCCGCGATCGGGGCAAGGAGCGCCATAAGGATGACTCCAATAATCCCGATCGGGCTGCCGCTGTTGCGTCCCCGCATGCCGAAGAACATAAAGAACTGGGCGACGGATGAGATGATGCCGGCCAGCCCAGCTGCGATCGACGACGTGAGGATATCTCGGTTGTAGACGTGCATGAGCTCGTGTCCGAGGACGGCCCTCAGCTCACGCTTGTCGAGGAGGTCGAGGATCCCATCCGTGACGCAGACAGCGGCGTTCTTCGGGTTCCTGCCCGTCGCGAAAGCGTTGGGGGACGGTGTGGGCGCGATGTAAAGGCGCGGCATCGGCTTGTCCGCCTTCTCGGCGAGCTCCCGCACTGTCTGGTGGTACCAGGGGAACTCAGCTTCGCTGACGGGCAGTGCGTTCATCGCCCGGATCGCGAGCTTGTCGGAGTTCCAGTACGAGTATGCGGTTCCGGCGACCCCGATGAAGGCGAATATGACGATGAAGATATAGTTCCCTGTCCCTGCGGCAAGCAGACCCCCGATCCCGAGAAGGATCGCCCAGAGGGCGCCGAGCAGCACCGCGGTCTTGACGCCGTTAAGCGTTGAACGGTTCATGGTGTCCTTTCGCCTACCACGAGGGTAAAACGGCTCTTTGAGGGCGTGACTGTTGGGCGTAACTTAGTAGTGATAAGGCCGGGTCTTTCGATGATCGGGTACTTAAGCTACCGGTCAGAATGACTTCTGCATGGATTATTCTACGTTCTCAGGTCCTGATGTGGCGAGTTTGTGTCGCATTGATTGTCGTGTCCTGGTCCAGAATGGCCAGCGAAACGAACCTGACCGGACGGTCTTAAAGTGCCGTACGGAACTGCTCAGGGCTGGGTTGACTCCTTGATTGCATGACTTTCACGAGTCGTGTTAGAAAGATGGAGGCTATGCGGCGGAGGGTGGCCGCGGATACTCTCGCCGCTTGTCGGGTCAAGATCATGGGTTAGCCAAGACACATACAGGACCTGACAGCGTTAGTTGGGCCAAAAATTTGCCGGGAATTGTGGGCAGGCTCCGTAGAGTTCATTGACCGCGTCGAAGCTAGCCTCAGTGTTTTGTCTCCAAAATGCAGCATAGGGGTCCCACGACTGCTTACCGGTAATATAATCGTCGACCCAGGTGTCTTGGGTTGGTGGTTCATCAACTGGGACCCCGTGGCCCTCAAGGCAAGTTGTGAGCGGGCCCGTATAGTACGCGTAGAGTGTGACGATTTCCTGGCGCGGTAGCGGGCCGATTTGCATAGGATCGACAGGGTATTGGAGAACACAAGAATAATGGGCTAAAAATTGAGCATTTGCCTGGTCCGCTGGTATCCGCTCATATAGGTATGTTCCATTTGCATATGCGGTGCCTTCAAAGCCCTGTTCCTTCATGCATTCGACCTGGACACGGGCGCTGTCGGCTCCGTCAACAACGTCGATGATGGGGAAGTCATCGAGCGTGTAGTTTTCTTCGTGATCCCCATTTGCCCCATGCTCCTGCATGACCTCAAAAATATCCTCCCTATTGTTTTGGATCATTTCGTCGCGGGTCTGGCCGTTGGTTTTTTCTTCCCACGTCTCCGGATAGTCGGTGTCTATAGACGATGCCATAGGGCCCGAATCTGGCTCCTCGATGATGGTCGGATTATGGCGCTCAGCGTCGGTTGATTCGCTCGAGCATGCTACAAGGCCGAGCAGTACCAGAGTGACGGCCGAACATAACTGAATACCTCTCATGGCGTCCTTAATGCTTGTTTTTCAGGAAAGCTTACGAATGTAGCGATTTCTATCACTTGGAGCGCATTTCGGTGATAATGTGACTTACATCCTACTACAACCAGGAGTCGATTACCATGTTCTCTATACGAAAATTCACAAGTCTCGCATTCCTGCTTGCTCTAGCCAGCGCGTTGGTATTTCCTTCAGCTGCCTCTGCTGAATCGTGGGGCAAGTATGTTAATGCTGGCGTGGGGAAGTCCGTTTCCATCACGTCAGTCACCACAACAAACCACTATTGGACACACTCTGTGGAGAGTCAGGTTATCGGGGGTGGGAATTATGTTGGAGGCAGTCAGGCGTCAGTCAGCCATAACTGGTCGGGTAACGTCTTCGCTTCCGTCTTTTCCACGGGAACCATTACATCTCATTCTGCGCGGACGTATTGCCCTCCCGGGAAGGTCTGCGGTCAGTCCACGGGCCTTGACCCCGCGGTAACGCATTGAGGAGTAAGGCGATGAGGAGAAAAAGTGAGTGCTAGAAGCATTGTGACCAAATGGCTTGGCCTCGTAGTGGCGATTGCACTCATTAGTGGCGCTGGATGGTGGGCCGGGAGAGCGACATTGTCAGATCGCGATCAGAGTTCCGAGCAGTGGGCTGATCGGACGGCTTGGGCGGAAGCAAGTGAGACCGAAGTGGGGCGATCGCTAGCATTGACTACAACCGTTCGTCAGCCCACTAATGTTGTGGCAGCAAACGTGCTGCCGGGTGTAGTTCGGGAAGCTCATGAGGGGATGCGTAACCAGGGCGAGATTCTCTATGTTGTCAATGATGTTCCCGTTCGTGCCGTGCAAGCGGACTTACCGTTTTGGAGGGACATATCGTATGGTACTCACGGCGATGATGTCGCAGCCCTTCAGCAGGCACTTATTGATTTGGGATACCTGAATACGGCGGTCGATGGGAATTTTGGCAATGCGACCCTGACGGCCGTCAAGCATTGGCAGAAAGACTTGTCCCAAAATCAGACGGGTACGATCGGGCATGGAGAACTTGTCGCCTTTAAGTCTCTGCCCGTCTCAGTTGAACTATCAGAGAGCATCGCGCCCGGCACTGTTTTGAGCGGCGGTGAAGAAGCCGTCATGGCCCCGACAGGTGAACGGACGTTTGTCGTCGTTGTCGCTTCCTACCAATCAGAGCTAATTCCCTCTGGAGCCACCGTTGATGTCCGATATGAGGAATATGAGTGGCAGGGAATCATTGTCGAACGAGTGGAGAACATCGAGGGCAACTTTGATCTCATCCTCCAGGGAGTCGATGGTGGGGAGGTGTGTGGGAGTGACTGCGATGTGCTCCCGGTCGACTCGTATTTGCCGCTCGCTTCTAAAGTAAATATTGTTCCCGAGGTCGCGGGCGTGGGTGTGCCTGCTATGGCCGTACAAACCCGACCCAGTGGTGAGACCTACGTTGTCACTGAGGATGGCGAGATTGATGTAGTGGTGGCGGGATCCGGTCAGGGCATCGTCATAGTCGACGGCATTACCAGCGGTACGCGGGTTGAGCTGCCGGTAGGCGCATCCAATCAAGCGGATCAGCAGTCATGAGCACCGCGACTGATCGTCTCGATGTAGCCATTGGAGATTTGGGTTCGGTACTGTCAGTGGATGACCTTGTATTCCGGTACCGGAAGAATGGTGACGAGCTGTTTGATGGCCTGAGCCACGACTTCTCTCCCGGGCGTATGACTGCATTGACGGGCCCTTCCGGTCGTGGAAAATCCACCCTCCTCTACATCCTTGGTCTCATGCTCACACCGTTGAGTGGAGCTGTGACAGTTGGTGGCAAAGTTGTTAGTACACTTCCCGATCGTAGAAGGTCACGGTTTCGAGCAGAACATATGGGTTTCGTATTTCAGGATGCTGCCCTCGATCCAAGGCGCCAGGTGATCGACTCGGTCATTGAGCCTGCCTTGTATGCGGGGTGGGACCGCAATTCTGCTGTGCTCCGCGCCATGGAGCTCATGGATATGATGGGCGTCTCCATTCGAGCTGATCATCGTCCCGGTGAGATTTCCGGTGGTCAAGCGCAACGCGTGGCAGTATGTCGGGCCCTCATGAACAATCCCAAGGTTATTTTGGCGGACGAGCCAACTGGGAATCTCGACCACGAGAACGCAGAAATCGTTCTCTCCGCTCTCGCCACCATTGCCGAAGACGAAGAGCGCACCGTCATTATTGCGACCCACGACAGTTTCGTGATTGAGAGCTCACACGAGGTCTTAGAACTGTGAAGCCGCAACTCATACTTCGAGAATCGTGGCAAATGATCCTTGCCTCGAAGGTGCCTTCACTCCTGATTGTGTTACTCGCGACCGTCATGTGCGCAGGAACAATCCTTACTGTCGGACGTACTGTAGCGACAGAATCACAGATCGAGGACCGCCTCGAGTCAGCAGGATCCAGACTCCTTGTTGTCCGAGACATTTCTTCCGCAGGTGACTACCTGACGGAACAGGTTGTCGCGGCAACCGATGGTGTTTCGCACGTTGAGCGGGCTGTCGGCATTTACAATGCGATCGACGTTGTTAATGGTCAAGTGGGTGGCGGCGGAGAGAGGGTTCCCGCCTGGGGTGTCCTCGGTGACATGGAGAATGTTGCACAGTTGACGAGTGGGCGCGTACCCGGACCAGGGGAGGCCTTGGTCTCTCGGGAAGCGATGCTAAGCCTGGGGCTAGAGTATCCAGCGGGGTGGGTGCATCATGTCACCGAGCCTGGACTCAATGACCTCAACATTGTTGGCAGCTTTGAACCGAAGGAGCCTTTTGCTGATTACGGGTCGGGAATCATCTACGCCCCCTTATCGCCCATGCCCGCAACATCCCTCCAGGTCATCCTGACCAATGCTGATGTTGCTGACGAAGCACAGATTATCGTCCTAGGCATTATCGATGGGAAAGCTGAAGAGCTCAGGGTCGAGTCACCTATCGGGGTTGCAGCGTTGCAGGCACAGATCATGGAGGATGTGACGATCTTTGGTCGTACCCTTCTTGTTGGTGTCCTCTTGGCGGGCGCGGTCCTGGTTGCGATTGTGACGCTGACAGATGTTCTCGTCCGGCGTGCGGACCTCGGACGCCGCCGTGCCCTCGGGGCAACAAGAGACACGATCATTGGTCTTGTGGTTCTGAGAACCGTCATAGCAGCATGCATTGGCGTTATTCTCGGAATCAGTGTGAGTGCGGCTCTCACGAACAGGCTGGAGGCCATGCCACCTACCTCATTCATGGTTGGGGTCGGTATCCTATCGATCATTGCAGCTATCGCCTCTTCCATCCCGCCAGCAATGTACGCAGCTTACCGGGATCCTGTCGCTGTCCTGCGAACTCCGTAGTCCATCGAACTGAGACCACCAGTAGTAGCGGGGACGCGGAAGGTAGTTGGAGGCACTTGTCGATGGGGACCTAAGGACGAGTGGTACCGCTACACGGACAGGTGACAGTTCTTGTTTCGCGTTAGTGCGGCATTTATGATCCTGATGGCTTCCAATTCGAGTGGATCGCGCGTCAAAGCGGTGCTTGTCCGCGGCGGACAATGACAGATCGTACATTGATGAAGCGCTAGACCCTGCGATGGTCTAGTGCTTCAGGCATCGAATGATGTCTCATTTGACTTGCCTTGGTTTAGGCGTAATGACATCCGTGCGGGCTAGTTCTCGGACTAGCCATCTGGGATACCGGCTCCGAAAGGGGGCACTCGGGTGCTCCTAATCGGAGGGTCCTTCCAAAGGAGCGCTGGACGCGCGAGCAGGCCACGTCCTACGGCAGCCGGTAGGTCCATTCCTCAGTGTCGAACTTCGTTCCACAGCGTGCCTTCGCGGTCTCAATGTCGGCGGCAGTAATTTCACCGGGCTTGGCGTTGAACTTCTGGGTGAAGTGGTCGAGGAACACGTCGATGATGTCTTCGCGTGCCATACCCGTCTGGGACTTCATCGGGTCCACGCGCTTAACAGCTGAACGGAGCCCCTTATCGCGGACCTTTTCCTTGCCGACGCGAAGGCACTCGAGCATCTTGTTGGCATCGATGTCGTAGCTCATTGTCACGTGGTGGACCATGACCCCGTTTGCGAAGTGCTTTTGGGCGGCGCCACCGATCTTGCCCTTCTCGGACGTGATGTCGTTGAGCGGAACGTAGTGGGCCTTCACACCGACCTTCTCGAGCGCTTCCATCACCCATTCGTCGAGGAACGGGTAGGAGTCTTTGAAGCTCATGCCGTCCACGAGGGCGGTGGGGATAACAAGGGAGTAGGTGATGCAGTTGCCTGCCTCCATGAACATCGCTCCCCGCCGGTCACCCGGCGGCAGAGCGTGACGCCGTGACGGTTCATGCCATCCCAGTCGATCTCGTTTTCGACGGACTGGAAGGAGCCGATAACAACGCAGGGGGAATCCCATTCCCAGATCCGCATAAAGGGCTTGCGGCGCCCCGCCGCAACGTCCTCGATAAGGGTCTCGTCCATGGCGACGTTGATCATCGGGGAAACAACCGGGCCGTGGATGACTTCGAAGTCGATCTCGTCCCAGTCGATTGATTTGCCGAGTGCACGGCGCACGGCCGTGGCGATGCCGTGGGGGCTGAGGCCGAGCAGTTCGTCGGTGGGCTTGAGAACGTTCGTGACAGCCTGGGCGATGTCGGCGGCATGTGAGTCCTCCGGGAGGCCTTCGATAGCTGCCGTGATCCGGGCAAGAGCATCATCGGGTTCAAGGAAGAAGTCCCCGGCAATCTGAACGTGAGTGAGCTTTTTGTCTTCGACGTCGAGGTCAACAACGACAAGCTTGTGGCCCGGCTCTTTATATTCTCCGTGCATCAGTACAGCTTCCCGTCGTGCTCTTCGCCCCGGGAAATCGCCGTCATGGTGTCCCTCTCGACAACCTTGACGCGTTCCCTGCCCTGCTCGGCACCGAGGGCCTTCTCGAACTCTTCGAGAATCTCCCAGCCCTGCCAGGTCGTGTACTTGATGCCTCGTTCGTCGAGGATTCTCGTCATCGTCTCGTAGCCGACCCCCGCGGAGTCGCCGAGCTGGTCGAGTTTGCCGGCCTTCGCGTCTTCCACGAGGTGGGTGATGGTTTCCCTCGCGTCGGACTTTGTGGAGCCAATGAGGCCCACGGGGCCGCGCTTAACCCAGCCGGTCGAGTAAATGCCGGGAATGTGGTCGCCACCGGCTTCGATAACGCGGCCCTCAACGTTCGGGATCACGCCACGAATGTCGTCGAAAGGCAAGTCCGTGATCGGGGACGAGAAGTATCCGACCGCACGGTAGACAGCCTGGACGGGGTAATCAATGTATTCGCCGGTTCCCTTGACGGAGCCGTCACCAACGAGCTCGTTCCTCTCCATGCGGATGCCCTCAACACGGTCGGTTCCAAGAATCTCGACCGGGGACTGCATCATGTGCAGGTGGATACGGCGGGAGGCCGTCGGCTCTTCGTCTCGCATGACCCAGTCGGTCAGGGTGTTAACAACCTGCTTTGTCTGGTTCGAGGAGCTAATCGCTTCCTGCGAGCCGTCGTCGAAATCAAAGTCTTCTTCATAGACGATGACATCAACATCCGGGACCTTGCCGAGCTCGCGGAGCTCAAGGGGCGTGAACTTCACCTGGGCGGGGCCGCGGCGACCGAAGATGTGAACGTCGGTGATGGGGTTGGCACGCAGGCCCTTCTCAACGTTCTCGGGGATCTCGGTGACCATGAGATCTTCCGGGTGCTTCGCTAGCATGCGAGCAACGTCCAGAGCAACGTTGCCGACGCCGATAACGGCGACTTCCTTCGCCTCAAGCGGCCACGTCCGCGGATAGTCGGGGTGACCGTCGTACCAGGAAACGAAGTCGGCAGCGCCGTAGCAACCCTCGAGGTCAACACCCGGAATATCGAGAGGAGCATCGCGATCCGAGCCGGTTGCGAGGATGATTGCGTCGTAGTGTTCGCGCATGTCCTCGATCGAGATGTCCTCACCGACGGTCACGTTGCCGACCAGGCGGATGTCACCGCGCTGCAGGATCTTGTACAGAGCAACGATGATCTGCTTGATTCGCGGATGGTCGGGAGCAACACCGTATCGGACGAGTCCAAAGGGAGCAGGTAACCGCTCATAGAGGTCGATCGATGTTTCGATGTCCGATTTGGACAGGATGTCGGCGGCATAGATTCCTGCCGGGCCGGCTCCGATAACAGCAACTGACAGCGGGCGATCGCTCACGTGCACCTCGATACTTGGGGGTGGATATACCTGATCCATTCTACCGAGGACCCGACAAAGCGGAAACCAACCAGAGCAAGGCCACATGATGGCTCTCGCGGTCGTGGGGCCTCCGATGGCAAACCGGCCAGTATGCGGTAACCGGGATAGCCCATATGCCAATGTCGGGGGCAAGCCCATTGTTCCGCACCCGAGCAAGCGAAGACCCGCGGTACATCGCTATACCTGCGGGTCTTCGCTTATCTTCTTCGGAGGCTGTCTATCCTCGGTCTGCGCCGGTTTTGCTCCCGCGGTCGATACCGCTAGCCAACAACTGTCGTGTCAAGTCGGATAACACCGTACGTCCATCCGTGGCGGTGGTAGACAACGCAGGGCTGCTTCGTTTCTTCGTCGATGAAGAGGTAGAAGGGGTGGCCCACCAGCTCCATTTCGTACAGTGCCTGGTCGACGCTCATGGGCTCGGCCTCATGAAGCTTCTGGCGGACGATGACCGGGGAATCTCCCAGCTGCTGCTCAATTGCTACACCCGGCTCGCGAGGCACGGTGTCCTCGACCTTCGGCGTCGCTTTGACTCCAGCGTTCAGTTCGTCGAGATCAATGTTGAGCTCGGTGGACGCGTGGCCGTTCCCGTCCTTCTTCCGATGGTCCTTCTTCCGGTCGCGTGCACGGCGAAGGCGCTCAATAAGTTTGGTGGTGGCAAGGTCCAGTGCCGCTCCGCGGTCCGAGGCCGATGCCTCTGCCCGGATAACGGGGCCCTTGTCGATGACTGTAATCTCAATCTTCTCGGTGACGTCCGTCTGTGCCAGGTGCGCTTCGTGAGTGACTTCTACTTCTACTCGCTGCGCACGGGGTGCGAACTGTTCAACCTTGGAGAGCTTGTCCGAGACATACTCCTTGAACCGATCCGAAATCTCTGCATTACGACCTTGTACGATGATTTCCACGATTATCTCCTCATGAGGGGTTAGGGCTCAGGGCCCTCTTGAAATGGCAAACTCGCCGAAGTGGCGAGACGATCAAACCACCTCCTTCGAATTCACGATTCCCTGTGGATATCGTTTAACTCATTTTACTCTACGTTTACCCAAAAGTGTCTCGTGAACAGACAATTCCCCTGGCGGAATAACGGCCGCTACACAGAGAGCTCCAAGGATCCGATGTTTGCCCTGATGGAGCGCCTGCCAGCAGGCCTCAAGGGTCGATCCGGTCGTCGCCACGTCATCTACAAGTAGAACCGTCCGAGGCTTTTCCGCCCCCATGAGCCTCACCGGTTCACGTCCCCGACGCTCCCGACGGGACCGTCCCCGTTGGCGCCCCTGCCGGGGCTGAAACATCGTCCGGGACGTCACGGTAACAGATGGGGCCAGCGTGCTCTGCAGGCGCCCGGGGCGGTGCGCGGCTTCGGCGCCACCCGGGTTTACCGTACCGCATACAAGGTCGGAGTTATTCGGATAATCAGAGCTTTGCTCCTCTTGGCTCGATTCGATCGCGCGAGCGAGCCGCTCTGCGAAGCCCCGGGCTATTCCGCCGGCAATTCTGTCTGCAATTGTTCCCGCAATGTAGGTGTCGGACCGGTATCGGGCGGGGCGTGACGGTGCGGGCACGACGTCGATTTCAACGCCGAAGGGCAGGCGGAGAGCCATGTCGGTAGCGCAGTCGTCGATGCGGTCTCCCAGCAGCCGATCCAGCAGGCTATTGGGCCTGTTCTTCCAGGCCTGAATGATGCGCCCCATGTCCTCGTAGGACGACATGGTCCACACGGGAAAGAGCGGGTTCTCGTCTCCGTCCGGTCCAATCTGCGACAGTTGCGGAAGGAAGCGGGAGATCTCCAGCGGCGGCCCCACCCGTTCCAGGCACGCGTCGCAGACCGCAACATCCCACTGCCCACACCCGGGGCACTGGACTGGAAACAGGACGTCAAGGAAGCTCACACCACCATGGTCACCCGATTCAGAATTGCGAAGTGTCTGCCTGTGGATGTGGACTCAGCCAGAGCGGGTTGCTCTGGAATATTGATTGAAAATTGATTGGCTTAGCCCATTATCGGGTGGTTTAGCCCGCGAGCGCGGGATCGTCTCCATCGGTGAGCAGCAGTCGCCATCCCCCACCGGAACGTTCAAGAATTTGACCGTTTTCGGTGGAGAGGATGATGGAGCCTTCGCCGTCACCCGCGGTGATTGAGGTGGCGCCGTTGGCTTCGGTGATGGTGTGGATGGGGCCGCCAATGGGAATGGCATAGATGGCGGGGCTGTTGCTTCCGGGGATGGTTGCGAGTGCCGCGACCGTGGTTTCGTCGATCCAGGCAAGGTCGGTGATGGATTCGATTCCGGCTCCGAGTTCGAACGGGTCGTCGAGGGAGACCGGGTTGCCCTCTCCGTCACGGACGATTGCGGTTGCCGATACGTACGTTGTTGATTCGGTGTGCCAGACAACGATGGCGCGGGATCCTTCGCGGGAGACGTGGATCGAGTCGATGGTGCCTTCGCGGAGCCAGTCTGCTGTCATGTCGACGCGTCCGCCTTCGCGGTTAACGGCGGTGATTGTGCCGTTCCCTTCGGCTGATCCGGTCCAGATCCATCCGTAGGTATCAACCGACGGGGCGATGAGGTCGTCGACTTCGAGGAGCGTGACCGGTTCCGACCCGTCGTTCGGCAGGGAGACGAGCCGGTCGCCCGAGATTCCTACCATGGGCGGGTCGTCAAGGTAGCCGATGGCAAGGGAGTGCAGGTCTTCGGGAATGGATGCCATGTCGAGCAGCTCGGTGGTGCCGTCCCAGTAGAGTGCGGGCGCATCCCCCACCATGACGAGTACGCGGGATTCTGTGAAGGGATAGCTGGAGGGAGGATTGCCACTCGCCACCTGCCACGGAGCGCCGTCGATTGTGAGTTCTACTTCTTGGACGTCGGAGAGGAGCGTCAGGGTCTCTTCGAGTTGCGCCTGGAACAGCAGCCGCTGATATCCGGTGACGGCGAGTGCCTCCTCATTCAGTGACACGGTGGCGACCCCGGAGTCGATGGCAACTCCTCGCGCGCCAATCTGTGTTTCTGCGGGAATCGAGGTGCGCACCGCGGCTGCCAGCCAGTCGGATGGTCCGTCGAAAAGCTCATTCGTGGCGGCCGTCGCGTACGTGGTTCGCGGGAACCAACGCATGTCTGCAACAAGGTAGCGCGAATCAGAAGTTAAGAAGTAGAGGACCGACTTGGCGTACTGCGTGTCAAAGAGGGTTGCCGAGATCAGGAGGCCGTTCTCGAGATCAATGATCCGCCACTCCCCTTCCGCATTGCGGGCGAGTGAGAATTCGGTGGTGATGACCGCGTCGGGGTTGGAGGCAATGAAACGACCGTCCTCATCGAGGGAGCCCTCGCTGCCCAGGTTCAGCCGAACTGCTTGAGTGTCAGTTCGTGTCGTGACGGGGACCCGAGTATCCGAGTAGATCCGGACTTCCCCGAGGGGCTGCCACGATTCGGATGCCTGCGGTGACAGGAATTCGCGGGCTACCTCGAAGTCGTCGGAGAGGCCGGCGGCGGATGCGGTGAGGAAGCCGATAACGATGTCTTCGGGGTCGGCTCCGGCCGAGGGGCCGTTCGCGTGGAGGCCGACGCTCTGACCGGTATCTGTCGGGGCTCGCGTTGCGTTAACCGGGCCTTCGGTCGGCAGCGAAGTGCACGCGGCAAGAAGGCAGACGAGGCTGGCGAGCGCCATGAGCTTCTTCATTCTTCCTCCTTGAACTTCTCCGGGTCGAAGTCAACTTCAACGTCGACGGGAGCAACGAATGGGCTTCCCGGTTCCCTGGGCAGGATCAGTAGGAAGCTCGAGCCTTCACCGAGAACACCCCAGACGCGGATTTCTCCGCCGTGGAGGTGAGCGTCCTCGCGGGCAATCGTCAAACCAAGGCCGGTGCCACCGGCCTTGCGCACGCGGGCAGCATCGGCACGCCAGAACCTGTCGAAAACGTGATCAACCTGTTCCTGGCTCATGCCAACACCATCGTCGACAACGCGGACAGCGACCGCTGTCTCGTTACCGACAACGTCGAGGCGGACGTTGCCGCCTTCCGCGTGTTCGATCGCATTGACCAGCAGGTTACGCACCATGCGTTCCACTCGCCGGTGTTCCACAGTTGCATAGGTGTTGCCGACCGAGTGCACGCGGACCGTGACTTCGTCTTCGCGTGCGAGAGGTGCCGCCATCTCCACTACGTCTTCCACGAGGGTCGTGAGGTCAACGTATTCGGTATTGAGTGCCATCGCCCCCGCATCGAATCGCGAGATTTCCAGAAGGTCGGCAAGCATTGCGTCAAGGTTAACGAGCTGACGCTGCATGAGTTCGGCGGACCGCTGGAGGCTGGGCGGTAGCTCGTCCCTCTTGTCGTAGATGAGCTGCCCCGCCATGCGGATCGTCGTGACCGGAGAGCGGAGTTCGTGGGAAACGGCGGAGACGAAGTCCTGCTGGACCTTCGACAGCTTCTGGAGGCGCGTAAACTGTTCATCCAATGACGACGCCATCTGGTTGAACGACTCGGCAAGCTGTGCCAGTTCGTCGTCACCCTTGACGTCCATCCGCACCTCGAACGCACCGTCGGCGATCCTGCGCGCGTTTCGGGAGGCTTCTCGGATTGGGCCGAGAACCATGCGGACAAGAACCACCGCCATGAGAACCAGCAGAATAAGAAGGATTCCGCCAGCAACTAGCTGAACGGTGGTAACGAGGCTGAGGAGCTGTTGCTCCGCCTCCAGTGAGAACACCGAATACAGCTCGTACGAACCGGCCCCCGGGATAGATACGGAAACGCCGATGACGACACCCGGCTCGGTTTCCCCGCTGCTGAGGGGGATGGAGACGGACTGCCAGTGAAGCGCTTCCGAACTGGATATTTGTGCTCTTAGTTCATCCGTGACGAGATCGCGAGTAACAGCGGGTCCACGAACCGGCTCCAGGATCTGGATGTTCGTGCTTGCCTGGTCCTCGGACCGCATGAGCAGAACGCCGATGATCGAGGATGACGGGTCATACATGCTGGTGACGATCTGGCTGGCACGCAACTGAACATCACCGGGGTTGGAACCGATGGTTGCCGAGAAGTTCTGCTGGGCTGACCGAGCATCCACCCCGAATTCTTCGACGATCGAGTCGATGCGGGAGTCGAATACCTGGTTGCGAATCTGCCAGAGGGCAACACCGAACGTTATGGAAACGGAGAACGTAACAATCGTCAGGAGGATAGCAATCACGCGGACCTGGAGGCGCTGGCTGAAGAAGCGCCCCAGCTCCGTCAGGTTCTCTGCGATCAGTCGGCCCCTCGAAGGGCCTGTATGCTCCTGCTCCGGAGCTTGGTCGCTCACTCCTGTGCCGCACCCGCCCGATATCCGACGCCGCGAACGGTCAGAACAACCTCGGGATTATCCTGATCCTTTTCGACCTTGGCGCGGAGCCTCTGGACGTGGACGTTGACGAGGCGGGTGTCCGCACTGTGGCGGTACCCCCACACCAGCTCAAGAAGCTCCTCGCGCGAGAACACCTGGCGAGGCTTACGAGCGAGAGCAACAAGAAGATCAAACTCGAGCGGCGTCAGCGAGAGATTTTCGTCGCCACGCTGCACGGTGTGACCGGTAATGTCGATCGTCAGGTCGGCAACCTTGAGGATCTCCGGCTCCAGCTCCTGCCTGCGCAGGCGAGCCTTAATCCGGGCCATGAGAACAGAATTCTCAAACGGCTTTGTCACGTAGTCGTCGGCACCTGCCTCGAGGCCCGCAATGACATCAACGGAGTCGGTTAGCGCACTCATCATGATGATGGGAATATCTGTCTCGTCGCGAAGCGCCTTGCACACCTCAACGCCGTTCATGCCGGGGAGCATGACGTCAAGGAGCACAAGGTCGGGTCGTTCGGCACGGTAGAGCGGGAGCACCGACTGCCCGTCGGCACACACCGTCACCTCATATCCTTCTGACTCGAGGAGAATGGCAACCATCTCCGAGATCGAGGGATCATCATCGACGACAAGAATGCGGGACTTCATGCCACCAGTTTCCCACGAATGAGCAGAGTTTGCCCGAGCACTCGCCAACCTCACACAGGCTAACTGCGTAATCCACCAGGTACGATCCCACATCGCTCCCAACCAGGTATTCCGCCGCTCTTACTGGTGCTTGATTTACTCAGCAGGGAAATAACGAATACACCCGTGCACCGGCGGAAAGCCCTTCTTCCCCGGTGTCTCGTTAACGACGATCTTTCCTTGTCAAATACGTTGCGAGATGCAACTCCCCGCCTCTCACCTCCCATTCAAAGAGGTCACTGTGCCAAGATGAAACCAGTCTCACTGACACGAGGGGAAGATTATGTCTAACGACAACCACCGTTGGCATCCGGAGAACGATGACTGGGCGGACCGGGACGGCGCCTCCGAAGGCAACGCTCCAAACCCGGAAAGCAACCAGGGAAACTACCCGAACTACCCGAATAATGGTTCGGGCAACAACGACCCGGGCAATAGTTCCGGCACCAATACGCAAGGTGGCGGCGGTTTCGGTTACTTCGGTCATCAGAATCCGAGCCGGGGGCCGTGGGACGGTGGCGCTGGAAACGACGATCGGCCTTCGACGCTCGAAAACTATGGGCAGTTCGGAACATCGTCGGGCAACTACGGGAGCAGGCCGTACGGCGGTTACAGCGGATCTCCGTTCCCTCTGCACCCGCTCACAACAATGGAACAGATTGATGCCGCGATCCGGCTGATCCGCTACAACCCCAAGGTGTTCGTTGTACTCCCGCTGATCGTCTACCTGATCGCCGGTATTGTTTCTACAATTATTGTTCTTATCGGCGGCGAGGCCAGCTATCTGACTACTTCGCAGATCGTCAGCGTTGATGCGGATGCCTTGTCGACGTCGGCCACGGTCTCAACAATTCTTACAGCGCTTGTTTCCTTCATTGCCGGCCTGTTTATTTACACGACGGCCGTCAATGCGGCGATGAGTGCCGTGTACGGCCGCAAGATCACCATCGGCAGGGCGATCAGTATGTCGACGGGCGATGCTGGACGCCTGGGAGTCGCCTACATTCTCTACGTTGTCGCCATGGCTATCATCATGACCCTGATCTCCCTGCTGTTTATTCCGTTCGGGGAGTCGATGGGAGGCGGCGGCGTTGCTATCCTGGCCCTTCTCCTCCTGATCGGCAGCATCTACTTCGCGGTCCGACTTTCCTGCGTTGTTCCCGCTCTCGTGGCCGAACAAAGGGGCCCAATCGCGTCGATTGCGCGTTCCTTCCAGCTGACGTCGGGCATGTTCTTCCAGGTGTTCGCAACATTCTTCGTTGCCGTGGTCCTTTCCATTGTGCTCATGATTGCCGCCTCGATCGTCATTGCCATCTTCTCGTTCCTCGGCATGGGAACCACGACGGGCACGCTGATCTACGCAACAATCACATCGGCTCTTATTTCCGCCGTGTCAGTTGCGTTCTTCCAGGCAGTCACGAACGTCATCTACATCAACCTGCGGATGGTCCGGGAGGGCTTCCACGGCCAGGTCCGCGACTCTTAGGCCGTGCTCGCTTCCCTCCCTTTGCGTTTCCTCGACCCCGAGGGGGACGAGGCGCGCATGTGGGCCGTGGAAGAACTGTCCAAAGCCAAATACCAGGAACCCGGCCAATCCCTCGTTGAACGGCTTGGTACGTGGCTCATTGAACGCCTCCAGCATCTCAGTCTCGACGTCACGTTCAATCCCTCGCTGACGGGGTCGGTCACAATCATCATTTTTCTTCTCGTCGTCGGCGGCTTCGCTCTCTACTACGGCAGGCTCCGCCCCGGCGCCCGAAAGAAGGCATCCGGGCCGTCGACCATCCTCGATGATTCGCGGCCGCTCGACAGGCTCGAGCAGGACGCTGCCGCGGCGCTGCGCGCAGGCAACTACGCTTCAGCGTGCGCGGACTACTATCGCGCCAGCATCCGCATCCTTGACGAACGCGGCCTGATTCTTGCCACCCCCGGCATGACTGCCGTGGAAGCAGCCTGGCAGGGAAATGCCACAACGGGGTTGCCACTGGGCCCGGGCGCGCAACTCTTCAATTCGGTCGTCTACGGCGGCGGCTCGGCAACGCTCGCTGATGCTCAGGCAATGGCCGACCTCGCGAACCGATGCCGTCAGGCGGGCCGGGTGGTGAACGCATGAGCTCCGATCCGAAGTTCGCGCAACTCGTTGCTAAGAAGCCGCTCAAGAACAAGGTCCTGTTCGGAATCTTTACCGCGATCATCATTGGCCTCCTTGCTCTCTCGATCATCACCCTTCAGGGGAGGGGCAATCAGCAGACTATGCACCCGGATTCGGTCTCCCCGGATGGTGCTGGCGCACTCGGATCGATCATCGAGGATCGCGGTGCCACCATCACCGTTGTCCGCACCGCCGATGAGGCACTTGATCATGAAGGCACGATTCTCGTGTGGGACCCGTTCTCGCTCCTGACCGAACGGGAACGGGAATCGCTCATCGAGTCCGGCAGACCGGTCGTGGCTGTCATGGACGAAGGCAGGGGTGCATCCCTGTGGCTGACCGGCAATCCCCGCGCCTTCTCATCGTCCTCCGCTACACCGACCGGCCCCAACTGTTCGGTCGACTGGGTCTCGGATCTGGACGCCATCGACGGCGCCACCTGGGGCATCGACACGAACAATATTCCCGCCACCGGGTGTTTCCCGGTGACCAGCGGACACTACCTGGCGGTCGAGGGGAACGTTTCGGTCTTTGCCTCTCCCGAGGTCTTCACCAACGACTACTTGGACCGAGCACACAACGCCGCCGTTGCCATAAGGGCTCTGGGGCATACCGATTCCGTGTCCTGGATCATACCGACGGAAACAACTGCGACAGATTCCTCGATCTCGGCCGTTCCGCCCGCACTCACCGGCGCTCTCGCTGGTTTTGCTATCGCGGCCCTCTGGTACGGCATCTGTGTTCGCAGGCCCGTCGGCCCCCTGATCCCCGAATCCCTTCCCGTTATCGTGCCCTCCGCAGAATCGGCACGCGGCCGCGCCCGACTCTACGAGCGGGGCGGGAACGCGGGCCATGCCGGCAAGGCTCTACGTGCGGGAACGATCGCAAGGGTCGCCGCCCGGCTCGGCATCCCCTCCGAAGCCACACCGGAGAACGTCATTTCCCGGATCTCAGAAGCATCTGGCTGGCATCCGGACCGGGTCAGCCAAGTTCTCTACGGCCCTCCGCCGACAACCGACCGTGAGCTTGTTGACCTCGCACACGAACTAACCGCACTCACCAAGGAGCTCATCCATGACTAGCCCCTCGTACCGCCCACCTCTTGCCATGCCAACCCCCGGTCCCGGTGCCTCTGAATCCCAGCGGGCCTTCGCGGGGATTGCCACCGAGGTCCGCAAGGCTGTGATCGGCCAAGAGGGCGTCCTCTCTGGCCTGCTGATCGGCCTGCTGTCTGGCGGTCACGTCCTCCTGGAAGGCGTTCCCGGCACCGCGAAGACTCTTCTCGTGCGTTCCCTGTCAGCCGCGCTCAGCCTCGACAACTCTCGCGTGCAATTCACGCCGGATCTCATGCCGGGCGATCTCACCGGCTCCCTGATTTATCGTTCGGCAACCGGTGAGTTCACGTTCCGTCCGGGCCCGGTCTTCACCCAGCTGTTGCTCGCCGACGAGATCAACCGCACCCCACCAAAAACTCAGGCGGCTCTCTTGGAGGCCATGGCCGAGGGGCGTGTCACGGTCGACGGCGACCCGAAAGACCTTCCCGAGCCGTTCATGGTGATCGCCACGCAGAACCCGATCGAATACGAGGGAACGTATCCGCTTCCCGAGGCTCAGCTCGACCGCTTCCTGCTGAAGCTCGAGGTTCCGCTCCCCGAGCGGGACGCCGAACTCGAGGTGCTTCGCCGGCACGCGGGTTACTTTGATCCGAACGATCTTTCCACCGCAAACATCAACCCCGTCGCGGCGGCAGAAGATGTCATCAAAGCCCGCCACGAGGTCCGTTCCGTCGAGGTCCACCCCGCTATCCAGTCCTACATCGTTGACCTGGTGCGTGCCACCCGCACGGCCCCCTCGGTCTCGGTCGGAGTATCCCCGCGCGGCGCAACCGCCCTCCTGCGCACCGGTCAGTCCTGGGCCTGGCTGTCGGGAAGGGACTACTGCACTCCCGATGATGTAAAGGCCATGGCACGTCCTGCACTTGCTCACCGCATCAGCCTCAACCCGAGGCCGAACTCGACGGGCTCACGCCCGAGCGGATTGTCGAGAACGTTCTCACGCAGGTTCCGGTTCCCCGCTAATGTTCGCAACTCTCCGTTCCGCACTCCTCGTCCTCCTCGCCATCCCGGCGGGCTGTTGGGCGGCAGCTGGGTATGGCCGGTTGTCGTTCTCCTGGTCGTCGTTGCCCTGTGCGGTGCGGACTGGCTTCTCGCCACGAATCCGCAGAACATTGCCGTCACCCGCTTAGATGTCACTCTTCGGCTGGGAACCGTGCAGTCTACCGACGTGGAGATCCGCAACAATTCTTCGCGCAGGGCGCGCGGCTCCGTGCGAAACGGGTGGCCACCTTCCGTAACAGCGGCGCCGTCGCTCATTCCCTTCAATCTTGGCCCCGGCCGCCGCACCATCCAGTCAACAATCATTTCTCCCTCCCGCCGGGGCAAGATCGAATCCGGCCCGATCACCGTCCGCACCGCGGGCCCCCTGGGCCTTGCTGGACGGCAACGCAACAGGGAAGACTCCGCGAAGCTAATGGTGATGCCGGCGTTCAAAGCCCGCAGGTTCCTGCCCAGCAGGATTGCCAGGTTGAAGGAAATGGAGGGGAAAAGCCTCCTCCTTGTCTCGGGTGAGGGAACCGAATTCGATTCGCTACGCGAATACGTGCGTGGCGACGACGTTCGATCGATTGACTGGCGGTCCACCGCCCGGCGGGGTCAAACGCTCGTGAAGACGTGGCGGCCCGAGCGCGATCGACGGATCGTCTCGGTTCTGGACTGCGGCAGGTCCTCCTCGATCCGTATCGGTGAGGAACCACGGATCGACTCATCGATCGAAACCACGCTTCTTCTTGCGGCCCTTGCCGAGAAGTCCGGCGACCTCCTCCACGTTCTCGTCCACGACGACACTCTCAAGGCTCGCGTTGATCCGGCACGTCGATCCACCATCCACACGGTGGCGGCGGCTCTCGCCGATGTTCAACCATCGCTTGCCCAAACGGATTGGGCGGACGTGGCCGGCAACATTCGCAAGACGGTCAACGCCAAGTCTCTCGTTGTCATCACCACCGCCCTCGACTCGGGAACGGTGCCCGGCGGTCTGCTCGAGGCAATCAGCCTCCTCCACCGCCACACCATCATCGTCGCAGTCGCAACCGACCCGGTGATCGTGAGTATGACGCAGACCGATGGAACGTCGCAGGGAGCCTACGAGGCGGCGGCAGCACACCGTGCTCTCCTCGACGAGAGAGCCCTCTCCGACCATCTGTCTCGCCTGGGTGCCGTTGTTGTCACCGCTCCCCCGGACGATCTGCCCGCCAAGGTGGCCGACACGTACCTGGCCTTGAAGGAAGCCGGCAGGCTCTAGAGCTTTGACCGGAGGTGAAGCAGGGGAGCTCAAGCAGCGCGTTCGGTCCCGCCCGATCATCCCGATTCCAGTTCCGTTACCGTGCCCGACTTGCAACGTGCCTGCTATGCCTTCTGCACCGCCACCGGTGCGCTGTAGCCCGCTTCGTCTTCATCAATATCGGCTGAATAGCCCTGGCTTAAGGCCCACCGTCCACCCGCGATTGTGTACGCCCAGTATCCGGCCAGTGCCAGTGCGCCGATGAAGACCTTGACTGTCCAATGTAGCCCCGAGGGCGTGACGAAGCCTTCGATGATGCCGGAGATCGCGAGGACAATAACAAGACCGGCCGCAACAATCACGGTGATTCTCCCCTCTTCCGCGAGCGCCTGCGATCGCGTTCGATAGCCCGGTGACACCATCGCCCAAAACAGTGAGAACCCGGCTCCGGCGGCAATGAAGATCGCGGTGAGTTCGAGGAGGCCGTGGGGAAGAATCAGTTTGAAGAAGACGTCAAGTCCGCCCTGGGAGTGCATGATTGCGGCGGATGAGCCTATTCCCGCGGCGTTTTCGTAGATGACGAGGGCGGGCACGAATCCGGTGATTCCCCCGGCAATGGATTGGACGGCGATTCGCGCATTGTTTGACCAGACCTGTCCGGCAAAGTCCGCCGATGGGTACTCGGAATAGTAGGAGGCAAAGGCAACATTGGCGTAGTGCTCGAGTTCCGCTTCGGTTCCAAGCGCCGAGAGGACCTCCGGGTTGGTGGCGGTGTAGATTGCCGTGGAGGTTGCGATAACGAGGAAGGCGATCATGACCCACACGGTCCACCACCGCACCCGGTAAAGGGCGAGTGGCAGGGTGGCCCGGAAGAACTGGGCGACGGAGTTTCGATTGACCGTTCTCGTGCCCGTCATGGTGGCACGCGCCCGCGAGAGGACCTGGGAAAGCCGCAGGACAACGTTCGGGTCGGGGCTCTCGGTGCGGAGCATGGCGAGGTGGGTGGCGGACCGCTGATAGAGGCGGATGAACTCATCTGATTCGGGCCCGGTTAGGGTCTTGCGTCTGGACAGTTCGCGGAGCCGCTCCCATTCGGGGCGGTGCGCAAGAGCGAAGGCATGAGCGTCCATGCCACAAGTCTCGCATGCGAGAAAGCTGTGTGCGCGGGGAGTTCTGCCGCGCACGATTGTTTATTTTGTCGGTACTGTGGTGGCATGACGAAGGATACCGAGGAGCGGTACCAGGTCGGCCGGGCAATCGAGGTTGCCGATAGTCGCACCGATATCGTGACAGGCGAAGGCGTGGGCCTTGTCCTGCCCACAGTTTCCCTGGGTACGCGGATCATGTCGGCAGTTATCGACACGACGCTCTATACAGGTGTCACCGGTCTCGCTATCTACCTGACGCTACGAGTGTGGGAGCCGTCGAACGCGGCCCAGATCATCACGTGGTTGACGACGTATCTCATGGTGTGGGCTGTCCTCATCCCGTTCGCCGTCCAGTACGCAACAAAGGGCAGTTCGCTCGGCAGGGTCATGACCGGTTCACGGACCGTACGGTACGACGGGGGAACTATTGGGATGAGGCATGCGCTCACTCGTTCCGTTGCGGGACTTTTCGATATCCACCTGTCCCTCGGCGTCCTTGGCATCTCAAGCATTCTTCTGACGTCCAAGGGTCAGCGCTCCGGTGACCTGCTCGCAGGCACCATCGTGGTGTCATGGCCGAGGCGATACAGGGGGCCGGAACCTCATTCCGTCGATCCGTCACTGGCCCGCTGGGCCCAGGTGGCAACAATCAGTCCCGTCCCCGGTCATCTTTCCATCGCTTCCCGGGACTTCCTCCGCTCCGCGAAACCAATGACCGAAGACGCAAGAATCTCTCGGGCTCGGGATCTAGCGGCCGGACTGGAAATGTTCGTCGCTCCCCCGCCCCCGCGCGGGACCAATCCCGAAGCTTTTATCGCAACCGTCCTAGCAGTGCGGGAAGCAGCGGACTACGAACGTGAGGCGCTGGCGATGGTCCGTCAGATGAAGACCGAGGAACGCCTCACCACGCTGCCCTACTCGGTTCGGTAGCCCGGCCAGTTCTTCCGGACGGAACAAAACTTTTTCTCAGCCGGGCCAGGACCTTTTCGTGGCGAAACTGAACGTGCGACGAGTTCCTCAAGGGCGCGCCGGAGCTAGGTAGGCAGTCTCGTCCCCGGCGACTAGGCACGGTTTCAGATAACAGGATCGGCCTGAGTTATCGGGCTTGGCACCGGTGGCCGTACGTGGTTCTAGCTCGCTGGATGAGCCTTAGTTTGCCGGCTCGGCCTCGGTCGGAAGGAGGATCGGAACGTCGTTCTCGATGCGGTACTTCCAGGCCGGGGTGGACTGGGACACGTAGTAGTTTCCTTCACGCTTGAGCGGCGTGCCGGTCTTGGGGCAAATGAGTGCGTTGTCGATCCAGTCAGTCATTGTTTTCCTCCGGGTTGGGTACGGCCCTCAGCTTCGGCCCGACTTGGCCGGGGACATCGGACTGTCTGCGCACTTCGCGTTGCGCGGGGCGGGGTTCTGGGGCGCGGCGCTGGCTCGCTTCTTTGATCGCGTTGGCGAGCGCCATGAGGTCATTGTCGGAGGGCGGTGCTGGCTCGTATTCGGTGACGAGACGGACCATCGACCATCCTCTGGGGACAGTTACCGACTGGGCATGATCCTCACACAGGTCGAGAGCACCCTTTTGTGCGACGGGTGAGAGGGGTCCAACGACAGCGGTCGCTTCACCGTAGTCGTATGTCATCGTGACGACCGCGCGACCGGTGCATCTAGTCCTCGAACATTGCCTTACCACAACTACTAACGGTAGCACGCGGGGTATCCTGGTCGGGTGACCACCTACCCGTCGAATCAGTTCCCCAAGCCACATCCGACCCTGCGCCGCGACCGCCACGGCCGTGGTATCCGAGGGCCGATCATGCCTCCCAGCACGCCAGCCTGGCGAACGCGTGCGGAACGCTTCGATGACATTGTGTCGATGGAGATCGCCACCTATCGTCGGCACCTCGGTCCCGATGTTGACCGGCTCGACTACGGCGTTCTCGACGTACCCGAATCGGATCCGACGCCCTGGGAGGACGGCATCCCCCAGGCCCGCTTCTTCCCCATGGACAAGTCATCGGGCGTGGAGGGAAGGATTGTCTTCTACCGCAGGCCCATGGAACAACTGGCCCCCACGCCGGGAGCGCTCTCGCTTCTCGTCCACGCGGTCGTCACCCAGCAACTCGCATCCTTCCTCGGAAAATTCCCCGAGGAAATCGACTACCACGGTCACTGACAGCATGCCCCTCGCGCTAACTCACCGAAACTCGCAACGTACGGGATAGCAGCATGTGAGATTAGGCCTGCCGCCGCTCGACGCCCATCACTCACGCGTCTGCGACACTGGCGCAGACACTCATTCGTGTTGCCGTGACGAAGCGTGCCTAGTTGATGACCTGGAGTTCCAGGTCGCTGGATCCCGCCGGTGGGATCGTGAGGGTTAGCCCCGCTATTCCGGTGATGGTCTCCAGCTCCTTGACTGAGAGAATCCCGGCATAGACCCCCGCATCTGCTTCAACAACCGCGTGCGATGCACTATCCGGCGACGCCACTGTAGCGATCTCGTCAACGTCGACCTCGGTTTCTTCGACCTCTGCGCCAAGGTGGTCGTAGAACGTGATCGTGGCTCCGGTCGGTTCCGCAGAGTACAGCGTCACATACGATTCCGAGTCCGGGATCGTGACAACACCGTTCGTGACGGGCTCACCAGAAGCGAGCCAGGCAAAATCACCCTCCAAATCTACCCGCGCCGCGGCAAGAACTGGACGGTCGGCGTCAACGATCAGGGCGGACCAGTCACCACCCAGCCCGTCCATCGACAGGTCCAGGACCGTGCCCGGGGCGAGAGCCACATCCTGCGAACCCGGCACTTCTTCCGTACCATCTGTCGTTGCGGACAGTACCGACACGGTCGCCGTCTCCGATCCCGGATTCGCTACCCGGAGAGAGACATCGCCGTTCTCCCCGGATAGGTCGGCTCCCGGGACAACAACTCGCTGCGAGGGCGCAGCCCCTGGCGAGACAGTTTCGACACCGGAGCCGACAATGCCATCAACCTCGTGGGTGAGCAGCTGGGCCGCCACCTCACCTCCCGTGGAGGTGATGCGGAAGGCAAGGCGAGCATCCCGTGCCCCTGCCTCAACCAGAAGGGTTTCGCTCGAATAGGCGTCGACGGTTGTGCTCGACAGGATCGATGGGGCCGCTTCGCCGGTCGACGTGTAGACATCGATATTGACCGTGGCGGGACTTCCCGAAACGTTTGTCAGGACCAGCTGGGATGAGGAGGACGCCGACGTTGCTCCGCCGACAAGGAACTGTTCGGTTGCTGGCGCAACGCAGGAAGTCATCGCCATGCCGGCAAGTTCGCCGCGGTCCTGGAAACGCTGGGTCGTACCGGTAGCTAAAGCCGCCTCATCCCCCGGCTCTACGCGAAGCTCGCCCGGGAAGGCACCCGACTCGAACGACGAACGCAGATTGTCCGTGCCCTCGGATTCGATAGTGGTTCCGGCCAGGCTCGCGTCGCCGCCGGACACAACGATCGTTCTCGTGCGCACGAGGTCCGTGGAGTCTTCCCCGCCGATTCCGGCAGTCGTCTCCCCCATCGTGTTCTCGAAGTCCGGTCCGCAGGCTAAAGACACGGCGCGTGCCGTTCCCTCCACCGAGGACAGTGCGGGATCTGCCGGGTCTGCGGCGGGCGTCAGGAGGGCAAGGGAGACGCCTCCGACCCCGATGGCAAGGGAGGCCAGTCCGGTTGCGATACGAGTCTTGCTCATCGGATCCTCCACGGCAGGCTGACGGTGATGTTTCCAATAATGAGAAGAGCCCGGAGCAGGGTCACCCAGATAATCGAGAACCCGCCCTCGTGGGAAATCGTGACCTCGCCGGCCTCTTCAACGGTCCACGCCGCACGCCAATCATCATCGGCACGCTCCAGCTCTTCGCCATTCTGGGTTGCGGTCCACTTCGGGTTGTCACGCTCGGCAAGGTACAGAACACCCGGTTCGGCATCAACTGCCGCCTCGATAACGCCGGACGGCAGTACCTCTCCGCCCTGCATGACGCGTCCCGACGGGACGTCGACTCGCCAGAACGTGCCAACATCCGCGGTTGTCACCCGGGTGATTGAATCGGTTGCGTCCAGCATCCTCGCGAGCTGCTCCGACTGCTCTCCGGTTCCGGGAATGAGAATAACGGTGACAGCGTGCTCGGCCATAAGGTCGGCGAAATCGTCCTCACCGAGCCGGGTCAGGGCCTGCCCAAGGTCGTCCCCGCTGGATGGGAGATGACCGGTGTGGGTAAGTTGCGGACCGTCGCCCCGCCACAGCGAAACCGTGATCTTCTCCCCTTCGGGAGTGACCACGAGGGTTCGGCCCTTTTCCGGGTCCGTTGAGCTCTTCTGCGCGAGCGCGGGAACGCTCACCTCGGGAGCGCTACTCACCGCATGCTGAGGGGATCCGGTATGAATGCCAACGAGCCACGAGGCCGCCGACGCGACGGGAAGGGCAACGAGGCCCAGGGCGCAGATACCGACGAGGGCGTGCCGCAATGACAGGGACGAATCTGAGAGGTCGGCGCGGATACCGTGGGCTCCGCCCACGATTGTAACGAGCAGGCCGAGCCACAGCAGGCTGAGGCCCGGGCCCGGCCAGGCGATTGCCGTTTCGAACACTCGCTCGTCCACACCGATTTCCTGGGTGAGCGAGAACGAGACAAGCAGGCCCCCAAGACCAACCAGCGCCCATCCCGCTCTGACCGTACCGAAGCGGCGTACCCGAGCAAGCGAGACCATCGCGGCTAGAACAACGAGACCGGTGGCGACGAGGATGACGACTTTGAAGGAACCGATTCCTCCCGGCCATCCCGCCACCACCTCGTACTCGGTTCCGGCCTGCCAGGAGAACGTTGCTCCGGGGAGGCGAACCAGGGAACCGGGAAGGTCCTTCAGGAGATACCAGAGGGCGGGACCCGCGAGGGAGACGCCGGGGGCGACAAGCCACATCCAGGCGGCCCGTCGCTGCGCAACGGCAAGGACGAGGGCCACAACGCCGAGCGGGAGGAGGAACGCCGGGTAGGCGGCGCCCGCCACAAGAGTCCACCAGGCTGCCGATCCCAGATGGGAAGAGCGTTGCGCTCGCACGTAGCGAGCAATCGCTGCCACGACGAGGGGAAGCACAATGTGGAGCAGAACCGCACCGGCCTGCCCCGCGGACAGGGACGACAGGAGGGGCGGCGCTACCGCCCACGCGGCACCCGCCACGAAGCGCACCGCCGGGGAGTTCGCGACCGCACCGGAGGCGCGGAAGGCCGCCATGCCGGCCAAGAACGGGGCGAGCAGGAAGAACAGGAAAACAACTTCGGTGAGCGTGCCACCAAACCAGCCCGCCACGTACACAAACGGGATCGCCAGAACCCAGATCGGGTCCAGGTATCCGGGATAACCGTCACCGGTGGGAACCCACGACGATATGGCAAGGCGAAGGAGATCGCCTGCCGACGAGTCATCGGGAAGCAACCCGCCACCCGTCAACCCGAAAGCCGGGAGATTTGGCAGGAACGCGACGATTCCCGCAACGATGGTGATAACGGCGAGGGCAAGACCACTGGCTCGGGTGCGACGGCGGCGCTCGGCCGCTTCTTTGCGCAGGTGCTGAGGCGGAAGGTGCCGCAGGCGCCGAGCCTCGCGCTGGGCCTTACGAATATCTGAGCGACCGTCAAGAACGTCGCGGTGCCGGGCTTCGAGGCTCCGGTAGGACGTTGTGACGGTTGCCTGCTTGAGCCGCTTCCGGGCGCGCCACAGCGCGCCGGTCTTCGCAAGTAGGCTAGCGCCGCCGCGAAGCTCACCACGGGCACGGACCGTGTCTTTCACGCCGAGACGGAAGAGTGCGCGTATGGGGGACAGGAGCAGGAACCAGAGGAAAAGGACCGGGGCGAGAAGGAGCGGGGCTCGCTGAATCGCCGTGTACATCTGGGATCCGCGGCGCCGACCAAAGGAGGCAGGGGTGTCCGCGAAGGACTCGCGGGCGTGCCTGATAACTGCGGAGGGAACAACAACGACGCGGTGGCCGGCCGCTCGGAGGCGCCGTGACAGCTCGAGGCCGTCACCGAAGGGCCCCAGGACGGGATCGAATCCCCCAGCATCGACCAGGTCAGCGGTCCGCAGGAGCATTCCTGCGGTGCCGACACCGAGAACATCGTCGCGCCAGTCGAACTGGCCCTGGTCTTTCTCCCTCGGATCCAGCTCGGGGACACGGCGGCTTGACCGGGTCGCCGTAATGCCAACTTCAAGAAGCTCCGTCGGGTCGTCCCAGCCAACCTGCTTCGGGCCGAGCGCTGCGATTGCACGAGAAGCTTCACCGTCGCGGTGCAGGTCGGCGAGGCACCGTTCGCCCGGTGCCGAGTCTGCGTGGAGGAGCCACGTCCACTCCGACTCCCCCATGCCGTCCTCGTAGGCGGCACCCGATGCGGTGGCGTCAGAGCGAATGATGTCGGTTTCGATACCAACATCCGTGAGAACGGATACGTCGAATTCGCCGTCGTCCAGGAGGACGAGGTTCAGCCTGTCGGGGGTGCGGGTTCCGGACGCTACCGCCTGGAGAGTGGTCGGTAAATGGTCGGACGTGGAACGGCCGACGACAATCGCAAGAATGCCGCCGGCCGCGGTGTTAGCGCTCACCGCTGATTACCGTTCTCCAGCGGCCCGCCTGCGCTGGCGCGAAGCCCTTCTGCGGTCATTATCTGACATGCCTCCCCAGATGCCGTGGCGAATATCGTTCGACAGGGCGTACTCGAGGCACTCCCCACGAACTTCACAATTCTGGCACACGCTGGTTGCAGGGGCGGTGGAGCCGCCCTTCTCCGGGAAGAAAATATCGGGATCGGTTTCGGCGCACAGCGCTCTGTCGAGCCAGCCGAGTTCTCCCTCGTCGTAGCCGAGCCCCCACAGGTTATGGAACAGTGAGCTTGTGCTGGTGGGAAGCTCCGTTACGGACGCTCCCTTGCTTTCATGGCGCGGATGAGGCGCCTGGTTGCCGGTCAGATTCCACATCTGATCGAACCCCCTTACTAATTCGGTCACTGAGTAAATTACAACCGTGTAAGACCCAATTAGTCAAGGTGAAAAAGGCAAGTTATCTCGAGAATTCTCTCAAGTGGCCGATAGACACGCCACAAATCGCCCATAAAGATTGGATTCTCTTCACAGCCTCATTGGCGTGTTGCTCCCCGGCGTGTCAGCATTGATATGTGCTTGATACGACACCGTCCGAAATTCGCCAGTTCATTATCGATCTCTGCACCACCCTTTCCCCAGGTCTGAGGGCCGCGAACAGGGATGCTGGGGCGATCGACACGAAGACAGATTTTCACGATGTCGTGACCGTGCACGACCGCGCCACCGAGGTAGCAATCCGGGAAGCAATCTTTGAGCGGTTCCCCGAGTCGGTGGTTCTCGGTGAAGAGACCGGATGGTCCAACCGCACGGGTGACACTGGGGAGCCCTCCCCAAACGATCTGATCTGGATCGTCGACCCGATCGACGGCACCTCCAACTTTGCTGGCGGATGGGATTACTGGTGCATCTCAATCTCGGCCGCCCGCGGTGGAGAGTTTGTGGCATCCGGGGTCTGCCAGCCCATCGTCAACCGGATTTGGTCGGCTGACGACACGGGCGCATACCTGGATGAGCCCGGTTACGAGACTCGCAGGCTCTCCGTCCAGCGGGACGCTGTTCCTTCGGATGGTCTGTGCGCCACGGAATACCCAAAGATCAACTCTGCTGATGATTCCGCGCTGGTGAGATGGCGGGAAGCGGGACGTTCGTTCCGGTCGATGCGCCGCCCGGGCTCCACAGCTCTCGACCTTTGCTACGTGGCAGACGGCAGGGCCGTTGCCTCGTTCTCGACGGGAGTTCACTCGTGGGATGTGGCGGCGGGAATCCACATTATCCAGCAGGCCGGCGGGATCTACGAAGGCTACAATGGGGCAGAACTATCAACTCCTATCTGGGATGGTTCTTCCTTTGTTGCAGGCGCCTCTAATGCCTGCGTAGCGGCCGGACGAAAGGCTCTTGGACTGTGACTGCAATTGACGTGTATCGCGCCCTGCTCAGCCGGGGCGCTCTACCGGTGCTCACGCTTTATGGGAGCTCGGCCGGGGCTCCCCGCCTCGAGCTCTCCGGCAAAGTTGTCGCCAACCACGTCGCTAAGGCAGCTAACTTCCTCGCTGACGATCTCATGATCGATGCTGGTAGCAATCTAGAACTGGACCTGCCAAGTCACTGGCGTCTCATCACCTGGGGCCTCGGCGGGCTTCTGGCCGGCGCCACCGTTGGCTTCGAAGACGGGGAAACACTGGTCACCACCGATCCCTCCGGGGACGCCGACGAAGTCATTGCCGTTTCCCTCGGGGCCCTCGATCTGTCCTACCCCGGTGATCTTCCAACAGGGGTAACCGACGGCAACGGTGAAGTTCTTTCCCAGCCAGACATTCTCCTCGACGAAACTCTTGGTGCGGACTCCAACGCGGCAGACTTTCAGGTCGATCTGCCGGAGGGAAGCGGCCGCCTCCTTCTCGTCGATCCAACGCCCCAGGAACTCCTCTCCACGTTCCTTTCCGCCCTTCAAAAGGACTGGACCCTTGTCGTTGCCGACGCGGACTCGGCAGAAAAGGCAGAGCAGGTTGAGGGAGCCGTTCGCCTACCCCGAGTCTGAGAGAACGCTTCGTCCCTAAGAACATGCCGTCCCTGAGAGCGCAAGTCAATTAGAAGTTTGGGAACATAGGCGGATTGGATCCGACAGCTTTGGTCGTTCGGGCCCGGATCGGCCGCTTAGTGCCAGCATTATTCGCCCCTTGGCACCAGCATGATCGGTCGCGAAGGTCACGCAGTATCCTCCTCCCGACTTGAAGGCGATGCATGTCTGCTCAGCCTGGGACGTTGACGAACAGTTCCTGAATCCTCCCTGATTCGAGTACCCGTTACCGGCTACTACTCGTGCGCTCCCACGGGTTTCAGGCAATAATGGGCGAAGCACATCCCCTACCGGAAGGTTCAGTTATGCGTGGCATTATTCTTGCCGGTGGTTCCGGCACACGCCTGCACCCCATCACCCTGGGTGTGTCCAAGCAGCTTGTTCCGGTCTATGACAAGCCAATGATCTACTATCCTCTGTCGACTCTTATGCTGGCTGGGATCAAAGACATTCTCATCATTACGACCCCGCATGACGCGGAGTCTTTCCACCGTCTGCTTGGCGACGGTAGCCAGATGGGAGCGAACCTCTCCTACACCGTCCAGGAAGTTCCCAATGGACTGGCTCAGGCCTTCGTTCTGGGAGCCGACTTTGTTGGCGATGATGCAGCGGCACTGGTCTTGGGTGACAACATCTTCTACGGCCCAGGTATGGGAGCAAAGCTACGCCGCCACATTGATCCCGATGGTGGTGCGGTTTTCGCCTATCACGTCAACGATCCCGAACGTTACGGCGTGGTAGAGTTCGATCGCGAGTTCAAGGCCCTGTCGATTGAGGAGAAGCCAACAAAGCCGAAGTCAAACTATGCGGTTCCTGGCCTGTACTTCTATGACAATGACGTCGTTGCGATTGCTCGTGACCTAAAGCCTTCGGCTCGGGGCGAGTACGAGATCACGGACGTCAACGCTCACTATCTGCGTGAAGGCAAGCTGTCAGTGGAGGTCCTCCCCCGCGGCACGGCCTGGCTCGATACCGGCACGTTCGATTCTCTTGCTGATGCGACAAGCTTTGTGCGTACAGTCGAGGCCCGCCAGGGCCTGAAGATCGGCGTGCCAGAAGAGGTCGCGTGGCGCATGGGATTCCTCACCGATGAGGAGCTCGTCGAACGCGCGGAGCCTCTCGTGAAGTCCGGCTACGGCCAGTACCTCCTCAACCTCGTCGAGCGAGGTAAGTAAGAGCCACCACGCCAACCACGTTGTGGCTAACGCCGGTGCCGTATGAACAAAGGGGACGGCCCCCTCAAACCTCATACAAATGTCGGTCGGTCTCGCTTAGTGCGTGACCGACCGACATTTAGATGAAACCTTGTCTAGTTAAAAGCTTGTTTAGATGAAAGCTTGTCTCGTTGAAAGCTTGATTGCTATTCAATCCCGGTTCTTAGGGTAGATCGATGAGAGTCTTCCGAACGAGGAGTGCAGCACCTGGGTTGCGTCCGCTCTAGTCCTTGAACTCTGCAAGGACTGCCGGGGCGGCTTCGTTCCAGCGTTCGAGCCAGTTACCGATCGGGTCGACGCCGACGGCGACGAGCTGGTTGTGGCCAAGAACTGAGAAGGACGGGCGCGGGGCGGGACGCTGGAATGCTGCGGCCGTTGTTTCCTTAACGATGTCCGGGTCCTTATCGAGGGAGGTCATGATGGCCTGAGCAAAGCTGTGCCAATTGGTTCGCCCCGAGGAAGTGCCATGGTAGGTGCCGGAAGGCACCTCGGCGAGCACGAGGCGGAGGATCAGGTCTGCGAGGTCGGCGGTCCATGTCGGTTGACCAACTTCGTCGGTAACGACAGACAGGGTCGAGTTCTTGTTTGAAAGCTCGGCCATGGTCTTCGGGAAGCACGTGCCGTGAGCACCGTAGAGCCATGCTGTGCGGACAATAATGTAGTCGTCGGTACCTGCGCGCACCGCCCATTCACCCGCGGCCTTCGTCCGTCCGTAGGCTCCCGCCGGGTTGACGGCACCGCTTTCCAGGTACGGGGACGAGTTCGAGCCATCGAAAACATAGTCGGTGGAGATATGTACAAGCCGGGCACCGATTTTCTTGCAGCGGCGCGCGAGGTGTTGAGGGCCTACGGCGTTGGTGAGGAAAGCTTCCGCCTCGTTTTCTTCGGCGGAATCAACGGCCGTGAATGCGGCAACGTTGACAACAACGTCGACTTTGTCGATCGCGTGCTCGACGGATGCTTCGTTCGTGATATCGACTTCGGTTCGGTCCACGGCCATAACATCGTGGCCTTCCGCAACGAGCCGCGTAACCAGGTCAGTTCCGAGCATGCCCTTTGCGCCGACAACCATCCACCTCATCGGCAGTCCCTTCGTTCGGTGACAGTGGTCTTAGCCTAGCGCGCCCGGCCCAATATTCATGCCAGGTGCTAGTGTGGGATCCAACAATTGAACCGAATTTGGGAGGCCCCCTTGGACATCCAGCCACTTTCGATCAGCGGCGCTTGGCGCATCACTCCCCAGCAATTCCCTGACGAGCGGGGAGTTTTCCTCGAAGCTTTCCAACAGCCAGCCTTCCATGAGGCAATCGGCAGGTCCCTCGAGATTGCTCAGGTCAATACGTCAATCTCGAAGGTCGGCACGATCCGCGGCATCCACTACGCCGACATTCCACCGTCACAGGCCAAGTACGTCTTCTGCACCCAGGGTGCGATCCTCGATGTCGTCGTCGATATTCGTACCGACTCCCCAACATTTGGTCAGTGGGACGCTGTCGTTCTTGACGATATTGACCGCCGTGCCGTCTTCATTTCCGAGGGCCTCGGCCACGCATTCATGGCCCTGGATGACAACTCCGTTGCCACCTACCTGTGCTCCACCACGTACTCGCCGACGCGCGAACACGGCATCAATCCCCTGTGCCGCACGATCGGGATCGAGTGGCCCACGGAGGACCGCAACGGCAATCCCATCACCCAGATCATTTCTGAGAAGGACCGCAATGCTCCCGGACTGAATACGTCCAAGGAACAGGGGCTTCTTCCCACCCTGGCTCTCGCTGAAGGCTTCGTCCGCGGACAAAAGTAGCAGCATCAGACTATAGGTCGACGCGCAGCAAATAGATCCAAGTACCCATCGCGGTTCTGTCAATAAGCATCGCGGTTCAGTGATCTAGCACCGCGGTGCTGTCGCCCAGTACTAGCGCGGACCAATCAGGTCCCGTGGGGAGCACCAGTTGCTCCCCACAGTCGTATCGGCAGGTTGCTTAGCCCTCAATGGCTCGCTCAGCTGTGAAGAGCCGGTTTAGCGGCCTTCAACAGAGGAGTCATGGACGGCATCGCCCGTGGATGCGTGGCGCGGCTTGGCGTCACCGTTCAGAGCTGGCCCTTTCTGGGCTTCGGAGGCTTCAACACCGACACCCACCGGCGTGTTCGAATCTGCTTCGTCAGATCCCGGGGTGGTTTCCCTGCGGGGCGGAAGAGCCGCTCGCCGAGAAGCGGACGAACCTTTGCCTCGTCTTTCGATAGGTCAAGGCGTGATTCGATTCGGGCAACGATAGCTGCAAGGACAAGTGCGGCAACAAGGACGATAACCACGCCGGTCATGAGGACCGTGGTGGTCCTGGAGCTGATACCGGTAACTTCGGAGAAGCGCTCAAGATCAATCCTCGTGTCCTCACCGGGGTAGAGACTTTCGAGGAAGTAGACGTAGCCGTAGGCACCGACGATGACGGTAATCGCGACAAAGATAACGAGGGTGATTCCTCGTCTGCTTTGCAACCCGAGAATGATGACTGAAAGGGCGGCGATCATCGGGAATAGGTACCTGCCCTGAACACCCGCGATCATTCCCGTCTCAACGTAGGTGGACCAGGACTCGGCCAAGAGAACGAGGACGAGTCCTCCGACGGGAGAGAGAATAGCAACCGCCGTGCGGCGATGATTGCCTGCGGCGATCACGCCCCAGATCACTGCAACAATGAGGGCGCCCGAAAGCAGGAAAGTGAGGTCGCTCGGGAACTTCGCCTCGAGCCAACCAAACGACGAGAAGAACGACGTGGCAATGCTACGGAGTGCGGATGATAGGAATCCCGCGGGTTCGGCAAGGGCCGGATCCCATTCCGCGCCAGGCGCGCGGTGGAAACCAGAGGGCTGGATAACGCCGTACCGCACAACGTTGAGAATCCACCACCAGCCGATGGCAAGAGCGAGAACGCCCGACGTGCCGGTAGCAACGATCCGGCGCCTCCACGACTCGTCTCGCTTGAGCATGAAGACAAGGACCAGTGCCAGACCAAGCGCCAAGAGAAGCCCCTTGCTCCAGAGGGCCAGCCCCAAAGAACCGCCCGCGAGAAGAACGGTCTTCCGAGAAATCGGTTCCGTACCCGCCTTGGCTAGCGCGGCAACAACGAGAGCCCCCGTACCAATTGCCATCGAATCATTCGTCACGCCCCCCGTAATCGCAAAGTACTGGGGTATAGCGAAAGGCAGGAAGCCCGCGGCCAGCGCCCATGTGCGTCGCACGCCCAGCCTGCGTGCCGTGTAGACAAGAGCGGGAACAACGGGCGCAGTGAGGAGTATTCCGTAGAGGCGGAGCACGGTGAGCATCCTGTCCCACGGCTGCTCCTCCAAATCAAAGACAGAAACCAGGGCAGCCCCACCCGCGTAGTAAACCGGCGGGTGCTGGCTCATCTGGTCAATCTCAACGGCCTCCGGATCGGCCATCTCCACCGGGCCAATCGCAGACCGTTCGCCTTCCGGGACAACTTCCCGCTCCGCAAAGAACGTATACAACGGGGGCTCGCTACGCTGCTCAACACCGCTGTTCTCCAGGCGGGTGCGAGACATACCGACGAAACTATCCGCCTGCTCAACGATAATGCCGGATTCCCGTCCCGCCTGCACAACGGCAGGATCAAGCATCGCCTCACCCGGCACCGGCCATCCCCCACCGCTCGCTAACCGCAGGATCGAGTTCACGTGGTGCGGCTCGTCCGGGCCGCGGAAACCAGGAAGGGACAGCGCCCAGGCAACCTGGAACACCATGACAAGTCCCGTCAGAAGCAGGGTCGCCCCCATGAACACGCGTTTCGTCATGTCCTACTCCCTTCCTGTCCTGATGCTAACCGTACGAATAGCGCTCGCGGGCAACGACTCAAGTACGGCAAGTGCCTACTCGGCAGAAGATCCGCGCGGCGTCGAAGACTTGGGACTTGGCAACGCGTTGCCGCGCTCGCGGACCGCTCTCCCGCGTCGCGACGTATCGTCACCAGCATGCTCGTGGCGGGCTTCGCGGCTACGTGAGCGTGCAACCTGCCAGCGGCCCAGCCAGTCGTTACGCTTCGGCGATGTCACCTGGTGCCCTGCGGCAGGTGCCAGCTCTGCCCAGCGGAAGCCAACCATGGCAATGGCTGCGATCACGAGGACATAGACAAGGACGATCAGCCAAACGCCGAACTGGGGCAGGCCGACAACCTCTGCAAAGCGTTCCATGTTCGCCCATACGCCGCCCGGGTAGGCGCTTCGGAGCATCCACAGGTAGCCGAAGGCCCCGATGGTCAGAGTGGCCCCAACGAGGATCCGGTAGCCGCGGGTGCCGTACCTGCGGATTGCGAGAAAAATGCCGCCGAGCACGGCGAAGCAGGGATAGAGATACCTGCCCTGGACTCCTGCCACGGCCGCTGTTGACAGGTAGTTCGACCAGGCTTGGACGTAGAGAAGAAGAAGCAGTCCGACGAACGGGCTGAGCAGAATGACGTAGGTCTGGCGGGTGTTACCAGCACGAACAACGCTGAGCACCACGAGGACGATCAGGAGAATGATGAGGCCCTGGCCGATGATTGCCGGGAAGTCAGATTCGAGCCAGCCGAACGACGAGAAGAACGAGTTTGTGAACGTCCGGTAGGCCGTGGAAAAGAAGTTACCAAAATCGGCAGAATCAGCACTCCACCCCACCGGTGGATCCCGGTGGAAGCCCGCCGGTTGGATTACGCCGTAGCGGAAGATGTTCAAAACCCACCACCAACCAATGGCGAGCGCCAGGGTGCCGGAGGCAAGCGTGGCGATGATCCTTTTCTTCAAAGGCTCGTTCTTCGCGAGCATGAAGACGAGGATTAGGGGAAGCCCGAGCGCTAGGAGCAGTCCCTTCGTCCAAAGAGCCGCACCAAGCGAGCCCCCGACAAGAAACACGGTCTTCCAGGAGATTCTTTCCGTGCCCGCCTTCGCAAGAGCTGCGACGGTCAGTGCTCCCAGTCCGATTGCGAGAGTGTCATTCGTGACGGAAGCGGAGGTTGCCAGAAGCTGGGGAACAGCAAGTGGCAGGAAGCCTGCGGCAAGAGCCCAGGGTCGGCTGGCCCCGAGCCGTCTCGCCGTGTAGATAATCGACGGAACAAGCGGGATCGTCAGAAAGATCCCGTACAGGCGGAGCACCTGAACGAGACGATCCCACGGAGCATCTTCCAGATCGAAAGCTTGAACAATGAGGGCACCGCCCGCGTAGTACACGGGTGGATGCTGCGTCATCTGATCGATTTCGGCAGACTCCGGTGAGGCGGCCTCGACGGGGAACAGGACGATTCTGTCCTCGCGGTCAGCCACTTCCATGTCAACAAAGTTGGCCTGGCTGGCACCCGAGAAATGAAGCTGGGTGCGGTTTTGCCGGGTGAAGTCTTCACCGTCCGGGACGATCATGCCGGATTGCTGTCCGGCCTCAATGATCTTCGGGTCAAGCATCGCGTCGCCCGGTTCCGGCCATCCACCGCCGCTGGCGATGCGGAGGATGGAGTTCACGTGATGCGGTTCGTCCGGTCCTCGAAAGGCGGGGATGGTCAGGGCCCACACCGTTTGAACAATGACGACGAGAAGCGTGAGAAGAGCGCTGGAACGGACAAAGCTACTGCGGGTCACGTGATGCTCCTTGCGTCACGTCTCATCTGGAACGATGCTCCCAGGCCCAGAAGCAGGTCGGCCACGGTGAAGAGGATGCGGCTGAGAAGAACGACGACAACGACATCGCCCCCGGGGACGAGGCCCGCCAGGGTCGCGCCGAGGGCAAGTTCGCGAACGCCAACGCCGGCGGGAATGAAGAAGACGAGGAAGCCCACGACCCAGGCGAGAGCGTAGCCGCCGACGGTCAGGATGTAGGTGTCGATCCGGGCCTCGTTACCGAGCCCGGTGAGGATCAGGAAGACCTGGAGGCCAGCAATGATCCAGCTGGCCGTGGAGAACAGCGCTGCAACGGTAATGGCTTTCCCGGTGAAGGGACGCTCAAGACGGTCCCGTTTGATCAGGGCCAGGCCCTTATCGATAAGGCGATTAAGGACCGGTGGGTACAGAACGATCGCAAGAACCGGGAGGACCAGCAGCACCCACCAGTAGGCGCTCGTGCCCGAGGGCCAAAGACGATCGCGATAGCTGCAAGGGCAAGGCCCGTCACAACACTGACCGCCATCGACATCAGTAGAACGGTGACGGAACGCCTGCGGGAAATGTTGTAGTCCGCTCCCATCTCGGCCGCCGCAACAAAGTTCCAGACGCCGCCGGGCAGGTACTTAGCGACCTGGGAGACGTAAAAGATCCTGCAGGCAGGTCCCTTTCCCACGGGCTCCCCAGCATCATTCAGAATTACTCGCCACGCCAGCATCGTGAGGATGACGAAGATGATGGAGACGACAAGCGAGAGGACAACGATCCACCAGTCGAGGCGCGACAGCGCGGCCGAGACTTCATCCCAGTTGCCGATCACGGCCCAGATCGCTGCCGCTATGGCGGCAACCATGAAGATCGCGCGGAAGGCAGGCGACCGGAGGGCGTCGAGGACGGCCCTCACGAGAGCCGCTCCACGAGCGGACCAACAACGGCCGCATGGGAGAACGCAGAGTCGGAGACCTTCGCGGCCCGGGAACGCATGTCCTCGCGCAGTTCTCGGTCGCCCAGGAGGGTTCTGATGGCATCCGCGAGCGCCTGCGGGTCGCCCGGTGCCACGTAGGTTGCACCGTCCCCGAGGAGCTTTTGCTGGGGATCGGTCCTGGAGGTTATCACCGCACATCCCGCCGCCATCGACTGGTACACCTTGTTGGGAACAACCCGCTGGGCTTTCTCGGTGGTTCCAAAGATGCCGAGGGCAATGGAATGGTTCGCAACGATGTCGGGCAGATCACCGGATTCGACCCAGTCAATCCAGGTAACCGGTGCATCCCCAACGATGGTGCGGACCTCGTCGTAGTCCTGGCCCGTGCCGATCATGGTGGTTTTTGGCAGATCCCCTGACTTGTTGAGCAGGGCGAGTGCGTGGGCAATGACCGGGGCGCCCTGCAGGGGCGTGTACAGCCCGAAGAAAACAATCCCGTTGTCGGGGTCCTGCCGGCGTGCCTCGAACCATGCATCCGGTGCACCGACGGGAACGACAACGCCCTTGTGCCTCATGGACTGCGGCGCAAGCTGCGCGTGTGCCGGGGTGTCGTAGACGACGACGGTGGCAGCGCCAATGGCAAGCCTGTCGAGGATCGATAGGACGGAAGCGAGTGCTCGTCCGCGCGCTCCTCTGTCCGCTGCCGTGTCGGCCGCGTAGATGAGGTGGTCGAGGACGATCGTTGCCTTCGGGAACAGGATCCGGGCAAGCACAACATCGAAGTGTCCGAGGTAGCCGACCACGACCACGTCAGGACTGTATTCCCCGCGGTATTGCGCACTGGCCTTTATGAGCCTGCTCCAGTTCTTCGCTAGGTTCCCGAAGAAGCCTGCCGCCGCCTTCGGGGAGGACAGTGCTTCAACGCGCGATTCGGTGCTGACCGTTGAGGGCTCGTTAATTTCCCGGACCGTATGGCCTGCGTCTTTGAGTCCTTCGAGGAGGATGCCGGCGCGTGGATGGACGGACGTGTTGTAGGTACCAAAGCCAAGGATCTTCATCGTTCATCCCTCCATTCCCACATGGCTCGCACACCCTCGGTGAGGGGTGTTGTTGCGGACCAGCCAAGCAGGTCCCGGGCACGGGTCGTGGCGAGCCACGTCGACCTGTTGTCGTAGGGCCGTCCCTCAAGAATCTGAGGGGCAGTATCAATGCCGGTGACGCCCGCAAGAACTCCGGCAAGTGCCTCCAGCGAGGTGGGCTCTCCGGAGCCAATATTGATGGTCTGGCCGGACGCGGACGGAGTTTCAGTTGCCGCCACAATAGCGCACGCGCAATCAGCGATGTAGACGTAGTCGCGAGCGACCGTTGGATCCCCGTAGATCACGGGAGTTCCGCCGTTGCGGAGCGCCTTCATCCAGTGGCCGAGAACGCCCTGGCCTCCTCTGGCGCGCTGGCCGGGGCCGTAAACATTCGAGATCCGCAGGATTGTCGAGTCCGGGAAGATGCTCCGACAAACCTCTTCCATCCGAACCTTGAATTTTCCATAATCGTTCGTTGGCGACAGCGCATCGTCTTCGCGGTGGGGCGGGTGACCATGGCCGTAAACGGTTCCTCCCGACGAGAGGAGAATAAACCGGGTGTCGCCGCCGCGAGCCAGGGCCGCGCAGGTTTCTTCGAACTCTTTGAGCTCAGTTTCCCCCGTGCCGGGATCAGCTGCGATCGTGGCGGGAGTCGATGACGTGGCCGCCCACACGACGGCGTCGAGGTCCCCGGCGCCTGCTCGAGCAGCGTCTTCACCGGCAACCCTGTTCTGGTCGGCGCCGGCGCTGACCGGGCGATAACGGTTACCGCCCGAGATCGGGTTTGCGCGCGTGAAGGGTACGGCGCTGTGGCCCGCCTTCTGTACGGCTGCGGTGAGGGCACTTCCGATGAAGCCGTTGGCCCCAACAATTCCGATTCTCATCGCATACCCGCGATCTTTTTGAGCAACGGCGCATAACGCTCTCCGACGGCAACGACGGAGCGGTCGGCAACGCGGTCCTTGCCCGCTTCGGAAAGGGTGCGGCGCAATTCCGTATCGGCTGCAAGCTCATCGATGGCGCGGGTGAGCGCCGCTTCGTCGCCGGGGTGACGAGGAGTCCGGTTTTCCGGTGGGAGACGACGGTGTCAATTCCGGGAAGGTCGGAGGCAATGGTGGGTAGGCCGGAGGCAAGGGATTCCAGGAGAACAACGGGAAGACCATCCTGGTCGCCGGAGGCGGCCCGGACGGACGGGAGGATGATCATGTCGGCAGACGAATAGCAGGCACGCAGTTCAGTCTTTGGTTTCTCGCCAACGAACGAGACGGGCATGCCATCCGCCAGTTGCTTGAGTTCCTCTTCGAGGGGCCGTGCCCGATCACGGTCAGGCGATAATTGGTTTCAACATTTTTGAGGGCAGCGATGAGGTGGCGCAGGCCCTTCTTTTCGACGAGGCGGCCCACGAAAAGAATCTCAACGGTATCGGTTTCTCTAACGTCGTGGGGAACAATTCCGGACAGGTCGGCACCCATCGGCTCAACGGACACCGCGGAGGAATCAATTCCGAGCCTCTCCACTTCCCCCTTCATCTGAGCATTCATGACGGTCGTGTGCTTCGCATGCTTCACGATCCGCGTGATTAGGCCGCGTAGCGGAGTGTCGACGAGGGCGTAGAGATCACCGCCGAGGGTGGTCAGGAGGACCGGGATTTTCCGGTTCACGACAAAGGCGGACAATCCCTGAGGGATGATCCAGAAGGCATGAATGACATCCGGTTTGAAGGAGCGGATGTGGCGGGCCACGTTATAGATCTCGGAAACGAAGAAGGGAACGATTTGGAGTGCGCGGATCCTGCGGCCCCGAATGTTCTCCAGGATCGCACCGTCGGCAAGGTCTTCCCAGCGGCGCGGGAAAAACCGGAAGCGGTAAATGTCGACGCCGCGATATGTCGAGCGCGTCGGCGCGTCCGGCACGGACGGGACAAGAATCCTCACGTCCATGGTTTTCGCCAGTTCCACGGCTAGGTCGCCGACGAATTCCGGCGTGCCGTCACCCGGCTCGGCAGGGAAGGTCGATGCGAGGAGGAGGACTCTCGTGCGCCGTTCAGTCACCGGGTTTCATCTGCTTCCTGCTCGAGAAGACCATCGGGGGCCTCAATCCGCGGATCCTCGGTTACCGGATCCAAACCGTACTGAACGGCCTTTATTCGCTCCAGCTGATCTTCGAGGAGAACCCTGTTTGTTCGTAGCAGATCGGCGATCACGAGGAGGGCAAGGCAGAGGAGCCCGCCGACCAGCATCGAGGAACCAAGAATCAGGGACTGAATGTGGCCGGCGCCGTCACCTTGGAGCCAGAAGATAAAGAACCGGATGAACGGGACAAGACCAGCCACCATCATGAGCCCGCCGAGCCATCCGAGGATGACGTAGGGCTTGAACATGAGGAAAGAACGGACGATCGCAAGGCCCGACTTGAACATGTGCTGCCAAATGTTCTTAAACAGGCGCGATTCGCGAGTCTTCGGATTCGTCGTGACCGGAACCGACTCGATCCGCAGCCTCTTATTACCCGCCTGAATAATCGTTTCCATGCAGTACGAGAACTGGGTGACGACATTCAGGCGGTACAGGGCAGAACGGGAGTAGGCACGGAAGCCCGATGCCGCGTCGGGCAGTCTCGTGCCCGCGGCAACGTTTACGACCTTCGAACCGACGTTTTGCATGAGCTTCTTAAACTTCGAGAAGTGCGCAATCTTTGAGGTTTGACGGTCGGCGATCACGATGTCGGCGCGGCCCGCCACGATCGGGGCAACCAGGTCCGGGATTCGCTGCTGTGGATACTGGTTGTCGCCATCCGTGTTCACGACAATATCGGCGCCATGCGACAGCGCGTAGTCAACCCCGTCGCGGAAGGAGCGGGCAAGACCCATATTGCGAGCGTGACGCACGAAGTGTGTCACGCCGTAGGACTTGGCAACCTCGACGGTACGGTCGGTCGACCCATCGTCAACAACGAGAATCTCAATCGAGTCAACGCCCGGGATCTCTTTCGGGATCGATTCGAGCACCAACGGAAGGGTGTGCTCCTCGTTCAGACAAGGAACCTGGACAAAGACTTTCATAGCTCCTCCTTCAAACCCCCTACCTTACGAGAAACTACCATTACCGCGGGGAATCTCGTCCTCATCTGTAAGCGATTCGACACGCACCAATCCTATCGCTCACCCGAGAGCGCCAATCCCAACCCATTCCGGTTCGCGCAACTCCGGCCCGGCACCGTCGGCGCGTCGCCGCAACCGGGTTCGATCGACGGTAGGAAAGAACGCGTGGATGGGGCAAATAGAAGCGCCCGAGCCGGGTGTAGCAACTGCTCGCTATCTCCGGCCCGGGCGTATCGAGATTCCGATGCACTTACTTAGCCGAGGAGTTCGGGACGCCTCCACTCGTCGCCACGCACGTGCTGGGCGAGGAATGCCATGACGGTCTCGTACCAGACGAGCGAGTTCGAGGGCTTGAGGATCCAGTGGTTCTCGTCCGGGTAGTACAGGAACCGGTGACCATCGACCTTCGAATCGCGCAGCAGAGCGTGCCAGAGGGCGTGGCTCTGCGACAGCGGAACACGGTAGTCCTTGTCGCCATGAATGACGAGCATGGGAACTTCAATCTGCTCCGCAAACGCGTGGGGTGAATAGGTTTTTGCCTGCGTGGGTGCCATCCACTCGTGCCATTCACCGTTGTCGGTGGTGCGTCCCATGAAATCAACATTCCACAGGGATGCGTGGGTGACAATGCAGGAGAATCGATCCCCCGTGTGCCCCGCCATCCAGTTCGCCATGTAGCCACCGTAAGAACCGCCGAGAAGCGCCGTGTTCTCACCCGAAATGTCCTCGCGGGCTTCCGTCACGTCAATGAGGGCAAGGATGTCCGTGTAGGGGGCTCCGCCAAGTTCGTCATTGCCGCGGTCGATCATGGCCTGGCCGTAGCCGGTTGAGATCGCCGGGTCCGGCATGAGAACCGCGTATCCAGCAGCCATGAACGGTCCCGGGTTCCAGCGCCACGTCCAGTCGTTCCAGGAACCCCACGGGCCGCCGTGCACAAACACGGCAAGCGGAGCGGGCTCGGAGGAATCCGGCAGTGCCAGCCAGGCCCTGATATCGGTTCCGTCCTCGCCCTTGGCGGTCACCTCGGTGAGCGAGCCGACGCTCGCGATCTCGGGGGTGAGCCTCGGAAGCTCGGTAACCGCGCCGGTTGCCGGGTCGATCTGCACCGGCGTGGCCGGCTGGACGATCGAGGAGCGCAGGCACACGATCTTGCCGTCTACCAGGCCAACGGAGCTGTAGGACAGGTCGTCATCGGTTAGGAGAGTGAACTCTCCCGTGGCAACATCCACCCGATATACGGAGGAACGTCCCTTCCTGGGCGCGGATGCTACGAGCGTGTTGTTATCGAGCCACTCGCCACCGGTCGTCCAGTCGTCAAACGAATCGGTGAGCGGCTTCCGCTCGCCGGACTCGAAGCTGTAGACCTCGAGCCAGGACCTGCGAGGCTTGCCATCCCGGTTGCCGGTCGAGGCGCTGATCATGGCGCGCGAGCCATCCGGGGAGATCGGGCCTGCCCCGAATTCCACCGGGTTCTCGGCTGCCGTGTCGGAGAGGTGATCCGCGAGCGCAACGGCGGCAATCTTGCCGTCATGAACGGAGTAGACGCTACGCACCTGAGTGGTGCCGCCGACGAGGGTCTCGATGGTGACGAGGATTCGGGTGCCGTCTTCGGAGACCTCGATGCCCTGTAGCCTCCCCTCAGGGATTTCAACCGGCTTGAGTTCGATCAGGTCGTCACCGTCGAGGCTCGGGAGTTCTGCCTCATACACCCGCGGATAAGCGGGCCCGAGGTCGTGGTCCCAGAACCTGACGGGGAATGTTTCGTGGAGGATCGCGGACACTCCACGTTCCTTCCGGTCCTTCGCAACCTCGAGGTTCTTCTCCTCATCGGCAGCATTCTTCAAAGTCTGAGCAACAATGAAGAGCTTGCCACCGGTGGCGACAATGGACTTCACCCCACCGGGCCGGCGCAGGACGACGCGGGCTTCACCATTCGGGGGAAGCATCCAGATGGCCTTGTTGACATCTTCGGATGAATCATCGTCATCCCTTTGGGACGTGAAGTAGATTTCTCCGCGTTCGCCGATCGCCAGGAGAGTATCGCCCTTCTTTGAGCGCGTGAGCCGCACGGGCTCTTCCCCGACCTCGACGAGCCTTGTCACGTAGGTGTCCTTTTTCTTGGACAGGGAGGCCACGGAGGCAACGGTCCGTCCGTGGCGTGAGGTTAGGCCAGTGATTCGGGGTGCCGCGATGAAATCCTCAAGGGAATCGAAAATGTTCGCTTCTTCAGTCATGTACTTCTTGTTCTCTCTCGTCGACGAAATCCTCAACCCGACCCAGCCCAGTAGCTCAGGTCATTCTGGGTCGCATAGCGGGCGGTGGATCGGCCTAGCCCAGCATACCCAGAAGTCCTCACCTAGCCCCGCCCAAAGCCACCGGCGTACGGCGTGCACGGCAGGGGCACATGCAATGCGCGGATTCAGCCACTCTTCTGCACCAGATCTGCCGCCTGCTGTATGAGAGGTCATGCCCGGCTGCGATAGGTCATGCCCTGGTACGCGGAAGGGCGGCGTGCCCCTTGGCTACGCCACCCTTCCGTTCGGTGTTGTGCTTGTCGGCGTGCGCAACTGATTTGTGCGCGACCGCCGGGTTACTACCGGTTGAGTTCTCGGACGACGCCGATTCCATCCTTGCCGTCGCGGTCCCAGTCGCCAACGACGACCTTGTCGTCTTCCCTACCGTATTTGAACTCGAGATCGGCTTGGCCGGACACGTTGAGGTAGTTCATGTAGTAGGTCTTGCCGCGGCGCACGGTGATCGTGTCGTACTTGCCACCGTTCCAGTTACCGATGAGAACCTCGTCGCCAACACGGCCGTAGTTGATGACCTTGTCAGCGTTACCACCGGTCACCATCCACTTCATGTAGAACTTGTAACCGCGGCGGACAATGATCTCGTCGTTCCCGTCGCCGTCCCAGTCCATGATGTAGGCCTCGTCGTTCTCGCGGCCGTACATGAGCGTCCTCGTCGGCCTGTTCACCGACAGGTCGTCGTAGATATAGAAGGTCTTGCCGGAACGGAGGATCAGGGAGTCCTTCCCGTCACCGTCAATGTCTCCGGTGTAGACCTCCTGGCCAGGCTGACCGATCGTGTAGGTCCGAGTACGAGTCGGGGTGCCGCTCGTTTCCGCGAACGTGAAGGTGTTGCCGCGACGAATGAAGGGGAGGTCGCCCTTACCGAGAAGGTTACCGACGTAGAACTCGTCGCCGGGCTTACCGAAGAACTGAACGTCGCTAGAGATCGGCGAGAAATCGTTCGTTCGGTAAATCGCCAGGGTCGGGCCACTCGTTGCTTCCGCGATGGTCGACTGGACGTTGTTCCGAATGCTTGGAAGGAGCGGGTAGATGTTACCCGGGCAGATTGTGGCAGAAACGTCACGGTGACCGAGGATCGAGTTCACCGTCGTGTAACCGCCGGTGCGGGAATTGTAGAACGTCCACGTGCCCTTCGGATCAACTCCGGCCACGGAGAACTTCCAGGAGATCAGGTCCGTGATCGCGTTGATCGACGCGTTCGTGGGCTGAATCGAGCCGGTGTAGGTTCCCATGACAGAGATTCCCATGGAGCCCGTGTTCGCGGGGGCAGCGTGTCCGCCGACCACCATGTCGTTGTCTGCGGAGGTGAGGGAGCCGTAGCGGCCCTCATAGATCGTGCCGAAGCGGTCAACGAGGAAGTTGTATCCAATGTCGTCCCAGCCACGGCCCCAGCTGTACGTGTGATAGTCGTGAACGGACCGAACAACGCCCGGCGCCTGCGCCTGCGTGTAGTTGTTCGTGCCGGCCGTGTGGTGGATAACTGCGCCACCGAGTTCAACGTAGGTCGGGGTCCACGCCGGTGGTATCCGTTCCTGGCCCCACCCGGAACGAGACACGATGCGGGGAGCTACCACGCCGCCGGAAATAGAAGCGGGCTCATGGGCGAGAGCCTCGGCCCCACCTGCGGTCTGCTCCTGGGCAGTGGCTTCATTCGCACCCAGGGGCGAGTCGCTGCTCTCTGCGATCTGCTCGAGCTCCGGCAGTGCCGCAGCATCAACCGGATCATCAACGTTGACGGCTGGAACACTCTCGGTGCCGACAGCGGGGGCAATGGAGGCCTCCGAAGGATCAGTGTTCTCTGCCGCCTCGGACTCGCTACCATCCGTGAGGACAAGCGTGAGGCCGTCTGGAACAGTGTCACCGGAAACCCGCACCTGAACGCCTTCGGCGCCGCCGGCAATAAACGGTTCCGTACCATCATTGCCGCCCTCGCCGGTTTCGATCTCGAGGTTGTACCAATCGCTCCAGGCACCGGCTTCGAGAACGCGAAGATCAACAGATTCCGGAGCCTCGCCCTCCCAGGTAACGCCCGCGACGTAGAACGAGTCGGCAGACATCGGCTCCGTCAGTAGCGTGTATCCATCGTCAGCGCCCCCGGCGCTCAGATGGGACTCGCGAAGAGTAAGTGGCGTGGCCGACTCGGAATGGCCGAGAAGGTCAACAAGTTGGGCTCCCTCCCCCGTGTCCGCAACCGCCACCGCTGGCGAAAGCACAAGGACCGAGGCGAGAACTGCAGAACGGAAAAGCATGCTTTAACTCCAGGACAAAGATCTCTACGAAAACTAATGTATCGCGTTGTGACAAATGAGCAAGATGTTATGAAAGTTGTTTATGTGTTATTCACATTTACTTCTTTACCTGCAGTGACGCGGGAAATGTCCTGTCAAAGGATCCATTACGGGGGTGAAATGGCGGAGTAACGCCAGTGCCCGGGCCCCACCCACAGAGCCGGACTGGCCACGTCGGCAATTCCGACATATCGGGCGTGACGTTTATAACGTGCAATTGACGGCAAATTATTGCCACCAATTTTGGGGATGTCCCATTCTCCGAGATTGATTCGACGCACCTTCACTTCTGGAGCCCTGCTCTTTCCGGTCCCCCCACCTGGGGATTTCATGAACGTTCACACAGGGCTGAGCAATGTCGCAGGTCATTGCCGCACTTTTTGGATACCGTGTCTCTATGAACATTTCTGTCATTGGCTGTGGTTACTTGGGTGCCGTGCACGCTGCGTGCATGGCCGAGATCGGCCACACGGTCGTGGGTGTGGACGTGGACGAGGAGAAGGTTGGTCTTCTGTCCGCTGGTCAAGCCCCGTTCCACGAGCCCGATTTCGAAGAACTGCTTGCCAAGAATGTTGACGCTGGCAGGCTCCGGTTCACCACGGATTTTGCCGAGGTTGCCGATTCCCAGGTGCATTTCATCGGGGTGGGTACGCCCGAGGCAGCCGATGGCTCGGCAGACATGACGTACATGACCTCCGCTGTCCAGTCCCTGTTGCCCCACCTGGGTAAAGCCGAGGGGCATTCGATCGTGGTAGGTAAGTCCACCGTTCCGGTGGGCACCGCCGACTCGATTGAAGACGCAGTTGTGGAAGCGGGTGGGATCCTGATCTGGAACCCCGAATTCCTGCGCGAATCCTTTGCTGTGCAGGACACGCTCCGTCCAGACCGTCTCGTCTATGGCGTGTCCAAGGACGAGGAACGTGCCCAGGTGTCCCAGGACATCCTCGACGAGGTCTACGCCAACATTATTGGTGCCGGCGTGGTGCGCCTGGTCATGGATTTCCCTACCGCCGAACTGGTCAAGGTCTCGGCGAACTCGTTCTTAGCCACCAAAATTTCGTTCATTAACGCCATGGCAGAGATCTGCGATGCCACGGGTGCGGACGTGACCAAGCTGGCCGAGGCAATTGGCATGGATGACCGAATCGGGAAGAAATTCCTGCGCGCCGGCATTGGCTACGGCGGGGGTTGCCTTCCCAAGGACACGCGTGCCTTCCAGGCACGAACCGAACAGCTGGGCCTGCACTCCCTGGACTTCCTCACTGCCATTAATGAGATTAACGACCGTAGGCGTAACCACTCCGCCGAGCTCGCAATCGAAGCATTGGGTGGGGATGTTGCGGGGAAGAAGATCGCGGTTCTCGGTGCGGCTTTTAAGCCGAACTCCGACGATATGCGCAACTCCCCGGCACTGGATATTGCCAAGACGCTGGCCGATGCTGGGGCCACCGTCGTAGTCACCGACCCGGCCGCCGGACCGGTCTTGCAGCGCAAGCGTCCCGAGATCACGGTCGCAGCCAACGCTCACGACGCGATTAACAACTCCGAAGTAACACTCCTGCTCACCGAGTGGGACGTGTTTAAAAATCTCGACCCCACCACACTGGCCCCCGCGAACAAGATCATCATCGACGGACGTAACGCACTCGACCCGCAGGTGTGGAAGGACGCGGGCTGGGACTACTACGGCATGGGCCGCTCCTAAACGTTCCCAGGAAAGGTGAAGCCATGAAGGTTCTGGTTACCGGTGGTGCCGGGTTTATTGGTGCCAACTTTGTTCGCGCCACGATTGAGGAACGTCCCGATGCTGAGGTGGTGGTTCTCGACAAGCTCACGTATGCGGGGAACCCGGCCTCCCTCAAGGGCTTAGACCGAGTCAAACTCATCGAGGGCGATATCGCTAACCCCGAGACAGTGGACGCCCTGGTCAAGGATTCGGATCTCGTTGTTCATTTCGCGGCGGAGTCGCACAACGACAACTCACTGATCGACCCCTCCCCGTTTATTACGACCAACCTGGTTGGCACATTCACGCTACTGGAAGCGGTCCGCCGTCACGGGGTCAGGTTCCATCACATCTCCACCGACGAGGTGTACGGGGACCTGGAGCTGGATGATCCAGCAAAGTTCACCCCCACCACCCCCTACCATCCATCCTCGCCCTACTCGGCATCCAAGGCTGGTTCGGATCACCTGGTGCGGGCCTGGGTGCGGTCCTTCGGCATCGAGGCAACAATCTCGAACTGCTCCAACAACTATGGCCCCTACCAGCACATCGAGAAGTTCATTCCCCGCACTGTCACGAACCTGATCGACGGGGTCAAGCCCCGCCTGTACGGGGCCGGGTTAAACGTGCGGGACTGGATCCATGTGGCAGACCACAACACGGCTGTGTGGACCATTATCGACCGCGGCGAAATCGGGAACACGTACCTGATCGGTGCCGACGGTGAGAAAAACAACCTGGAGGTTGTCCAGCTGATCCTGGAACAGTTCGGCTACGACAAGGACGACTTCGACCACGTCACCGACCGGCCCGGCCACGATCTGCGATACGCGATTGACAACACGAGCCTGCTCGAGCTGGGCTGGCAACCCCAGTTCCCGAACTTTGCCGATGGCCTGGCCGACACCATCGCCTGGTACCGCGACAACGAAGCCTGGTGGCGCCCCCAAAAAGAAGCCGTCGAAGCCAAATACGCACAAACCGGCCAGTAGTGCCGGTCTGGTCAACCACACATGAGGTGGCGCCCCAATCGGGGCGCCCCGTGTATTCACCCTCACACTTTCGGGATAATTGACCTAACATGGGGAGTTGTCCACGCAAGTAAGCGCCTTGGATTTGAGTGTTGAGCAACCCACCTGTCGTTGATCACCTGCCCTTAGCACTAGTATTTGAAAGGTGAGTCAGTCCCCCCTCGCGTCTCGAGCGCCCAGCCACGAACCCACCGGACGACGCTATCCGTGGATCGTTCCGGTCCTGTGTGCTCTGCTCGCGATTCTCCTCTTCCTGGGGTCCACCGTTTACTTCGCCTACGCGAGGCTCGACGGCAACTTCCAGTCGGAAGACATCGATATTTACCTCGACCGTGAACCGGAAACGGACGAGGAGGGTGACATTATTGAGCCCTTCCGTCCCGGGGAAGCCATCAACATTCTGATCATTGGTTCCGACTCGCGCGACGGCATCAGCACCACCAGTGAAGTGACCGGCATGCGGTCCGACACGACCATGCTGGCTCACATTTCTGCCGACCGGGAGCGTGTCGAAATCATCTCCCTCCCCCGCGACACCCTTGTCGATATCCCATCGTGCCGTCTTCCCGACGGTACGTGGACCCAGCCGCGGCAGATGTCAATCTTTAACTCTGCCTTTGCGACCGGCGGTCAAACAGACGACGTCGGCGCCGCAGCCGCGTGTACGATCCGCACCGTTGAGGACCTCACGGGTCTCTACATCGATGGCTTTGTCGTCGTGAACTTCTCCTCCTTCGAACAGTTCGTTGATGCGCTTGGTGGCGTTGAAATGTGCTTCGAGGAGGCCCTCGAGGACTCGGCAGCGGACCTGTCGATCCCGGCCGGATGCCAGACACTTAACGGCGACCAGGCGCTCGCCTTTGCTCGCGCCAGGAAGGGCATCGGGGACGGCTCCGACATTGGGCGTATGGATCGTCAGCAGGAACTTGTCCTCGCGATTGTCGATGAGGCACTCAATCGCAATATCCTCACGAACATTCCATCCCTGTACCGGCTTGTTGATGCTGTCTCCCAGTCGGTTGTGACCGACTCCGAGCTCGGAAACATGGATACCCTTATCGCCCTTGCGAACTCTCTTCGCAACGTGAAGACCAACGACATGTTCCTCATGACCATGCCCTGGGATCCTGCCGGTGCGCGCGTCCTCCCATCCGAAAATGCCCAGATAGTGTGGGACGCTCTCGACGAAGACATTCCCCTCGAAACCGTGATTACCCCGAGGGCGAGCCCATCGTCGAGGAAACTCTTGAGCCAACGGATGGCACGACCGAGGACGGCACAACTCCCGGCACGGAGGGTACGGACATGAACGGAAACACCGAGCTCCCCGGTACGGAGCAGACCACGGGAACCGACGGTCTGACGGGAGACAGCACGGACGGAGTACAGCCGTGACAGGAGCACCGTCATATCCGCCTAAGGAGCCTGGCAAGCGCCCCTCATCCGAGGGCGCCAAGATCATCGCGGGCCGTACCAAACGCATGTCGAAGCCGGCACGCCGTAGCGCAACCCCAGGAACAGGCCCTAAGCCGGCCGGCGCCAGCACCCCGTCAGCAGCCCGCGTTGCCGCCAATCAGGAGCGGCCCGCACCGCGGGAGTCCGCACCAGCGTCCCCTCCACCTTCGTATGCTCCCCGCGGTGAACGGCCGCGTAAGAACCAGCCGCTTGGCCTGCCGATCGATGACCGCCCTCAGGCGCGGCCTGCTTCGCGCCCCGAGGGCAGGCCCCAGCCGGGCACCCGAAACGGCAATGGCAGCGGAGCTCCTCCCCCGCGGCCCCCGAGGGCCAGGAAGAAGTTCCGCAAGCGCCGGGTCATCATCCCGATTCTCGTCATTCTGCTGGTTGTTCTGATCGCGTGGCCGTCCTATCTCGTCTGGTACGGGAATTCGAAGCTCAGCCACACCGATGCACTCTCGGGCGCCCCGAACACACCCGGCAAGACCGTTCTGTTCGCAGGGACGGACCGGAAGGTTGAGGGGATGGACGATGAGGAGATCGGCGGCCAACGTTCCGATTCGATCATGCTCGTTCACATTCCCGAATCCGGAAACGCCTCCCTGATCTCGCTACCTCGCGACTCCTATGTCGTCATCCCGGGCTACGGCCCGGGGAAGCTCAACTCCGCCTATTCGCGGGGCGGGCCCGAGCTTTTGGTCGAGACGGTCGAGAATCTTTCAGGCCTGACGGTGGACCACTACGTTGAGGTCGGCATGGACGGAATCCAGGAACTCGTCGACGCCGTCGGCGGTGTCGAACTGTGTTACGACCACGATGTTTCCGACTCCTATTCTGGCCTCGAGTGGGAGGCGGGTTGCCATCATTCCGATGGGGAGACAGCCCTTGCCTTTACTCGCATGAGGTATCAGGATCCGCTCGGCGACATCGGCCGCACGGCGCGGCAGCGTCAGGTCATCGCGAAGGTCATGAACGAGGTGCTGACCGTGTCGACTCTCGTCAACCCGGTCAAGCAACACGAGCTTGTTGGTTCCACGGCATCCGTGCTCCGCACGGATCCGGACACCTCAATCTTTGACCTGGGGCGGATTGCGATCCCCATGAGAGGCATCCTTGGTGCCGATGGGATTATCGGCACCCCGCCGATTCTCGACATGAACTACCGGCCCGGAAACGTTGGCTCAACCGTTCTGCTCGATCCCGAGGGAACCGATGAGTTCTTTGCGAAGGTTGCGGACGGTTCAATCACTCAAGACGACGTCGCAGCGAATCTCCCTTAGCCCGGGCAATATCGGCTAGTTCCTCCTGGAACGCCTCCATCTTCTCCCGGACGTCCTCGTCGGTGACACCGATGATTCGTGCGGCCAACAGCCCTGCATTCCGAGCTCCGCCGATGGAAACCGTCGCGACGGGCACGCCCGCCGGCATCTGCACGATCGACAGCAGTGAATCCATGCCGTCCAGGTACTTGAGCGGAACGGGAACGCCGATCACGGGCAGGGTCGTGACGGAGGCCAGCATCCCCGGCAGGTGGGCTGCACCGCCGGCGCCGGCAATGATGACGCTAATTCCGCGCGACTGAGCGGTCTTGCCGTACTCGATCATTTCTTCGGGCATGCGGTGCGCAGAGACAACATCCGCTTCCCACTCGATTCCGAACTCGTCGAGGGCCGCGGTCGCGGCCTCCATCGTCCCCCAGTCAGAATCCGACCCCATGACGACGCCGACTCTCATGATTCTTTCCCTTCGAAAATGGTGATTGCGACGTGGGCCCTGCGGCGCACGTCCTCCAGGTCATTCCCGCACACGGTCACGTGACCGATCTTGCGCAGGGGCTTTACTTCTTTGCCGTACATGTGGACCTTCACCCCGGGGTCCTGCTTCCAGACCTCCCCGAGGGCCTCACGCGGGTCTGCCAGCTGCGAGCCGAGCAGGTTGACCATGACCGACCAGGGCTGGGTGGGCGACGTGTCACCGAGGGGCAGGTCGAGGACGGCACGCAGGTGCTGCTCGAACTGGCTTGTCACGGCGCCATCGATCGACCAGTGGCCGGTGTTGTGGGGCCTCATGGCGAGCTCGTTGACGAGCAGGCGGTCCCCCACGACAAACATTTCGACGGCGAGTACGCCAACGACACCGGTCTGCTCCGCAATCTGCTTAGCGATCTCTTCGGCTCGCTCGGCAAGCGCGTAGTCAACGGGTGCCGGCGCGATAACCTCCCAGCAGATCCCGTCTTTCTGGGTGGACTGGACGAGCGGCCACGCCTTGACTTCGCCGGAGGGGCTGCGGGCAATCAGCTGCGCCACCTCCATGGTGAATTCCACCTTCTCCTCCAGGAGGATCCGGTCGCCATCGGCCCAGTCCCAAGGAATATCTGCGGCCGAGGTAACGACGGCGACACCCTTGCCGTCGTATCCGTCGGTCGGTGTCTTCGCGATTGCTGTTCCGCCGAGCTCGACGATAGCCGCATCGATTTCCTCGGCACTGTGGGCTTCCCGCCACTGCGGGTGCGGAGCATCCAGGCTGTTTCTCATGATGAGCTTGTCCTGGGCAAAACGGAGCGCATCCGCCGACGGGCGGGATCCGATCTCGCGCAGAATCTCATCTGGAATGTGCTCGTGTTCGACGGTGACGACGTTCTGTCCAACGAATTCCACGATCGCATCGCGGTCTTCGGCGTGTCCCACGGTGGAGTAGGGAATGGCTTGGCCCGCGGAGCCATCCTCGGTCTCCACGAGTGCTCTTAGTTCAATCCCGAGCGGGATTGCCGCCTCTTGCATCATCCTTGCCAGCTGGCCGCCGCCGATCACACAAACTACCGGTGCGCCCGCGCGGGCTCCTGTCCCCACAACTTTTTGCGTCATGTCCTATATGCTAATCGAGTGTTCTCGCGTTTCGTTAGGCGGCTGCTCCGCGGTCAAACCCTGAGGGAATGGCTGATCGAATTTCTGCGATTCTGCACCGTTGGACTTGGTGCATACGTTGTCGACATTGGCCTTTTCAATCTCTTGGCTTACCACTGGCCCATTGAGCTCCCCTTCGACCAGTCGATGTCCGCAAAATTCATCTCGGTTGCCGTTTCTATCGTCGTCGCGTGGATCGGGAACCGGCTGTGGACTTTCCGGGACAAGAAGCAGAACAACAGGCGCCGCGAATTCACCATGTTCGTTACCGTCAACCTGGGTGGCATGGCGATCGCCCTCGGCTGTCTCGCAGTCTCACGATTCATCCTGAACTTCGACTCTCAGTTCGCTGACAACATTGCCGCAAACGTCGTTGGTCTCGTGCTTGGAACAGCTTTCCGGTACCTGTGCTACCGCTACATTGTGTTCGCCCCACCAGAGCTCGCAAACCAAAAGAAGTAGCTTCCAACACGGATCACCATCCCAGGTGAAGCAAACCCGGGTAAGTCCCGGGCACCGTTCTCAGAGCGTTCTTCGTCGTGTTCGGGCCGCGACGCTTCACTCAAACCTATTGCTAGAGGCCAGCTCTTAACCGCACTGGCTTATCCCCAGCTCGGACTTGCTTGCTCCCACCTGAGGCTTGCTCCCACCTCAGGCTTACTTGCAGCCTGTGCCCCAAAGCCTATTGGACTACTCCATCCCAAAGCTTGTTGGCCTACTTCATTTCAAAGCTTGTTGGCCTACTTCACTTCTGATGTCGGGACTACTGCAAGCTCGGGACCGTCTCTTAGCGGCGGCGCCTGCGCGATCCCATGGAAATGAGAGCTCCCTGGGGAAGGACCTTGTCCGGATCCAGGGACGTGGGTACTGCGTTGAGGGTGAGGGAAAAGACCGGCGGGGTGTTCTGGGTAAGTTCCAGCTTTCCGCCGTCGGCGCGAGCAAGGTTGAGGGCAAGCGGGAGACCCAGCCCCGTGGAGCCGCCGGTGGATACACCCTGCTTGAAAATATCGTCACCGATCTCTTCGGGAACGCCCTTCCCTTCGTCGCTCACCGTGATAACGATGCCCTTGCCGTTTGCGGTGCGGCGGGCTCCGATCGTCACATCCCCGTCGCCATAGTTCACGGAGTTCTCGATCAGAGTGGCGACAATCTGGGAGAGCGATCCCGGGGTGGCCAGGACGGTAACGTCCTCGTCGCCATCGAAGATAAGTTCCCTCTTTGCTTTCGCAAAGACCTTCTTCCACTCGTCTCGCTGCTGATCGAAGATCTTCGACAGGTTGACCGCTTCCGTGGTACCGCCCGAGTCCGAACGGGACGTCTTCAGGAGTTCGGTGACGACGCCGGTGAGGCGCTCTACCTGGTCCTGGCAGGCACGCACTTCCTCGAGCACTTCATCGTCTTCTGTGATCATCTCGATTTCGTCAAGCCTCATCGAAAGTGCCGTGAGCGGGGTGCGGAGCTGGTGCGAGGCATCGGCCGCGAACTGCCGCTCGGCGGACAGCCTGCCCGCCATACGGTCCGCTGTGCGGACGAGTTCTTCGGAGACCAGATCGATTTCTTCGATCCCGGACTTTCGCAGGTGGGGGCGAACGGTGCCGGAGCCGATCTGCTCGGCAGAGGCAGCCAGGTAAATGAGAGGGGCGGACAGCTTGCGGGACTGCCTGGCGGCAAGGAGGGCACCCGCGAGCAGAGCTCCGATCGAGGCGATCGAGACCAGGAGAATGAATCCAGCGATGGACCGGAAGATATGGCCCCGGTCAGTTTGGACCTGTACAACAACACCGGAGACGCCTCGTTCGACGACGGTCAGTGGATTACTCGATAGCTCCCGGTCTCCCGTGATCTGTCCCCCGCCGGGCAAAAACACTGTGACATTGGTGGGATGTCCAGCATCCCCACCCCATCCGACAACGAGTTCTGGGGTGATTTCGGCGCCACGGTCGATACGGCGATCGACGATGGCGGTAAGTGACGAGGCTTGGTCGCGCATGTTGGCCACCTCCTGGTTCCACAGCATGGTGGATCCGAAGATGGCCATGGGGACGCCCAGAATCAGGACGGCCAGAAGCACCGCCAGCAGCGTCATCCTCAGCGCGCGGCGACGCATGGTTTAGTTCTCGAACCGGAATCCCATGCCGCGAACGGTCGAGATGTACCTCGGTTCGTTCGCGTCGTCGCCCAGCTTGCGACGTAGCCACGACACGTGCATGTCCAGCTTTTTGGTAGAGGAAGCGGAGTCTGAGCCCCACACCTGATCCATGAGGTCCTCGCGGGACACGACGGAGCCAGCATCCCTCAAAAGCACGGTGAGGAGATCGAATTCCTTACCGGTCAGGTGAAGTTCCTTGTCCTTCACCCACGCGCGGTGGGCGGACACGTCCACCTTGACGTCCTGGGCGGACAGAATATCGGCTTCGCTCTCCTCGCCGCTTCCGCGGCGCAGAAGTGCCCGCACACGGGCCATGAGCTCCGCAAGACGGAAAGGCTTGGTCACGTAGTCATCGGCTCCAGCGTCGAGGCCAACAACCATGTCGACCTCGTCGGCGCGAGCCGTCAGGATCAAGATCGGGACGGTCGAGCCCTGCGACCGGATAGTACGAGCAACGTCGAGCCCATCCATGTCCGGCAGGCCGAGGTCGAGAATGATGAGGTCAGCACCGTTCGAGAGCTCATCGAGCGCGCTCCGCCCGGTCCCGTGCGGCCGCACCTCGTAGCCCTCACGCCCAAGAGCGCGGACCAGCGGGTCGGAGATTGCGAGATCATCTTCAACGAGTAATACCTTAGTCACACTCCGAGTATAGATGGCCAACCCATTTTCCGGCGTGATTTAGAGGCAATATTTACTTTCTTTACGAAACCTTTACCGTTCTCACAGAAACACCAGAGCAAAGAACGAGCTTATCGCAACTTTTTCAACTCAAAGATCTCGACGCTTCCGGTTCCGCGCAGATCCTGTTGCCCAAACGGCAGAACGAGGTAGCTGGACGATAGGGAGTTCAGGATCGCGGACGCCGTGGGGCGGTCAATGAGGACCGAGCCGGTCGGGGCCACATCAACAAGGCGGCTCGCCAGGTTAACGACGGGACCGAAGATGTCACCGAAGGAGGAGACGACCCTCCCCCACAGTAGGGAGGCTCGAACGGGTAGCATGCCTTCGATTCGGCCGAGTGCTGACACGAGCTCGGTGGCGACCTTGGCGCCGGTTGCCAGGTCCTCGGATATGAAGATAACGGCATCGCCGACCGTTTTGACGAGGCGGGCGCCATGACTGGTGATGATGTCGCGGCACGTGAACTCGAAGTCCCTCATGAATGACACGAGCTGATCGGACCCAAATTCGCGGGAGCGGGAGGTGAAGGCAACGAGATCAATAAAGCCGACTGCGCGCTGGAGGGGCGGCAGGTCCGGCGTGTCCACTTCCGGGGAGCGCCTGCGCAGCTCAACCTCGGAGCGGCGAAGGAACGCCGCCGTGTGCCGGCGCCACACGTACTTCATCTGCTCTTCGAGGAGCGGTAGATATTCGTCGATGTGCTCGATTACCCAGTAGCGAGCCGAAATATCATCCAGTTCGAATGTCGACTCGGCAAATTCGACAAGAGCCTCGTACTGCCACAGGACAAGGCGGTCCGCCATGTGCGACTGGGCGCGCAAAAGAGAGTTGAGGGTGTCGGCATCGAACTGACCCGCGGACAGCTTATCGAAGTGACGTCGCATCATCTCCAGGTCGTAACCCGTGAAAATCTTGTCGTTTTCCTCATCGTCGATCGCCGGGAATCCCATGGCGATCCAGAAGCGCCGGACCGTGCGAGCATCGACACCCGTCCTCTCGGCCGCCTCGACCAGAGTGAACTGAGCCTCGCCCGTAAGAAGAGAATTCGCCCGAGCCTCTACGGTCTTATGGGCCATCTCATGTCTTGTGTCGCGGGTCACATAGATGAGTTTACCAGTAGAATTCACGGAACCCAAAGCTGGTGGTCATTACGTCCTAGCGTAGGCTGACACTATGAGCGAACTCATCACCATCAACCAGCTGGCGGACCGGTACGTGACCGAGCTGTGTGCCCTTTCCCCACTCTTTGCCTCCGAGACCGGACTGGAAAAGACCGGCAAGCTCGATGACTACTCACCTGCGGGAATCGAGGCGATGAACGACCTTGACCGTAACACGCTTGCGGCCCTGGCAAAGGTGGAGCCCACCAATGAAGACGAGTGGGTGACAAAGGCCGCCATGACGGAGCGCCTCGAGTCCGCTCTTGCAATCGCCGATGACGAGATCGGTGCACTCAATGTCATCGCCTCCCCGATCCAGGACATTCGCGATTCCTTCGATCTCATGTCCCGCAAAACCGAAGAAGACTGGGAAGCAATCGCGGAACGCGTTGCCGCGATCCCCGCGGCTATTGGTCAGTATCGCGAGGCCCTCTCGTGGCGAGTCGGTAACGGGCGGCCTTTCCCCGTCCGGCAGGTCAAGAACTGCGCGGACCAGGCCAATCAGGTGGCAACATCCGGGATCCTCGTCGAGCTTGAGGAGCAGGACATCGACACGTCGGCCGCGAAGGAGGCCTTCGCAGATCTCGCAAAGTTCCTGCCAACCCTGCCCCAGACCGAGGTCGACGGCATCGGGGCAGAACGCTACCCGGCGCACCTCAAGTACTTCCTCGGCTCCGATGTCGACATCGACGAGACCTACGACTGGGCCGATGATCAGCTGGCTGGCATCATTGCCGAGCAGGAGAAGATTGCAGCCGACCTGTACGGCCCGGGAACGTCTGTGCGGGAAGCCATGGACCGCCTCAACGCGGATCCTGCTCGACAGATCCACGGCCGGGAGAACCTGAGGACGTGGATGCAGGAGACGGCCGATGAGGCTGTCCGCGGAGTCTCCTCGGAGTTCGACATTCCCGAAGACCTGCGCCGTATCGACGCACGTGTCCTCTACCCCGGTACGGGCGGGATCTACTACACCCAGCCCTCCGATGATCTGACCCGCCCGGGCCAGATGTGGTGGTCCGTCCCCGAAGGCGTCGACACGTTCACGACCTGGACAGAAAAGACCACCGTCTACCACGAGGGCGTTCCCGGCCACCACCTGCAGCTGGGCCTTGCCGTTGCCAACCCGAACCTCAACAGGTGGCGCCGGCTTGTCAGCTGGACCTCCGGTTTCGGTGAAGGATGGGCGCTGTACGCGGAACGCCTTATGGCCGATCTTGGTTACCTTGATGACCCTGCCGACTACCTCGGCATGCTCGACGCTCAGCGCCTGCGTGCCGCTCGCGTTCGCGTTGATATCGGCGCACACGTAAAGGGCTGGACCGCCGATCAGGCCTGGGAGTTCCTCACCGAGAATGTCGCCATGGATCACTCCTTCCTCGCCTTCGAACTGGACCGCTACCTCGGGTGGCCGGGGCAGGCCCCGTCCTACCTCATCGGCCAGAGGCTGTGGATGCAGGAGCGCGATAGCGCTCTCGAGCGCGGGGAGAGCCTGCGAGACTTCCATAGCCGCGCCCTTGCCCTTGGCTCCGTCGGACTGGATGTACTTCATGAAGCTCTGTCTCGCAAGTAAATCCCCCGGCCGGCTCCAGGTTCTCACCGGTGCCGGTATCACCCCCGATGTCATCGTGTCCGAGGTCGACGAGGACGCCATTCTCGAAGCCATGCCAGACGCCACTGCCACGGAGTTGGTTCTTGCCCTAGCCCGCGCAAAGGCAGAGGCCGTTGGAAGCAGCACGAGTCATGACTTTGTCATTGGCTGCGATTCCATGTTTGAGATGGACGGAAAGGTTGTTGGAAAACCCCACACGGAAAAGGTGGCGCGCGAGCGCCTCCATGCCATGAGGGGACGTGCAGGCGACCTCCACACCGGGCATTGGCTCATTACTCCAAACGGCGCTGTCGGTGCAGTCTCCACGGCCACGGTGCACGTGGGCAATATGACGGATGCCGAGATCGAGGCCTACATTGCCACCGGTGAGCCGTTGCACGTGGCGGGTTCCTTCACAATCGACGGCTACGGCGGCCCGTTCATTGACCGCATCGAGGGCGATCCGCACGGCGTCACGGGCCTGTCCCTTCCCGTCCTCCGCTCCCTTCTTTCCCAGACCGGATATTCGGTGACGGATTTTTGGCATGGGAGCTAGCGCCGACGGAATCGTCCACTGCGCCTGTGGGAAACGCCACTGGGGCCACGCCGGCGCGGCGGGAGTGCTCGCTTGGAAGGAGGCAGAAGACCCCTCGGTGATTCTCCAATTGCGTGCCGCCTGGTCCATGTCCGGCGGCACGTGGGGCATTCCCGGTGGCGCCATCGACTACGACGAAACCCCAATCCAGGGTGGTCTGCGCGAGGCGCGCGAAGAAGCGGGCATGGGACCGGTGAGGGTCTGGGCTTCCACCACTCTGCACCATCCCGACTGGTCCTACACCACGGCAATCGCCGAGGCCTCCCCCGATCAGCGGGCCATCGCCACAGATCACGAATCGGATGCCATGGAGTGGACAAAATGGAAGGATCTGCGCGGCAGGCGTCTCATGCCGGCCTTCGAAACAACCCTTCCTCTTCTCGACAGCCTCCTGGGGCGTTCCCTGCTTGTCCTTGATCCCACGCTTCTTCATGAGGGTTGGGAAGAATCCCTCCTGCGCTTTGCCACCCTCGGCTTCCCCATCAACGTAGCACCGGTAGCATTTCGCGATCCGGTAGTACGCGGGGCCAGAGCATCAGCCGATGAGGACTTCGACCGCTCTATCGCGTGGTTCCCCGACATTGTTCTTCTCGGAACCGGCAAATGCGCGAAGCCGATCGCTGCCAGAGGAGCAATCCCTCCCAGCATCCGCTGGGACTCGGATGTCGAGAACATCAATACCGACGGATATCGCCACATCGCGGCGATGGTAAGCACACACATTCCCGGAGCCGAACGGGTCAATGAAGAATTGTGGAATCATCTGCTTCGAAAGAACGGCTAAGAGCACAGAGAGCGTTCAAATCCGGGGCAGTAAGGACAGTCTTGTCCAGGTCGGGGTCTTTCCAATTGGTTTGTCGTTATTCCAATCATGAAAGATCCCGACCCCGTCTCAAGCCCCGACCCGCAAACCCCCTATGACACACTCAACTATGAAGAGGCAGTTTATTTGCGGATTTCTGACATGCGTAGCTGAAGGTCAGGGTCGCCCCATCGTCGAGGGTGATTGCTCAGACAATCAGGATTGCCCGGTCTGGGAAAGGTATCGCTCAATCGAAAACGACAAACGGTGTTGCTCAGCCGAAGAGTGGCCGTTCCTTGAGGCGCTGTGCCGCGGCCTCGACGGCTTCGTCTGATCCGGTCAACGACATCCGCACTTTCATGCGGCTCGCTTCACCGTAGAAGGTGCCGGGGGCGACGAGAATGCCACGCTGTGCGAGGGCTTCAACGATCTCCCACGCATCGGCCTTCTCGCGAGCATCTCCCAGCCACAGGTAGAGACCGGCATTCGTTTCGGGGTCGGTAACCAGACCGGCTTCGATTACCGCGTCTGTGAGGATATTCCTGCGCCTGCGGTAGATCTCTCGCTGCTGAGCAACGTGCCCGTCGTCGTTGAGAACCGCGGCCATGGCCTTCTGCACCGGCCCCGGCATGAGGAACCCCATGTGTTTGCGGACCTCGATGAGAGGCGTCAGGATCTTTGGGTCTCCGGCGATCATGGCTGCGCGGTAGCCTGCGAGGTTCGACTGTTTCGAGGACGAGTACAGGGCAAGCAGGTTGGTTTTATCTGGCCCCGACACGTCGTCTGCGAGGATCGAGGGCACTCCTTCGGTCACGTAGGGCTCTTCCCAGGGCAGTGCCGCATAGCATTCATCGGAGGCAACAATTGTGCCCGTTTCCTTCGCCCATGCCGCAATCCTGCGTAGCTGGTTCCGGTCGAGGACGTGGCCGTCGGGATTGCCCGGCGAGTTCAACCAGACCAGGTCGGCCTCGGGCCAAGATCCAGGATCAGAAGCGGTGTCGATCGGCACGGGTGTGGCGCCCGAGAGACGCGCTCCGACGTCGTAGGTCGGGTAGGCGACCTCGGGGATGAGGACACTCCCTGTGGCTCCTATGAGCGACGGGAGGAGCGCCACCATCTCTTTACTGCCAAGGGTGGGCAGGACCGCGTCCGTAGCGAGCGTGGCTCCGCGAACGCGCTGCCACCAGCCCACCATGGCTTCCCGCAGTTCCGGTGTGCCGAGTGCCGGTGGATATCCCGGGGATTGTTCTGCCGAGCGAATTGCATCGATCGCGATCTGCGGCGTGGGGTCCACGGGAGTGCCGATCGAAAGATCGGCAACAGTCCCGGGATAGCTCGTTGCGAGCTCCTTATAGGGTGTGAGGGTGTCCCACGGGAAGTCGGGTAACCCTTCCCCCAGGAGCGGCATTAGTCGTTGATGCCTTCTGGGAGGGCAGCCACAATCGGGTGGTCATAGTTAATGACTCCCATCTTTGCGGCCCCTCCTGGGGAGCCAATTTTGTCGAAGAATTCGACGTTGGCTTTATAGTATTCACTCCACTCTTCGGGGGTGTCATCTTCGTAGAAGATCGCTTCGACAGGGCAGACAGGCTCACAAGCGCCGCAGTCGACACATTCATCGGGATGGATGTAGAGCATGCGCTCGCCCTCGTAGATGCAGTCGACCGGACACTCGTCGACACAGGCACGATCCTTGATATCAACACAGGGCAATGCGATTACGTACGTCACTGTTCACAGCTCCCTTTCAAATTGGTTTTACCAGTATCCCATTTTTTCCGTGTTTAACCACAGACCGCCGCGTCGACTGGCTGATACGTCCACGAATAGCTGTTCTGGTAGACCGTTTCACCTTCGGCCGTCACGTTGCGGGAGACATCCACAGTGAAGCCGGGCCCACCCGCCCCGTAGGGGACGCAGTCCGGCGAGGTATTGACCTTCGTGGTGGGCTGGACGTAGTTATAGGGTTCCGACACCTGAATATCAACGTCGTAGTAGTCGGTCGACCACAGGCGGGAGTGGACCTCACCATCCTCAACCCAGGTTTCAACAAGAACCGCGTAAGGCGAGTTGTTCTGCCACACCATGTCGACAGTCGGTTGCCAGATCGTGGCCTCAACTCCCATGGGGTAACGATCGAAGTACTTCGAGTGCGGCTGGTGAGTAACGTCTTCCATGCCGCCCCGATAACCGAGGTTGAAGGTGTTGGTGGACAGCTGGGAAAGGCCGCCGCCGAGTGCTGTCGCGTTGAACCCTTCCATGACAACACCGGAAGAAACGTATCCGTTCTCCTCCGTGATCTCTCCGAGCTCTTCAAGCAGGGAGAACTGCTCGCCCGGGAGAACGAGAGTGTTGTTGGTCTTGGCGGTACCGACAACGAGGTTTTCGGTCCGCACCGCATCATTCGTCAGCGGGGTCGAGATCTCGGAGACCACTTCGGTTACCCCGAGCGCCTCGGCATCGGCGGTCGTGAACTCGGGTTCTTCCTCGGTCACAACCGCTTCAACGCTACGATTTTCACTGATTGCGGCCTGTTCGATAACGGCGGCGGTCTCGTCCTCGTTGATCACCATGCCGTTCTTGCTCGGCTTGATGATCGGCCCCTCGTCGTGGTCCTCAATCAGAATCTCGGCATCCCTGGGGGCCTCAAGATCATCGCCCGCCCCATCAATGACCCGGGCAACGAGTGGCTCGGTATCAATCGTCATGGACAGTTCGCCATCGACCTCTTCGAACGAGGCCGTATCTGCGAGCGTAGTGGGTTCGAGAACGATCTCTTGTTCACCGACCAGGACGGTCAGCGGTGCTGCCACGAGGGGTTCCGCCATCTCGCTTCGCACCCGATCCACGTCCTCATCGGTGATTTCCGGTTCGAGGTCGGTGGGCTGAAGGACGATGGGACGGCTCTCAGAGAGCCAGCCTTCACTGAGAACCTCCACGGCATTCTCGGTGTCGATTCCGGTGCCGTTCTCCTGGGGAGTGGTCTGAATTGTGGAGCCAGCGAACGAAATGGTTGCGTTGACGGGCTCGGTACCGAGCTGCTCGTTGAGCGATGTCACGGTGGACTCAAGTGCCTCCTCGTCGAAGGACACGACGGGCACGAGCTCATCGGAGCCCGACAGGTGGCGCCACAGGTCGGCGGGATTGAACGACAGGCCGGTCATCCCGTCAACGGTTGCCTCCCCGTCCACTCGAACATCGGTTCCTGACGGATCAATCTCGGCAGATATTTCGGTACCCGCAACGGTGACGGGAACGGGTTCGTTGAGGACGCCGTGCAACTCCGTTTCGAGCTTCTCGGCAGCGGCCTCTTCGGACATGCCACCGATCTCAACGCCGGACACCGTCGTGTTTGACGGGATCGATCCGCGAAGAAGAAAGCCGCGGCAACGTAAAGACCTGCGAGCACAGCAATCGAACCGCCGGTGATCCAGGGCCACAACAGCCGCTTCTTCTCGGGCTGCTCGCCTCGAGCTCCCCCGGTCGGTTCGTTCATTGTGCCATCATTCCACGTCATCCGGATGCCTTCCATGTGAGACCTTATCCAGTCTAGCGCTGAGGAGGCTCTTCTTCCTGGTCAAGCACACTATTAACGGAGGTTCCGGGCTTGCCCGCGCCTGTGAACATGAAGCCGATCCAGGCAAGCGGTAGTCCAAGGAGAACGGCAGCGGGGCTGCCGTAGAACCACCACTGGCTGAGCCCTTCGCTCATCGCCCCGATCATGTCGCCCTCCGAATATGCGGTCGACAGGGTAAGGGCAGCGAGAACACCTATGCCAAATCCTGCCCACCCGAGCACACCTCCCAGCAGGGTGAAGGCGGCCGAGCCAATGAGCAAGGTCAGGAGGGCAACGGTAATACCGGTTGCGCCGCCGTCGATCCCGCCGGAGTGGGTGACTGTCCCAAGCAGGCCTGCCAGGGCGCCAAGGATAACCCCGGCAACCACCGTGAAGGTCAGGACCTTACCTGTGAGGCCGGATCCCTTGGCTAGCCTGGAGAAGGACGACACTACAGTTTTCCTTGTGCTCGCTTGCGGTTGGCACGGAGCCGCTCATGCGAGTTGAGGACAAGCTTGCGGATCCTGATCGTCTCAGGGGTCACCTCGACGCATTCGTCATCCTCGATGAACTCGAGGGACTCTTCGAGGGTGAGTTTGCGGGGCGGGACGAGAGTCTCAAACACGTCGGCAGAGGCGGCACGCATGTTCGTTAGTTCCTTTTCGCGGACCACGTTCACCTCCATGTCTTCCGCACGCGGGTTCTCTCCAACGACCATACCCTCGTAGACCTCCTGTGTGGGCTCCACGAAGAAGGTGCCACGGTCCTCAAGACGTAGCAGGGAGAACGGCGTGACGGCGCCCTGACGGTCGGAAATAAGGGAACCGGTGACGCGGGATTCGATGGGACCAGCCCATTCGTCGTATCCGGCGAAGAGCGAGGAGCCGATGCCGGTGCCTCGAGTCAGGGTCATGAAGTGCGTACGGAAGCCGATGAGGCCGCGTGCCGGGATCATGTACTCCATGCGGACCCAGCCGGTCCCCTGGTTCGTCATGGTCAGCATGCGGCCCTTCCTGGCCGCCATGAGCTGCGTGATCGTCCCGAGGTAGTCCTCGGGCGTATCGATCGTCATCTGCTCGTACGGTTCGAGAACCTTACCGTTCTCATCCGTGCGGGTAACAACCTGGGGCTTGCCAACAGTGAGCTCGAAGCCTTCGCGCCTCATCTGCTCAACAAGAATCGCCAGCGCCAGTTCGCCACGGCCCTGAACCTCCCAGGAGTCGGGACGCTCGGTCGGGAGAACGCGGAGCGACACGTTACCGATCAGCTCGCGATCGAGGCGCTCCTTGACCTGGCGGGCTGTGAGCTTGTGGCCCTTCACCTTGCCGGCCAGCGGGGACGTATTAATGCCAATGGTCAGCGAGATCGCCGGCTCATCGACGTGAATCTCGGGCAGGTCGATCGGGTTCTCCGGGTCAACGAGCGAGTCACCGATGGTGATCTCGGGGATACCCGCGACGGCGACGATGTCACCGGGGCCAGCTTCTTTGTCGGGAACACGTTCGAGGCCGACGGTGCGGAGCAGTTCGGAGATGCGGACATTCGACATGGTGCCGTCCTGCTTCCGCCATCCCAGCGTCTGGCCCTTCTTGATGGTGCCGGAGTGGACGCGGATCAGGGCAAGCCTGCCAAGGAACGGGGAGGCGTCAAGGTTGGTGACCTGAGCGGCGACCGGCGCCTCGTCGTCGTATGTGGGGGCCGGGATGTTCGTGAGGATTGCATCGAACAGCGGCTCGAGGTTCTCCGAGTCTGGCAGGGTGCCATCGGCGGGCTGCTCGGCGGATGCTCGGCCCGCCTTGCCGGAGGCATAAATGACCGGGACATCGAGCAGGGCATCGATGTCGACCTCGGCTTCCTCGCCCTCGAGATCCGAGGCGAGGTTGAGAAGAAGATCGGTCGTTTCGGAGACAACAGCTTCGATTCGGGAGTCCGGGCGGTCAACCTTGTTGACCACAACGATAACGGGGAGCTTCGAAGCAAGGGCCTTACGAAGCACGAAGCGGGTCTGCGGGAGCGGCCCCTCGGAGGCGTCGACGAGGAGAACAACACCGTCAACCATGGACAGTGCGCGCTCGACCTCGCCACCGAAGTCGGCGTGGCCTGGGGTATCAACAACGTTGATTGTGATTCCCTCGGGGCACCGTGCTTTGCGGCGTGCTCACCGCGGTAGGTGACGGCGGTGTTCTTCGCGAGGATCGTAATGCCTTTCTCGCGTTCCAGATCGCCGGAGTCCATGACCCGCTCGCCGGTCGACTCGACCGAGGCGTGGGAGTCGAATACGTCCGACTGCCACAGCATGGCGTCGACAAGGGTTGTTTTGCCGTGGTCGACGTGGGCCACGATTGCTACGTTACGAATATCTGAGCGAGTTACTTTCACCGGCGTTGCTCGGTTCCTTTCTGGGCGCTAAGCGCGAGGGTAGGACCCCAGTAGGTCCCGGTACATGGTACTCGCACAAAGCCAGAATCATGCGTTTGAGCGAGCCAGTTCACCATAGCGTTCTCAGATTGTTCACCGTTCGGCCGCTTCCTTTCATCAACTTGGTGGCTTTCAACGCCCGCCACGGCGGGCATGAGCGAGCCACCAACAGTTCCGCAATCGACGCTTGCAGGACTCAACTCGTTCACCTATCAGCTATCTCACCATTCACCTGCCAACGCGTTCCAGGTACCTACCGACAGGTGATCAAAGCAGTGGCACTCCCCCGTTCAAGCGGGCGCGCAGAACCTGACAGAATAGAGGGCATGAACGAACCGATTTACAGGCTGCGGTCAACGGGACAGTACACGAAGCTGGTACTGCTTCTCTTTTTCTTCCTTTTTATCGTTGTCTCGCTGTACCTTGACCCGTACTCGGAGGGATTCTTTCCCCCGCTGATCTTCGCGCTCGGTGGGATTCTCGTTGCCTACGTGTTTTTCTACCAGCCCCACGTCCTGCTGACCCGGGACGGGATCACGGCCGCGAATTGGTTCTTTGATCGCTCGGTCTCCTGGAAGGACTACGACCAGCTCGACATGCGGTACGGCATGTACATCATGTCCGAGGGCGGTCACTCGGATGCTGTGAGCTCCTACCCCGGTACCGGTGGTATCGCGAAGGGCCGCGAACAGCTCAGCCCCTCCTCGCCTCTCGCTAAGACCCAAAAGCAGGAGAAGTACATTCGCATTCATGAATCCGGGCAGTACAACCACACCGCTTCCCAGAAGGAAGCTTCTTCACTCATCAACCTGATTCGGCCTGGGTTTAGTTCCGGCCGTTTTTCCTGTCACCGGACTGGTGTCAGGCGGGATTCTTGTTCAGTGTAGTAGGCGTCCTCGACCTCGAGCGGGCTGCGGTAGCCAAGTTCACCGTGGAGGCGTTTGTTGTTCCACCACCACACGTATTCCAAGGTTGCCAGCTCAACTTCTTCCACGGTCTTCCACGGCCCGCGCTGACGAATCAGTTCGGCCTTGTAGAGAGCATTAACCGATTCAGCCATCGCGTTGTCAAAACTATCGCCGACGGTCCCGGTAGAGGGCTTAGCGCCGAGTTCATTGACCCTGCTCGTGTAGACCAGGGACATGTAGTTCGAGCCGTGATCGCTATGATGGATCACTCCATCAAGGTCACCGCCGTTTTGCCAGGCAGCCATCTCCAAAGCTTGCAGTGGCAGCACGTCAGCTTTCAATGTCGAGGCAACATTCCAGCCGGCGATACGACGAGCGAAGACGTCGATGATGAAAGAGACGTAGGCGAACCCGGACCAGGTGGCGACATAGGTGATGTCGCAGACCCACAATTGGTTAGGTCGGTCAGCAACAAACCGGCGCTCCACCAGGTCCCCGGGCAGCGCTAAGCCGGAATCAGGGATCGTGGTGAAAGCCTTCTTCGACCTGCGAACACCTTCAACGTCGGCGAGTTTCATGAGCCTGTGGGTCTGATCGCGGCCGATGTCCCAGCCCTGTCGTTTCAGGAGCGCATGCATCTTGCGTCGTCCGTAGACGCTGTAATGCTCTTCGTGCAGGCGCTGGATTTCTGGGATCAGCAGCTCGTCTTTCAGCTGACGGGCTGACGGGGGCCGGCTCTTCGCGGCACGGTATCCACGAGAGGTGATAAATCCACGGACTGCTCCACGAAGCGTGGCGCAGAGGAACTCAACTCCGAAACGATCACGATAAGTATCGATGAAAGCGATCATTTCGTCCGTGGCCGGTCGAGTTCCTTCGCGAAAAATATACTCGCAGCTTTAAGCACCTCGTTAGCCTTGCGCAGCTCAGCGTTCTCACGCTCCAGTCGTTTATTCTCTGCGACTAAGTCGGTCGTCACGCCGGGCCTTTTACCTTGGTCGACTTCGGCCTGCCGGTGCCAGGTTCGCAGGGCCTCTGCGCCTACCCCGAGCAGGTCCGCGACATGACGGACCGCGGCTGTGCGAGTGGGGTGATCGGGAAGTGCCTCGGAAACCATCCGCACCGCACGCTGCTTCAGTTCGGGGTCATACTTTCTGGGCATAGTGTTCCTATTCTGCTATAAAGCTCGGAACTAAACCCAGGCCGAATCAACCGGATGGCAAAAGAGTTTGCACGGGACGCTACCTACGCACCCCGAACAAAAACCATTCAGCCCATCCGCGTTGCCATTCTCCTCATCGGCGCCTCCCTCATCGCCCTCGGACTCACCGGAACCGTCAACGGCTAAGTACCACTCATAGCTTCCGGCCGCGGGACCAAAGAACCAGTATCGATCGCATGCGAGGCCGCTCAGTCAGCGTGGCCGGCGGGTAGGCAGTGAGGCACGGAGATGAGAATGCAGGAAGTTAGCTACGTGGGGCCAATGCCCAGGCACGCGGGGTAGCTTTCCGGACGCAAACGATGACGGTGCCGTGAGCAGAAGGACATAAGGAGAGGGAGGGAGCAGTTTTGGACTGCTCCCTCCCTCTTTGATTGATATCCGCTTGGGCGTTTAGATCCTCAGCTCGGAGATGTCTTCACCGAACTCGCGCAGGAGTGCGTGGCGTTCTTCGCGGCGACGCTTCTGCTCGACAGGCTCCGGAACCGGGGCCGCGGCGATAAGGCGCTTCGTGTACTCCTCCTTGGGGTTGTGGAGCACGTCGGCGCAGAGACCCTGCTCGACAACTTCACCGTTCTGGAGGACGACAACGCGGTTGGCCATGAGGTCAACGACTGCGAGGTCGTGGGAGATGAAGAGGCAGGCAAAGCCGAACTCGTCCTGAAGCTCAGCTAGCATGCGAAGGACCGTTGCCTGGACCGAGACGTCAAGAGCCGAGGTCGGCTCATCCGCAATCAGCAGGGTCGGGTTCAGCGCAAGAGCGCGAGCGATACAGACGCGCTGGCGCTGACCACCAGAAAGCTCGTGCGGGAACCTGTTGAAGGTTGATGCGGGTAGCTGGACAGCATCCAGGAGCTCATAGACGCGCTTCTGCTGTTCCTTCTTCGAACCTTCCTTATGCACAACGTAGGGTTCGGCGATACAGTCACCGACCGGGAACCTGGGGTTGAGCGAGGCGGCGGGATCCTGGAAGACCACGCCGACGGACTTGCGTACCGCCTGCTGCTCCTGCTTGGAACGACCGAGCATCGGCTCACCGAACAGTTTGATCTCGCCTTCGGCGGCCGGCTGAAGTCCGAGGATCGTCTTACCGATCGTGGACTTACCTGAGCCGGACTCACCAACGAGGCCGACGATCTCGCGTTCGGCGACGTCGAAGGACACATTGTCGACGGCGCGGAAGGGCTCCTTGCCCCACACGTCGTATTCGACAACGAGGTCGTTGACCTCGAGGACCGTCTTCGCGGAGTCGAATGCCTTCCGGTCGAGCTCCTTCAGTCCGAACTGCTGACGGCCCTGTCCAAGGTGCGGGACCGCGGTCAGGAGACGCTGCGTGTAGGGGTGCTTCGGGCTGTTAAGAACCTCGGTCACCGAGCCGGACTCGACGATGTTGCCGCGGAACATGACGTGCACGCGGTCCGCCATGTCAGCCACAACGCCCATGGAGTGGGTGATGAGGAGAATGCCGGTGTTGAGCTTGTCCTTGAGCGAACGCAGCAGGTCGAGGATATCGGCCTGGACGGTCACGTCGAGAGCCGTGGTCGGCTCGTCGGCAACGATGACTGCGGGGTTACAGGAGATCGCAATAGCGATAACAACGCGCTGGCGCTGACCGCCCGACATCTCGTGCGGGTACTGTTCCACTCGCTCTTCCGGGTTGTCGATACCAACCATGCGGAGTAGCTCAACGGCACGTGCCTCAGCGGCGCTACCGAAGGCAATCTCGTGAAGCTCAAGGGCCTCCGTGATTTGCCTGCCGACCGTGAGAACGGGGTTCAGGGCAGTCATGGGCTCCTGGAACACCATGGCGATGTCAGTGCCGCGGAGGCGACGCCATCCCCTGCTCGACATGCTGCGGACCTTGTGTCCCGCTACCGAGATCTCGCCCTCCACCTTTGCGTTGCCGGGCAGGAGGCCCAGTGCGGACATGGAGGTCACGGACTTACCGGAACCGGACTCACCAACGAGTGCCACCACTTCGCCCGGATGGATATCAATGTCGACACCGCGGACGGCGTGGACACGACCAAACTCGGTGGCGAACTGGACGTCAAGATCGCCGAACGAAAGAACCGGGGTGTCCGTCTTCTCGTGAACCTTGACGATCTCGGTCGACCCGGCACGGTTTACCTGCTCGGTGTCCTTGTCGGACTTCTTCTTACCGAAGATCATGCCTTCGCCTCAGCTTTCTTTGACTTAATCTTCTTTGCCTTGCCCTTCTGGCGGGGGTCGAAGGCGTCACGCAGACCGTCACCAATGAAGTTCACGCTGAGCGCGATGGCGAGGATCAGGCCAGCCGGCCAGTAGAACAGCCACGGCTGCGTTGAGAACTTCTGCTGGTACTGGGAGATCAGCAGGCCAAGCGACGTGTCAGGGGCGCGGACGCCGAACCCGAGGAACGACAGCGAGGTCTCAAGAAGAATTGCTGCGGAGATAGCGAGCGTCGCGGAGACGATGATCGTACCGAGGCAGTTCGGGAGGATGTGCTTGATGATGATGCGGGGCGTGGAGGCGCCAAGCGCCTGCGCCGCATACACGAATTCTCGTTCTCGTAGCGAAAGCACTTCGCCTCGAACAAGACGGGCGAGACCTGTCCATGACAGGAAGCCGAGAAGTAACGCGAGCATCACGATACCACCGTTGAGCCTCTCGCTGGCAAGCTGACCAACGACAGCTGCGAGGAGGAGCAGCGGGATAACGATGAAGAGGTCAGTGAGGCGCATGAGAACGGACTCGACCCAGCCGCGCAGGTAACCCGAGAGAGCACCGATCAGGGTGCCGATGAGGGTCGATACGATACCGACGATGAACGCGATAATGATCGAGCGCTGGGTTCCGCGCATGATGAGCGCGAAGTAGTCCTTACCGACGTTGTCCTGGCCGAACGGGTGCTCACCAACGGTGAACCAGCCAAGCGTCGGGGCGCCTCCATTAACGATGTCGTGCGTCGAGGTGTAGTCGTACTTCCACCAGCCGGGGACGGGCCCGAAGCCGATCGAGGTGAACGCCATGACGACGATGAAGAGGAAGATGAACAGCGAGATCATCGCAGCGCGGTGGCGAAGGAAGCGGCGCAGGACGAGCTGGCCCTGCGAGTAGGATTTGTTTGTTGTCGAGTCCAAGACCTCATCGTCGAGCTCTGCCGCATTAAAGTCGCCCACTGCGGCCATGTGGGCCTTAGGATCAGTGTTTTCCATTACGAGTCACTCCTGAGAATTTTCGAATACTGCATCACGCGACTCACCTTCTGATCCTGGGGTCGATGTACGCGTACAGAAGGTCGGCGAACATGTTCATGAGGACAGCAATACCGCCGGTCACGAGGAAGAAAGCCATGACGGGATCAGGGTCAACCTGCTTCAGAGCCGTTTCGAACAGCTCACCCATGCCCTTCCAGCCGAAGACCTTCTCCGTAATAACGGCGCCACCGATAAGCCCTGCGAAGTCGAAAGCGACGATCGTGGTCACGGGAAGAAGCGCGTTACGGAAAGCGTGCCTGGACATAACCGTGTGCTCCGGAAGGCCCTTCGCACGTGCGGTGCGGACGTAGTCCTGGCCGAGTACCTCAAGCATCGAGGAACGGGTGTACCTCGTGTAGGACGCGATCGACATGAGTGTCAGCGACAGCGTCGGGAGGATGAGGTGCGTTGAGGTGTCCATGAGCTGGAGCCAGAAGTCATCGGCGCCGCGGAAGTTCGGGGACTCGGAGCCGATCGTGGAGATCGGGCGTCCGCGCATGTCGATGTAATCGGACCAGTGACGGCAAAGGAAGTCGACGACAACGGCAAAGCCGATCGAAACGACGGTCCAAATACTTGCCCACGTAATGGAGCGCTTGGCGTAACCACCGAAGACCTGGGAAATAGCGACCGCGAGAACGATGCCTGCGATAAGAAGACCACCGAGTAGCGACCAGGTGGGGTCTTCCAGCTGTCCCTGGAAAACGATGACGAGGATAAGCATCGCGGCAGCCGAACCGCCGACGGAGAGGACTGCCCGCTTGTTGCCGAAGTTGGCGAGGAGGCTAATAAACAGCACCGATGCCGCAATAGCCATGACGATCGGCATCCACAGGCCCGAGATTGGTTCACGAATCCAGTTGGTTGCATCAACAACAAGGAGGATGACAACGGCGGCAGCAAACGATACGCCACCGACCAGCAGTCGCTTCTTGGGGGTGCCGGCAACAATCGCCTGACAGAACAAAGCGAATATCAAGCCGACGAGAATGACAAAGATTATGTTGAATGTTGGCGCGCCCAACCAGTCATTGAAGCGGATCGCACCGAATTCCTTGAGGAGAACTGCGAACACGAACGAGGGCAGCGAGTAGAAGATAAAGGCGATCGCGGTAACCGAGTAGTCGAAACCGGAGTACTGGCGGATCGCGGCCATGAGGCCAAGGAAAATACCGACGACAATGCCGAGAATTGTCGCGAGGAGGACAAGACGAATGGTTGAACCGGCGGCGAGGGCGAGCAAGTCGTTAACGCTCTGGCCGCTCCTGTTCTCGCCGAAGTCACACTGCAGTCGGAGACAACCGGCTATTCCGCGTAACCAGTCGCCGTAGCGTACTACCCATGGCTCATCGAGTCGCATCTGCGCGGTGCGTTGAGCCATTCGGTTTTCGCGGTTCTGATCATTCGATTCACGCAGATCCGCGAGGGGGTCGCCCGAGTGGACAACAAGCCCGTACACCAGGACCGATGCGAAAAAAAGAATCATCAGGGATATGCCGATTCTTTTTAAGACAAATTTGAACACGTCTCGTACTTCTTTCTGGAAGGTGTGTCCCTATAGCTTTTCGGCAGCTAGCCCGCCCGTGCCAAGTACGTTGAGATGGGTGGCCTCAGAGCACACGTTAGGCATTCTAAGTGCACGTTTACCGATTGCGAAATCGTATTTGGTGCACCCCTCACCGCCTCGGGTGATTGTTCCCATGTGGAAAGCCGCGTAGCGGCGGGGGTCTGGTGATCCACCAGGCCCGCCGCTACGCGGCCTATCAGTTGGGTTCGGTAGTGATTAGATTCCTACCAGGTCCACTCTTCAGCGTTCCACACGACGCCGGACTGAGTGACGTTGCGCTCAACGTTCTGCAGGCCAGTGGTGTGTGCTGCAATACCCGGGTGAGCGTAGAGCGGGAGACCGAAGAGGTCGTTCCAGAGCTCTTCCTCAATGATGGTCTTGGACTCGAGCCAGACCTCGGGGTCGAGCGATCCAAGGATCTTGTCCCACTCGGCGTCGACGGTCTCGTTGGACCAGCCGTGCCAGTTCTGCTGACCATCGGTGTGGTAGATGTTACGGCCCGAGACGACCTGGCCGGAGCCGGACCATGCGAAGAGGGCTGCATCGTAGTTACCGGTGTCGAGGCCGCCGCCCGGTGCGAAGAAGTCGGACGCGCCGATGTCTTCAACCGTGATGCCTGCTTCTGCACAGGAGGACTGGATGAGAGCAACCGTGTCAGCGCGACGCTGGTTCGGTGCGGAGTAGCCGAGGCGGACGGTCGGGTTCTCGACGCCAGACTCGGCGACGAGCTCCTGAGCGCGCTCGATGTTGACCTCGTCGTACGAGCCGTCGTAAGCAGCCTCAACGACTGCGTCATAGTCCTCGTCGGTCGGGAAGTACTCGCGAGCGTTCATGACGATCGTGTCCTCATCGAGGGGCTTCACGAGACGGTCAACGATGTCCTGACGGGGGACGCAGTAGGCGAATGCCTGGCGAAGCTCAAGGCCGCCGTTGGCATCAGAGAAGACGGAGCCCTCTGCCCAGTTGTAGTCAATGTGCTCCCAGATCAGGGTCGATCCGGAAAGGACGGTCACGTTGTCCATGGCCTCAAGTGCGTCAAGCGCGTCCTGGTTGGCCTGGGGCTCGATGACGTTAACGTCTTCGTTCTGGAGAGCCTGGTTCTGGCCCTCGGGTGCGATGAAGCGGAAGATGAATTCCTCAACGCCGGGGGCTTCGCCCCACCAGTCCGGGTTCGGAACGAGCGTGATGTACTCGCCGGGCTGCCAGCCATCTTCCATGTAGGTGAAGGGGCCGTACGAGGGGGTCTCTTCGATGGGGGGCAGTTCGCCCGGGGTCTCGGAGTACCAGTTGTTCCACTCCTCAGCTACCTGCTGGGCAACCTCGAAGTCCTCATCCTTGAATGCCTGGAAGAGCTCTTCCTTGCTCAGGCCGACCTTCTCAGCCATGACGTGCGAGGGAAGGGCGCCGGAAACAACGAGCTCCCAGTCCGGGTTCGGAGCGTTGTACTCAATGGTGAACGACTGATCGCCGGGCTCACACTCGGGACCAGCCGGAACTGCGAGTGCGTAGGAGGCGGGGCCAGAGACGTGCTCGAACAGCGGGGTACCCTCGCCAGCGTCGTTGGTGTTGCCAGCTTCTGCCTGAGCATCAAGGATCCACTGCGGGTTCTGGGAAACCCAGTCCATGTAGTAGTCCTCACAGGTGATGGAGGTACCACCCTGGTAAACGGCCTCTTCGTTGATGGTGTACTCAACGGTCAGCGGCTCTTCCGAGATCATCTCGTACGAACCAAGGTCCGTGCCGTTCTGCCACTCGCCGGTTGCGTTGAAGTAGCCGAAGCCAACGCCAAGGCGGTCGTTAATGACCGAGTTGCCGGTCGAGTAGGTGGAGTCGAGAACACCGTTGTAGCCGGCGTACTCGTCTGCACCAGTGGTGAAGGCTACGGTGCCGCCGGGGCCGGAGCCCTCGTCGGTACCTTCGTCAGTACCTTCACCGGTACCTTCATCTTCGGACGTGGTTGTGTCATCCCCCGAAGTGGTTGTCTCTTCTTCGTCGCCACCTGACGTACAAGCGCTGAGCACCAATGCTACAGCCGCCGACGCAGCGACAAGCGAGTATGTCTTTCTACGCTTCACAGTGTCACCTTTGTTCAGAATTAAGTGATTTGCTCGCCGCTCCCAGTCCCGGTTGGTCCCGAGGGCGACGGGTTGGCTTAACAAACAAGGCTGAACCTCGCCTGGTATAAGTCACTGAAGTATACATAAGCACTTCGTGATGTCGAACTCATTGTCCGCAGATCAAGCAGAATTTATCAGTTTGTTACATTCGATCATCGGCACTAAAAATGGACGAGTCGAACATTTCACCGTCATCAGAGCGGCGTTAATGGTGTGATAGCAGGACACATGTGACCATCCTCCTTCACCAAATCTCACTAGCCGGACCAGCAACGTACGCGCGACACTCTGACTTGATACAACACCCGGCGCGCCACCCCAGACACGGATAGGGCGCCGGTCGGTTTCTTACGCGCCCGGCCGAGCAGGCAGATCGACGCAACACGCAGGAGGAGCGCTACATCCGCACATTCTGCGGAGGGAGGCGGCCCCTAACAGGAACAACGGGCGCACCGGGCGCCGCGTGAACGTGGGCCGACGGGAGGAAAGGGGAGCCGGAAACATTCCGACTCCCCTCCTCTATCTATTACGAGTGAACCGCTATGCGATCTCCCAGAAGGATGCGATTGCCTGCGACATCGCGTAAACGTCATCGATATGACTGAGCTCGCGAGCCGAGTGCATCGAGAGTAGCGGTGCGCCAACATCGATGGTGCGGATACCGAGGCGCGTTGCCGTCAGCGGGCCAATGGTGGAGCCGCAGGGCACGTCATTGCGGGAAACAAAGTCCTGCGACGCAATTCCCGCGTGGTGGCAGACGCGGTTCCACAGTGCGGTACCCCAGCCGTCCGTCATGTATGCCTGGTTCGCGTTGTGCTTGAGAAGCGGTCCCTGACCAAGAACAGGACGGTGGGAAGGATCGTGCTTCTCGCCGTAGTTCGGGTGGACAGCATGACCGCAGTCAGCACTCAGGCAGGCGGATCGAGCAAAGGCCCTTTGCACCTCATCCTCGGTCGAGAGCCCAAGCGCTCCAGCCGTGCGGCGGAGAACGGTTTCGAGTATCGGACCAGCGGCACCGGTGTTGGTCCGGGAACCAATCTCCTCATGATCAAAGGCGGCAAGTACCGCGACCGACCCGGTCGTTGCCGAGACCTTCTCCATGGCCGCAAGCGCCGCGTGCACGGACAGCAGGTTGTCCTGCCGGCCCGACGCAAAGAATTCGCGATCCGGGCCGATCCTTGCGGGGCCTTGCGAGTCGTACGCAACGAGGTCGAAGCCCACAATGTCCTCGTCAGTGCCAGCATCGGTCTTCAGGATGTCTACGAGCGAACCTCCGGACACGGAGAAGATCGGGTGCAGGTGGTTCTGCGAATTGAGGGTGACGCCCTCGCGAGCGGAACGATCGAGGTGAATGGCAAGCTGCGGAATCACCATGATTGGGTCGGTCTTCACTAGGTGCTCACCGGATTCGGTGAACACCCGACCAGCCAGTCCCAGGTCTCTGTTCAGCCAGGAGTTACCGAGAAGCCCGCCATAGGTCTCGGCATTGACCTGGCCGTAGCCCTCGACATCTGCCTGCGGATTGGGCTTCACCTTAAAGGTCGGGGAATCGGTGTGGACACCGACGATAGAGAACCGGACCTCCTTGACCTCTTCGGGCACCCACCAGACCATGACCGCGCCGTCGCGAACCATGACGTGGCCACCCCTGCTGGCATCCCAGGGTTCCTCTTCTTCCTGACGGTGGAAGCCCGCCTCCTCCAGGCGCGCCGCCACTTCGCGGGCCGCATGGAAGGAAGAAGGACTGGCGGATATAAAGGATGCGAAATCCTCGCTATGTGTCACTGCATTCATGCCCACAACCGTACCGGAGCATCCACCCGCTCCCCCGAACACGGCAGGGCCGGATGGTGCAGAATGCGTTCTCCGACTCCACCCTCCAGCGCATTCCTCCCCTCAATCACTGGCAGCGCCCCGTCCTCTACCTGCGCCGCTCACGGACCGGCACCGACGGATCAAGGACCATCATCAAGCAGCCCGGCGACCTCAACCCAGACTTCCCTCCCGCCCGCTGAAGGGCGTTAACTCCACGGACAGCGAAACGGACTATTCGGAACGGCGAAAACCCGCCTACGGCACTCGTGACCACCATCACTCAACATTTCAAGTTTGAATGGTTGAAACTTCAACCAACATGTGTCAGACTATTTTTCAGAGCGGCAAATAGCCGCCCGCGATCTTGAATAAGACAACCAAAGGAAGAAACAATGGCTAACCTCAACGAGCTGAACGGCACCTACACCCTCGACACCACCCACACCCAGATTGGCTTCGTTGCCCGTCACGCGATGGTCACGAAGGTCCGCGGTCGCTTCGCAGAGTTCGAGGGCACCGCTTCGACCGGCGAGAACCTCCAGGACGCCAAGATCAACATCGTTATCCAGGCTGCTTCGGTTAACTCCGGCAACGCTGACCGCGATGGTCACATGCAGACCGCCGACTTCTTCGACACCGAGAACTTTAAGACGATCACCTTCGACTCGACCAACGTTGTTGCTTCGGGCGAGACCCTGACCGTTACCGGTGACCTCACCATCAAGGGCATCACCAGGTCCGTTACCGTTGACTTCGACTTCATGGGCGCAGCACAGGACCCGTTCGGCAACGAGCGCGTTGGCCTTGAGGGCTCCGTCGTTGTGAACCGCAAGGACTGGAACATCGACTTCGACGTCCCGCTGGCTACCGGTGGCCTCCTCGTTTCCGAGAAGATCACCCTCGAGTTCGAGATCTCGGCCATCAAGCAGGCCTGATCTTCCTCACCTTCTAGCTCCACGTGAGCACTGACCGGCACGGATTATTCCGTGCCGGTCATCTTTTACCTAAAAGGAAATAATCAAACCGGAGTGCCGCTCCGTGACTCCCCTTCGATTCTTTGCAAGGCTGGGCCGGTTTAGCCTCGACATAGTCGGCACGGCTTCGGCTTTAACGCCGAGTCTACGCAAGCAGGGTTGAGGACGGCTTCCACATGATGATCTCGGGGACCGGCGCTGGGGTCTTAACCTCTCCAAGAGGCACAAAGCCTCGGGAGGCATAGAGTTTTGCCGCGCGGGTCGATGTTGCCTCAAGGCGGGCAGCCTCGTCTCCGCATCGTTCCAGCCCAGCATCCAACAGAGCCGAGCCCACTCCCCTTCCTCGGGCCCGCTCGGTAACGGCAATGACTTCGAGGTGCCAGGCGGGGAATGGAATTTTCACGGCCGAGTAGGCCCTCAGATACCGGAGCAGGGTTGGCGCGGCCTTACCCAAACGTCGGACCAACGGGAGAGCCTTGCGAAGCACGCTGGCGGGAACTTCCTGGCCGGGGGCCGTCCACACCGCGGAGCCCAGGAAATCCCCCTCGTCTTCAGCGACGTCGATGATCCCTCGCTCGAAAGCCGAATCGATGATGAGGCGATAGAAGTCCGCAAGCAGGCTCTCCGGATCGTCCGCTTTCCGCAGGACCCAACCAAGTGACGGATCTGCGGCAAAAACGGTTCCTAAATTGCTTGCGACCGCATCGAGGTCAGCGCGGATTGCCGGTCTAATGATCATGCGAGCCGACTCTCGATAGCCTGAATCGCCGCCGCGAGCGCGGGCGTGTCAATGCCCGCGCGTTCAGCGGTGCGCACGAGGTCGTGTCCGAGTGCGTCAATCTCTGTGGGGTTCCCTGCTGTGACATCACGCCCGAGCGATGAGTCCGAGTCGGGATCGATCTTATTCAGGAAGTTGTATATGTCGTCCGGGGCGGTCTCAAGACCGGAGGCCGTGGCAATCTGAGCGACTTCTTCGATGAGGGGTTCTGATTGCACCATTGCAGGGCCGAGCGACTTGCCGGTCGAGGCGGTGAGGAGTGCCATGGGCGCGAGGAAACGTAGCTTGTTCCAGAGCACTTCTGCTTCCGTGCCACCGACCCGAACAGTAAGTCCGGCCCTCTCGAGGGTTTCGGGGATCTCCCATCCCCGCGCCGCTTCCTCGACATCGATCATGGTGAATTTCGAGTGGTGGAGGAAAACGCCCGGGCTGGTTCGTTCGGAGACGATGCGAATGGCACCGCAGGTGGCGCGGGAAGCACCAAGGTCGTGGATCCGCTCGGCGTGGGATACCCCGTTGCAGAGGGAGACGATCTCGCTCGGCGCCGATTCTTCAATGTTCTGGGCTATCTCGGGTAGCGAGTACGCCTTTGTGGCGACAATGATGGCGGATCCGGGTGTGGGCTCCGTTCGCGCGGGAACATCCACCTGGATGCTTCCGTACTGGGCCGATTCGAGGTTCAGTCCCACCTCATTGATCGTCGCCGCAGTTCTCTCGGTTGCGACGATCTCCACATCGATTCCTGCATGTCGAACGACTGCCGCGAGGACGCCGCCGACTCCACCTGGTCCATAAATACTGAGCACGGTTCCAGACTATCGTGAAGCGGACCGTCGGGCCCGCGAACCCCCGGATGTAGGGAACTCCACTGGCAGCAGGCACGAAATACGCACGGAAACACTACGAAAGTCCTAGAATTTCGGAAGACCGAAACTTTATCGTGGAATCAGCCCAGGAGGTGCGTATGGAATCTGGTGATGTGCTGTTTGCCTTCGGCATCACGCTTGCCGCAGGCTTAGCCACCGCTATCGGCTCTCTCATTGCGTTCCTGAAGAAGGAACAGTCCCCCGCCTTCCTGGCCGCGATGCTCGGCTTCTCGGCTGGCGTCATGATCTACGTGTCGATGATCGAGATCTTCCCAAAGGCACAGGAGGCCCTCGTCTCCGATCTCGGTGAGACGTGGGGGCCATGGGTAACGGTTCTCGGTTTCTTTGGCGGAATCGGACTCATTGCCGTCATCGACAGATTCGTGCCGACGGAAGCAAACCCGCACGAACTCGGCAATGTCTCGTCCGAGATTGAGCCGGAGCATCGGGCAAAGCTCATGCGGATGGGAGTCTTCACCGCTATTGCTATCGCGATTCACAACTTCCCCGAAGGCTTCGCAACATTCCTTTCCGCCCTTCAAGATCCCGAGATTGCCATTCCCATTGCCGTTGCAATCGCCCTGCACAACATTCCCGAGGGCATAGCCGTGTCCGCTCCCATTTATTACGCAACGGGAAGCAGGAAGAAGGCTTTCTGGCTGTCCGCCGCCTCGGGTCTCGCAGAGCCTCTCGGCGCTCTGGTCGGCTACCTCGTCCTGTCCACCTTTGTATCGGACACCCTAATGGGAATGTCGTTCGCCGCGGTCGCGGGCATCATGATCTTCATTTCCCTGGACGAGCTCCTGCCTTCGGCCGAAGAGTTCGGAAAGCACCACGTGGCCATGTACTCACTGGTTTCTGGCATGGCGGTTATGGCGCTGTCGCTTCTGCTTCTCTAACGCCAACAGCTCCGTCTCTCAGCGCCACAGCTTCGTCACTCAGAGCTGCCGCTTCGTCGCTAAGCGGTGCAATGATTCCCCCTAAAACAGTTTCCGACCTTCGGTGCCCGTTGTCAGAGGCCCATGTCGTCAAAGGCGTCGATGGCGAGCTGGCGACCCGTCTCGATAACTTCAGACGCCTTGTGGAAGTCGAGGGTGCCGCACACGGCGGATGGAACATCGATCTTGACGTTGACGGGATTTGCGGCTGCCCGGTAGCGCTCAATCATGGACTGCATGGTCTCCAGCGCCATGTTCACCACCCCCATCGTATTGAGGTTCGCGGGTAGCTTCCCGACCTCGTTCCACGCGTCGAGGGGCCCCGCAGGTCCCTCCCCCGTTACTTGTGTGGCACTTTCTGTCTCAGCCAGCTGTGCCTTCGTTTCGTCCCCGAACATCTCCTCGCTGAGTAGCCCCGCGCCTTCTGAGGGCTCGGAGCTTGCCGAGTCGGCCCCTTCGGATTCCTTATCGTCCCGCCGGAAGATGTTCGCGTCCATAAGGCCAGCAACCCCGCGACGAAGCCTAGCAGCGAGCTTGAGCCCATCGTCTTCTTCGTACTTCTCGCTGTGCTCGTCGTTAACGGCAGAGGTAGAAAGAATCGTGTTTGGGCGTCCGCTGAGAGAAACCGAGATGGTGACATCCGAGGGGATCGCCGAGGTTGGCTCAACCGGAACCGGGTTAACGAGCCCACCGTCGGCAAGGATCTTTCCGTTCACCATGATCGGGGCAATAAAGGTGGGCAGTGCACAGGATGCTCGCATAGCGGTGACGAGGTCACCGCGCTGGAACCAGACCTCACGGTGGTTGACAATATCGGTTGCGACCGCGGTAAACGGTATCTCCAGATCTTCGATTTGTACGTTGTCGACAAAGCTGTTGACCATCTGGAAGATCTTGTCGGCCTTAATAACTCCGGGCTGAGAGAAGGCAGGATCGTAGAGCCGGAATACGTCAAGATGTGTCAGGCTCGTGGCCCAGTCGGCAAAGTCATCAAGCTTCCCCGCGGCCTCGAGACCACCGATCAAGGATCCCATGGACGTACCCGAGATTGCCACGATCTCGTGACCACGCCGTTTGATTTCTTCGATGACCCCAATGTGTGCGTAACCGCGGGCACCACCGGATCCGAGCACGAGCGAAACCTTCATCGTTCCTCCTGTTTCACATGTACGCCGAACGATACCCGGCAAGGCTGAGCAAATCTTGATAGTCGAACGTCTGGCAGAAGCAAGCAAACAATCAGCAGCTCACAGCAAATAGCTGAGTGAGCACCGAACGAAGCCAAGTCCCGGGCCCCTCCTCACGCAAACGTTTACAGTCCATCTTTTATTGGACACCGCATGGTGCGTTATCGGGAAAACCGCTACATAAGTGGCACGACGCGAGTTGCGCACAGATTGCGGGAGTTGCGCACAGGTTCGAAGAGGGGCAGGCACCGCTGGCGCCCGCCCCTCTTCCAACCTACGCCACCAATTGTTAAGCGGATTCGATCGCGTTCTTCGCGCCCTCATAGTCGGGCTCCTGCGAAGTTTCGGGAACCAGCTCGGTGTAGAGAACCCTGCCGTCCGTGTCGAGAACAACGACGGAGCGAGCAAGGAGGGACGCGATCGGACCATTCTCCATTGTTACGCCGTAGTCATCACCAAATGTCGAGCGGAATGCGCTGGTGGTGACCACGTTCTTGATGCCCTCGGTTGCGCAGAAGCGGTTAAGCGCAAAGGGCAGGTCGCGGGAAACGCAGACGACCGTCGTGTTCGGCAGATCATCCGCAAGCTTATTGAACGTGCGGGCGGCAGTCGCACACACTCCCGTATCGATCGACGGGAAGATGTTGAGAATGACGCGGCGGCCCTCAAAATCCTTTAGCGTAATGTCGTTGAGTTCAGTTCCAACGAGCGTGAAGTCCGGGGCCTTCGCACCCTTCTCGGGAAGGTTGCCTCCGGTGCTGACGGGCGTGCCACGGTACGTAATATCCATGATCACCATTCTGTCGAGAGCGCACGAAGGGAAGCAACAGGATTCGCCACCGGGGAAAGGCCCGGGCGAGTTCTGTCCGCAACATTACGTAAGGTAATGCCATGACCAAGACACCCGTCACGTTCATCCACAGCTCCGACTGGCAGCTTGGCATGGTCCGGCACTACCTCAGCGACGAAGCTCAGGCACGTTTCACCGGAGACCGTGTCCACACCATCAGAACAATCGGGGATGTTGCCAAGGCAACGCAATCCCAGTTCATCGTTGTGGCTGGCGATGTCTTCGAACACGCCAATCTCTCCTCCCGGGATATTGGCCGCGCTTTTGAAGCCATGTCGGAAACGAATATTCCGATCTTCCTTCTTCCCGGCAACCACGATCCACTCGGACCCGGCTCCATCTGGCTTTCGCCAGATACTCAGCGCATGATCCCCGACAACGTCACCGTTCTTAATGGCCCCGGCCCCTTTGACGCCATACCTGGCGTGGAGATTGTGGCCGTCCCCTGGACGGGCAAGAACCCGGGCACGGACCCCGTGTGCGGAATTCTGCCCACGCTGGAACCGACCGAGAACACGCGAATCCTCGTCGGCCACGGCATGCTTCGCGAACTCGATCCCGACCATCTGTCCACCGAGTATGTCGACAGCGACAAGCTCAGGGAAGCAGTCCGTTCCGGTCTCGTTGACTACGTGGCTCTCGGGGACCGGCACATCTGCAAGCTCGACGACGAAACCGGCGCCATCAACTATTCGGGAACCCACGAAACAACGAGCGAACGAGAGACAACCCGGGGCACCGTCCTTTCCGTCACGATCGATGATGACGGGGTGAACGCGGTTCGGCACGAGGTTGGTACCTGGCTGCACACAACGATCGAACGCACCCTCGACTCCTCGGCAGACGTTGATCTGTTTGCCGAGGATCTCGAGAGGATCCCTTCGAAGGACAGAACGATCGTGAAGACGAAGCTAAAAGGGACACTTTCGATCTCGGCAGCCGCGGCCCTCGATCAGGTCACCGAAGACCACCAACACCTCTTTGCCTCCCTTTACGCTTCTAAGAGCGGCACCGATCTTGCCGTCGTTCCGGACGCTCTCGATCTCGACAATCTCGACCTGTCAGGCTTTGCACGGGACGCATTCGATGAACTGAGCGAGCGAGCAGTCGATGATCCGAGTGCGGCAGGGGCATTGAAACTTCTCTACCGTTTTGGGGTGCAGGCATGAGGCTCGAATCGCTAACCGCCCGCAACTTCCGCGGTATCGACAGTCAAGAGGTTACGTTCGGCGATGGCATTACCATCGTGTCGGGCTTCAATGAGGCCGGGAAAACGAGCCTGATCGAGGCCTTCGACCACCTCATCGAGCACAAGGCCACATCCAACAATGGCAAGGTCCGAAGCGTCCAACCCGTGGGTAAGGACGTGGGGCCCGAGGTCGAGGCTGTTTTCACCGTTGGCCCCCACAAGGTCCGCTATTTCAAGCGATGGCTGAAAAGCAAGACCACCGAACTAACATTCCTTGAGGGTCCCCGCAGGGGCCAGTCGGAGACCGGGGATGCTGCCCACAATGTCCTCACGGATCTGTGGGAGGGCATGGACACAACTCTGTGGAAGGCTTCGCGGCTCATGCAGGCAACCGCACTCGAGGTTAGCCCGCTCAGTTCCTCTTCCTCACTGCAGAAGGCACTGTCGGTCCAGGCCGGAGAGGTTATCGACGACACCTCGTCGACTCCCGTTCGTACCCGCGTCAGCGAGATTGTCGACGAGTTCTACACAAAGGGGCGAGCCGAAGGAAAGCTCCTCAAGGACGCACGGAAACGAGTCCAGGAGGCCCAGAACGATGTCACCGATTCAACGTCTGCACTCGAGGCTCTCGAAACAGACATTGCGGCACTGACTGCTCTCGAGGAGGAGATCAATCAGCGCACAGGCGACCTCAAGCTGGAGCATGAACGGCTTGCCCCTCTTGAGGAGCAAGTAACCGTCGCTCACGCCGCCAAGGCAACTATCAAGGAGTCGGAGAAGACCGTCGCATCCGCACAAAAGGATGTCGATTCCGCACAGGCAAGCCTCGATGCGCGCAGCCTTCTTATTGCTTCCGCCAAGGAGGCCGAGGACGAACTGGCCGCCCTCAAGGAAAAGCGCGACAGGGCCAGGGAAGATGCGGCTCCCCTCGAAAAGGAAATCAGCGACCTCGCGGCGCGCGCCAAGGAAGAGCGAGAGAAACATAGGGTTGTTTCGGACCTTCTCGCACAGGCCAATCGTTTTGACCGGAGTAAGCGGGCACGCGAAGACATCAAGGCGATGGAAGCATTGCTCACCAAATACGAGGTCTTGACCAGCGAGATCGCTCAAGTAACCGCCGGCCTGTCCCCCATCGACCCCAAAACCGTCGAGAAAGTCACCGACCTTGAGCGAGAGATCGAGATCGCCGAGACGGTAGCTAAGGCCGGTGCCGCTCAGATCAGCATGGTGGCGCTCGCCGGCGACCGCCACGTCCTCCTCGACGGTGAAGACATATCGCTCGGGGAATCCCCCACAACATTCCCGTTCTCACCGATGTCACGGTCGAAGTGCCCGGGGAGCTTCGATTCACTGTCTCCCCGCACGCCACATCCGCCGAAGCGCTCTCGCGCCTTGAGGCGCAACGGGACGAGCTTAAGTACCTGCTGGCAGACAATGGCGCAGAGTCAGTGAAGGCTCTCCGATCAGCTCGCGTTTTCTTTGAAGAGCAGGAACGCAAGTTGGCCGCTCTCAAGGAGTCACGCACGGACCTTCTGGATGGAAAGAGCGCGGACGACATTCGTGACGATCTCGCGACGCAGAAGACCTGGGTTGCGGAGCAGGGGGATGCGAAGGAGGGCGACATTGATGCCCTCACGGCACAGGAAAAGGAACTCTCAGGCCAGGTTTCGGACACGGAGGCAGTTCTGTCAGCCAAGAAGGCAGAAGCAGAAACAGCGCGCAACCAACTCGCCACCCTCGAGGGGCGGGTCGAGAACCAGAGGGGCACACACTCCCGCGCGGTCACTGCTCTTGCTGAGGCCCGCGAGCGCAACTCCGACGAGGAACTTGATAAGACACTCGCATCGGCCTCGAAAGCCCTCGATCAGCACATTGCCGAGCTCAACGCCGCCAAGGAAAAGCTTGAAGAGTCGGGTGGCGACGCCCTGCTCGAGGACCACGAGTCCACTCTGAAGCACATTGCCGGTCTCGAGCAGCGGCTCGATGAGGTGAGGCGACAGTACGGACAGGACAAGGCCGTCCTTGATTCGAAGAACACGGTCGGCATCCAGCAGAAGCTGGACGCGTCGACGAGTGAAATGCAACGTGCTGAACAAGAGCTCGAGTCGCTTCTTTCCAGGGCAGAATCGGCGAAACTTCTCGAAGAGGTATTGATCCGCCACCAGCAGGCGGCGCACCGCAAGTACATCGCACCGTTCCGGCATGCCCTGGAGGAACTGGGCCGTGCCACCTACCAGAACCCCACATTCGGCGTTGATATTGACGAGGAACTGGCGGTGACCCACCGGATTATGGATGGGGTATTGATTCCTTTCGATCAGCTTTCAACGGGTGCGAAGGAACAGCTGTCGATTCTCATTAAGCTCGCCACCGCTCAGCTCGTGTCCGATGAAGATGCGGTTCCTGTCATGTTTGATGACACGCTCGGCTATTCGGACCGCCGGAGACTCCATCGTGTTGTGTCGGCAATCGAAAACAATACGTCTGCCGGGCAGGTCATCATCTTCACGGCGAACGATGACCGGTTCGCTGGACTGACAAATGCCACGCATATCCGACTCTAGCCCGCGGCGCGGGGTCTCCCCCACACTGCTCCGTCTTCCTCCCGGTGCTGATCTTGCAGAGCAAGTGTTCATCGCTTTAGCCGGCAAGGGAGCCGCCGTGAGCCGCGCCGATGTTGTGGCGGCAATAGGAGCTGGGGACATCGGTTACGAGAATGACGAGACTGCTTACATACACCGCCCGATTCCCGACGAGGCCGACATTGATCTTCCAGTTCTCCTCGAAAACGATCGGATTATTGCCGTCGATAAGCCTGCCGGGATTTCGTCAACACCGCAGGGTTCTTTCGTTGCCAGGTCTGTCCTTGTCCAGGCACGCAGACAGTTCGGAGATAAGGTGACGTGCGCTCACCGGCTCGATCGCGCCACCTCGGGAGTCATGCTCCTTGTGAAGGATCCCGCCTACCGCGGCACCTACCAGCAGATGTTTGAGAACGAGACCGCGTCCAAGACTTACGAGTTCCTGGCGCGTGCGGTTGCCGATGTGCCGCGGGAACGAGCCTCCCGCCTGGTGGCTCAAGGCGGGCAGTCCCTTGAGGTACCGGGGGAACCGAACGCTCGCACGAAGTTCCGTCTACTGGATAAGGATTCTTCGGGCACGCGGGGCCGATACGAGGCTGTGCCGCTAACCGGAAAAACCCATCAGATCAGAGTGCATGCCGCAGGCGCCGGATTTGCGATTCTTGGAGACACTCTCTACGGACCGGGCGAGGGCTTCCCCGACCGGATCGAACTCTTGGCGCAACGCCTGTCGTTCACCGATCCCGTCGACGAGACGAGCATGGATATTCTTTCCAAGCAGGAACTCAGTTTCCCCGAGTGAACACATCGGCCCCGCGGATCCGCGCAGGCTTGCCATCACCAAGCAGACGGCTAGATTGGTTTTCTGTACACCCGACGAAGCGGGCCACCACTTCGCCACGGCGTGCACCGCTGCCCAACGTGCCGACTATTTGTCGTTGAGAACGTCTGTCAGGTAGTCCGTCAGGGTGGGGATGTGGCTGTGATCGACATCCTTGGCCGCCGTGAGAAGAACGATTTCACTGCGGTTGCGGAGCTCATCGAGGTCGGGAGTCAGGTCTTCGAGTTCGTGCCGGTACTTCTCGGCAAATTCCTCATATCTGCTGTCCCGATCATCGTGGAACCACTTGCGAAGGTCGTCTGATGGTGCGAGATCTTTCGCCCACATATCAACATCCGCGTCCTCTTTTGAGACTCCCCGCGGCCACAGCCGATCAGCGAGGACACGATATTCCTTGCCCTGTCGTTTGTCGCTGTAGATTCTCCTGCTCGTCACCAACATGAAACCAGGCTACGGCTGAGCGTTTCACTTGACCAGGGTATCGTTGGCGGGGAAGGGAGTCCCATGTCGCTATCCAGCAATGTCTTCGACACCGCTTTGATCTTTGAGGGAGGTGCGATGAGGGCGTCCTATACTGCGCCTGTCGTCAACGTTCTCCTCAAGAACGACATCTATTTCGACTGGACTGCGGGGATCTCTGCCGGTTCGACAAACACGGTCAACTACGTGTCGCGGGATTCGAGGCGTGCCCGTCTCTCCTTCACGGACTTTGCTGGCGATCCAAACTTCGGGAACTTTCGAACGTTCCTGCGAGGCGAGGGACTGTTCAACGCGAACTACATTTACCAGCAGACTTCCGGACCGGACGAAGCCCTTCCGTTCAATTCCAAAGTGTTCTTCTCGAATCCGGCACGCCTCCGCATCGGTGGATTCAATGCGGAGACTGGCGAGACCGCCTACTGGGGCCGGGAAGATTTGAGCACCAACGCGGACATCATGAAGAAGGTTCAAGCCTCATCGACCATGCCGGGGCTGATGCCGGTGGTGGATATTGACGGGGTGCAATGGGTCGATGGAGCGATCGGTTCCTCGGGAGGCGTGGCGCTCGACGCCGCGGAAGCAGACGGTTTCGAACGATTCCTTGTCATCATGACTCGACCTCGTAACTACTGGAAGTCCGTCCCCCGCAACACGAAGTTCTTTGAACGGCACTTCCGCAAGTATCCCGCGGTAGCCGAGGCCCTTATCACCCGCCACGTCCGCTACAACGCAACCAAGGAAAAGCTCCTCGAACTGGAGAAGCACGGACGCGCGGTCCTGTTCTTCCCGGAAAACATGATGGTGGGCACGGCGGAACGGAATATTAACAAGCTCCGCGCCAACTACATTGCCGGACTCGACCAGGCCAAGCGCGACCTACCAATCTGGAAGGACTTCGTCGGACTCTAGCCCGCCGACCGACGAATTCAGCTTCGTCATCAAACGCAATCATGTTGCCCAACCCTCTGGTTGGGCAGCACGCTCTCCGGTTGGACGGAGGACATTGCGTCCCAACCGTTAAACCGATTCGCCCGCAAGCTTCCCAGAGAACAGGCATCCTCCGAGGAACGTTCCTTCGAGAGAGTTGTATCCGTGGACGCCGCCGCCGCCGAAGCCTGCGGCTTCCCCCGCCGCATAGAGGCCAGGTACTGGGTTCCCGTCGTGGCCAAGAACCTGGGAAGAAAGATTGGTTTGTAGGCCGCCGAGTGTTTTGCGGGAGAGGATGTGCAGACGTACGGCGACCAGCGGTCCGTTCTTTGGATCGAGAAACTTGTGCGGGGAGGCAACTCGAATGAGCTTGTCACCGCGGGATTTCCGAGCCCCTCGAATTGCGGCTAGCTGGGCATCCTTACCGAACTCGTTGTCAAGTTGCCGGTCGCGGGCCTCGACTAGTGCACGGATCTTTACCGGGTCCAGGTTTCCGTTTTCAAGGCGGTTCATCGCGGCAACGAGGTCCTCGATGCTGTCCGCGACAAGGAAGTCCTCGCCCTGTGTCTTAAACGCTTCGACCGGTCCGGGTGCCCCCGACTTGAGGCGGGTCGCCAACAGCTTCAAGTCCTTGTTTGTGAGATCCGGGTTCTGTTCGGATCCGGACAGCGCGAACTCTTTCTCAAGGATCTTCTGGGTAAGGATGAACCAGGAGTGGTCATGCCCCGTAGCGCGCAGGTGGCGAAGAGTTGAGAGAGTGTCGAATCCCGGGTAGGCGGGTGCGGGGAGCCTGTTTCCATCCCCGTCGAGCCAGAGCGAAGATGGTCCGGGGAGGATCCGAATCCCATGCCCCAGCCATATGGACGCATAGTTCTTAATGCCCTCCGTGTAGTGCCACATGCGGTCGCGGTTCACGACCCTGCCGCCAGCATTCTCCGCGATTCCGAGCATCCGACCATCCACGTGGTCGGGCACACCGATGATCATGGATTCCGGTGGGGTGCCGAGTCGTTCCGGCCAATTCTGCCGAACCAGGTCGAGATTGCCGCCGATACCACCCGAGGCAACAATCACGGCGTCGGCCTCGATCTCGAAGTCACCTACCGCTTCCCGTGAGGAGGAGCGGCCCCGCTCCACGTTCGTCGGTTCAAGAATGGTTCCTCGAACGCCCGTGACCGCCCCGTCGGTACCGATGAGTTCGTCGACCTGGTGGCGGAACCGGAATTCAATGCGGCCAGCCTCCGCATGTTCCCGGACGGACTCCTCGAACGGGGCAACAATTCCCGGGCCGGTGCCCCATACAATGTGGAAGCGGGGCACCGAGTTTCCGTGGCCGTCCGCTCTGCCGTCTCCTCGTTCCGCCCATCCCACAACCGGGAAGAACGAGACTCCTTTGGATGAGAGCCACTCACGCTTCGGGCCTGCCGAAAAGTCGAGATAGGCGTCGGCCCATGCCCTGCCCCATTTGTCTTCTTCACGGTCGAACTGGGCTGAGCCCTGCCAGTCGGAGCGGGCTAACTCGAACGAGTCTTTGATGCCCATTCTTCGTTGCTCCGGGGAGTCAACGAGGAACAGGCCACCAAACGACCAGAAGGCTTGTCCGCCGAGTGACTGTTCCCCTTCTTGGTCGACGAGGATAACGTGCCTACCGCGGTCCGCCGCTTCGCTTGCTGCCACGAGGCCAGCGAGCCCCGCACCGATAACAACCACATTCATGCGACCATCCAACAGGCACTCACGTGTGATTGCAACCACAAAGGGGGCCGGTATGAGATAGTTGCGCTAGTCGTACCTGCGACTAGCATGGTCAACGGCATATCTCCCACGGAGGAAGAAAATCATGGCTGGTGGACTAGTTGCACTTCTGGATGACGTCGCGGCGCTTGCTCGCTTAGCGGCGGCTTCGATCGACGATGTGGCAGCGGGCACCATGAAGGCAAGCGCTAAAGCCGCCGGTGTCGTCATTGACGATGCGGCGGTCACTCCGCAGTACTTGGATGGTGTGAAGCCCAACCGGGAACTGCCCATCATCAAGAAGATCTCAACCGGCTCGATCCGCAACAAGCTGATCTTTATCCTTCCCGTCATCCTCCTTCTGTCGGAGTTCCTCCCCCAGGTCCTAACACCTTTGCTCATGTTGGGAGGTACCTATCTGTGTTTTGAGGGCGCAGAGAAGGTGTATGAGAAGGTCCGGGGCAAGCACGCGGAGAAGGACGCCCCCGCCGTTGAGCAGGGCGCGGGCGCCGAGGACCAGATCGTGAAGAGCGCCGTGACGACCGACTTCATCCTGTCGGCCGAAATCATGGTGATTTCCCTCGACCAGGTGGTTGACGAATCCTTCTGGATCCGCGCACTCATCCTGGTCGTCGTTGCCGTTCTCATCACTGCCGTTGTCTACGGAGCGGTCGCCATCCTGGTGAAAATGGACGACATTGGCCTATCCATGACGAAGAAGAGCTCGGAATTCTCCCAGAAGGTCGGTAAGAGCCTCGTTACCGCCATGCCGAAGGTCATGGACTTCATTTCCGTTGTCGGCACCTTCGCGATGCTCTGGGTCGGCGGCCACCTGATTCTCGTTGGCGTTCACGAATTCGGGTTTACCCCAATCCACGACTTCGTCGGCTTCCTCCAGGGCGGAGTTGAGGACATCGCCACCGTCGGCGGCCTCCTCGCCTGGCTGGCCGACACGGTCGTCTCCCTGATCTTTGGTTTGGTGTGGGGCCTGATTGTCGTCTTCATCGTCCACTTTGTTCTCAAGTCGCTCGGAAAGGGCCACGGTAAGGCGCTTGGCGCCGATTCCAAGAACGGCCCCCATAAGGCAACCGTTCAGACCCCCGCGGCCACAACCGCAAGCGGCACCAGCGCGCTGGTCACCGAGAACAACGCCGCCACGGCAACGCAGGGCGCCCGCACTGGCGACGCCACCAGCACTGACACCGGAACTGGTCCTGACCATAGCAATACCGGCACCAACGCTGGCGACGATCCGGCCAATCCGGGAGCCTCCTCAAGCAACCAAGAGTAGGACAGTACGCGGGTCGCCCCTAGCCGGGCGCCCTCCAGTGGGCCGGCAGGAGTGCCGGCCCACTTGCTTTCCCTCGCGTCTCAATCTTGAGTCCGGTGATCGCTGTCAGCGCGATCGGTTAAGAGTATTGGCGTCTTCTTGGCTATTGTTGAAGCGAACCAGTCTCAACGAGGAGGGCCCGCGCATGTCGCCCATGATCTACACCCATACCGACGAAGCACCGATGCTCGCCACGGAATCGTTCCTGCCTATTCTTCAGGCCTTCGCGTCCCAGGCGGACGTGGCCGTGGAGACGCGGGACATCTCCCTAGCTGGCCGCATTGTGGCCGCCCTGTCGGATTACCTGCCGGAGGAGCTGCGGGAGTCCGACGCTCTTGCGGAGCTTGGCGAGCTCGCTAAGTCACCGGACGCCAACATCATTAAGCTTCCCAACATTTCGGCTTCGATGCCGCAGCTGAAGGCCGCGATTGCCGAGCTTCAGGAATCAGGTATTCCCCTCCCCGACTACCCGGACAGCCCCTCCACCGATGAGGAAAAGGACATCCGCGCCCGCTACGACGCCGTGAAAGGCTCGGCCGTGAACCCGGTCCTGCGCGAAGGCAACTCCGACCGCAGGGCACCCCAGGTCATTAAGAACTACACCCGCAATCACCCGCACTCGATGGGGGCGTGGACCGCGGACTCCAAGACCGCTGTCGCCACCATGTCCGGCGATGACTTCCGCGCGAACGAGCAGTCGATTGTTCTTCCCTCCGATGATGTTCTGTCGATTGTGCACGTCGACGCCGAGGGCAATGAGACATTCCTGAAGGAAAAGCTTCCGGTCCTGTCCGACGAGGTGGTTGACTCGACGATCATGTCCGCGGCAGCTCTAGACCGGTTCCTTGTCGAGCAGGTCAATGCCGCAAAACAGTCGGGCGTCCTGTTCTCCGTTCATCTCAAGGCAACGATGATGAAGGTGTCGGACCCGATCATTTTCGGTCACGTTGTCCGCGCCTTCTTCCCCGCCACTTTCTCCCAGTACGGCTCAGTCCTCACCGAGGCCGGTCTGACTGCGGATAACGGCCTTGGCGCTATCCTCGATGGTCTCGGCGGTCTTGAGAACGGCGCAGAGATCCGAGCATCCTTCGAGAAGGAACTTGAGGACGGCCCGGCCCTTGCGATGGTGAACTCCGACAGGGGGATCACGAACCTGCACGTGCCGTCTGACGTCATCATTGACGCCTCCATGCCGGCCATGATCCGATCCTCGGGCCACATGTGGGGCCCCGATGGGAAGGAAGCCGACACCCTCGCCGTTATTCCGGACTCTTCATACGCCGGTGTTTACTCCACCATCATTGATGACTGCAAGAAGAACGGCGCCTTCGATCCGACCACGATGGGAACAGTTCCGAACGTGGGCCTCATGGCACAGAAGGCCGAAGAGTACGGCTCCCACGACAAGACCTTCGAGATCGCTTCCGCTGGAACCGTCGAGGTCCGCAATTCCGCCGGCGAGGTTCTCATGAGCCACAACGTAGCAGTGGGAGACATCTTCCGTGCCTGCCAGACCAAGGACGCCCCGATCCGCGACTGGGTATCGCTGGCAGTTCGCCGCGCACGCCTGTCTGGCATGACAGCTATCTTCTGGCTTGATCCGGAACGCTCGCACGACCGTGCTCTCACGGAGAAGGTCCGCACCTACCTCCAGGATGAGGATACGGATGGTCTGGACCTGCGGATCCTCTCCCCCATCGAAGCCGCCCAAGAGACCGCCGACCGTCTCCGCCGCGGCGAGGACACGATCTCGGTAACCGGTAACGTTCTGCGCGACTACCTCACCGACCTGTTCCCGATCCTCGAGCTGGGCACTTCCGCCAAGATGCTGTCGGTGGTTCCCCTCATGAAGGGTGGCGGCCTTTTCGAGACCGGAGCCGGTGGTTCCGCACCGAAGCACGTCCAGCAGCTCCAGGAGGAGAACCACCTGCGCTGGGATTCACTCGGCGAGTTCCTTGCCCTTGCCGAGTCACTACGCCACCAGGGCCGCACGGACGGCACCGACCGCCCCGGAATCCTCGCCGACGCTCTGGATGTCGCAACCGAGCGGCTGCTCAACGAGGGCCAGTCGCCGTCCCGCAAGGTCGGGGAGATCGACAACCGCGGTAGCCACTTCTACCTGGCCGTGTACTGGGCTCGCGCTCTTGCGGACCAGACCGAAGATAAGGACCTTGCCGCTGTCTTCGCACCCGTGGCCAACAGCCTCGAGGAGAACGCCGACAAGATCGCAGGCGAATTACTGGACGTCCAGGGCCAGCCGGTTGATCTCGGCGGCTACTACCGTCCCGACTCCGCCAAGGCAGGCGCCGCAATGAGACCTTCGGCCACCCTGAACGAAATCATCGATCCGCTCCGCTAGGACCGGCCACTTATCCCGCTCCCCGGCACCTGCCGGGGAGCGGCTTTACTTTGACCCAAGCCGGTCGCGGCCGCCCGGATAAGGCTCCCTTTGAAAGCACAGGTTTCATCCCGGCAAATACCCCAAGGCAGATGCTCGTGCTGGTGCTTATAAACCGGCACGAGTAAGTCCCGGAGAACCGACCATGTCCATGTGCCCTATTGCAACGGCGGGTGTTTAGTCGCGCGATTGCGGGGAAAACACCTGTCTTATGGGATCTATGGGCTCGATTTACCCCATGAAGGCGTAGTGAACAGTGGTCGGATTTCTCGTTCCGCTGCGGTTGTTGTCGGACCAAGCGCCCAGACTCAATGCGAGGCCGGTTACAAGCCCTCCGATATAACAAAATATGGAGCGGAACACTTTAAAGAGTGCTCTGCGCGGTATCTTAAGTCTCGCGATTCTCGGAAGAGTCGGCTTCTTTATTTACCCGCTAACGTTGCCTCAAGACTCGGACCTGGCATCATTCGGGGCCCGGTTCTCATTGTCGCTCTAACCCTCGGTATCTCGACGTCGGTTCACCCTCGGCGGTGGCAGGGTTTCCATGAAGGACAGAGCCCTGGCAATTGGCACTCTTGTTTCCACCAAACGCACTGGCGTTCTGATCAACCAACAGCCGTAGCTAGCTCTCACATACGATGTTGACGCACCTGGTGGTAGGCAGTTCCGGGGCGTTGCCCGCGAGATCGTTGGTCTCGACGAATTCCACGTCATGACCCCAGGGCTGGTGCTACCGGTCTCCTACGATTCAACAAAGTCCGATGACAACCTCAAGGTCGCACAGGATGGGGACAGGAATGTCGTGAATGCGATGCTCCCCAGCGACAGATTCAGTCGGGGCTTCTCAGCCCGATGCAGGTGCAGATCGCGGAGCGGGGACTTCAGCTAAGTGTGTCATCACCGGCTTCAACCCGACCGGTGAAATCCGGCAGGGCCGATCGGTTATCGAACTCGATGTGCGTATCACTCGCAATGATGGTGCCACGATTGATGTTCGCACCCAGAATCCACTCGACCAGAACCGGTTCCCGAAACCCAGCTTGGCATGGTCGTCAACGTTATTTACCGCCCGGTTGCGAAGAAGAACTTCTCATCGCCTTCCAGGCGCAAACCGGTAGCGGCTCCGTCCACCGAAGCCAGTCGGGGTGGTTACCTACTCCCCGGTTCCGCTCAGGTGGGCAATTTGCTCGCGAATCCAGAAAGCCAAGCCATCCTCTGCGATAAGGAGATCCATGGTTTTTTGCTGTTCGGGATCTTCCAGGTCGACGATGAGGAGGGCCTTGCTGTCTTTCCGCGGGCCACAATGGCTTCGCCATCCTCACTTCCCGCCCATTCGATTGTCGGGAAGAAACCGAGGTCGGTCATAGCATTCCAGATCAGTTCCGCACGCTTCTCGTAGCCGGCGCTGTACCTGGGTTCCTCACTGTCCACGCATTCGGTAGACCGTCTGGAATTCTCGGGAAGAAGTCATCTGAGCCAAGCAACTCCCGAGGAATAACCCGCACCACATCACCGGCCTGAACGACGCCCGGCGGATTGGCTTCATCCACAGGCGGTCGCCATCCACTTCAACTGCTTTAAATCGGGTCGTTCCGATTGCCAGAATCTGGCCATCGAGGCTCGTCGGGTTATCTGTCGGGGCAGTCACGATCGTCGCAGGCTGGTCCCCGTGTGACCGACAAGACAGGACGATTTCGGAGCGGGCCGATGCGACAGCAACGCTGAGACCGCTACCCATAGTGGAGCTGCGGCGTTCAACCATCGAAAGATCACCCCGGATCTCGAGTGCCGACAGCACCGAGCCGGGAGTGCGTACGGCAACGACCTTCATAGCCCATCTTACGGCGGACGCTCGCTTCGCGCGGGCTGTTCAAGAATGGTCCCCTGTCGTATCAGCATGCGGATCTCTCTCCAAGGCTTGGACTGCCGCTGTGACCAGGTATGAAGCACTTACCGGGGCTCGGTTACCACCGAGTTTTCCTATCAATCATTTCCGCTGGAACCGGACAAGTGGGAAGATCGTTGCGTACGGTGGGACGGTCCCGCGGCGAAGGAGAACAGTCATGAGTGTAGGAACTGCGGATATTGGTGTTGTTGGCCTGGCAGTGATGGGAGCAAACATTGCCCGGAACCTTGCCCACAAGGGATACAAGGTTGCTGTCTACAACCGCACGTATGCTCGCACGGAGAAGCTCATCGAGGAGCACGGCGATGAGGGGACGTTCATTCCCTCTGAAGAGATCGCTGACTTCGTTACTTCCCTGTCCAAGCCCCGCGTCGCCATGATTCTCGTTCAGGCCGGTGCCGGCACCGATGCCGTCATCGAGCAGCTGGCTGAACACATGGAAGAGGGCGACATTATTGTCGACTGCGGCAACGCCTACTTCAAGGACACGATCCGCCGCGAGAAGGCCATCCAGGCCGCGGACTCCACTTCGTGGGTGCCGGTGTTTCGGGCGGCGAAGAGGGTGCGCTCGAAGGCCCGTCGATCATGCCGGGCGGAACCCCGAGTCGTACGACCGTCTCGGCCCGATGCTCGAAGAAATTTCCGCACACGTTGACGGCGAGCCCTGCTGCACCTATATCTCAAAGGACGGTGCCGGCCACTTCGTCAAGATGGTGCACAACGGCATCGAGTACGCCGACATGCAGCTCATTGCCGAGGCCTACGACCTGCTCCGCAAGGGACTGGGCGATTCGCCCAAACAGATTGCCGACATTTTCGAGTCCTGGATGGACACCGAACTGAACTCCTACCTCATCGAAATCACTGCCGAAGTCCTCCGCCAGGAGGACGCCGAAACCGGCAAGGCACTCGTCGACATTATTGTCGATGCCGCCTCCCAGAAGGGCACGGGAGCATGGACGGTCCAGACCGCCCTCGAGCTCGGCGTTCCGTCACCGGCATTGGTGAAGCAACCTTCGCTCGCGGACTGTCCTCCTCCCCCGTTCAGCGCGGAGCCTCCGGTCCACTCGAAGGCCACGAGATCCCTATCGCGGTCGAGGACCGCAACACCTTCATCGAACAGGTGCGCCAGGCCCTCTACGCTTCCAAGATTGTTGCCTACTCGCAGGGCTTCGACCTGATCCAGGCCGGTAGCGAAGAGTACGGCTGGACGATCGACAAGGGCGCTCTTGCGAAGATCTGGCGCGCCGGCTGCATTATTCGCGCAGTCTTCCTCGGCGACATTACGGAAGCCTACGAGGCCAATCCGAACCTGCCGCTCCTCATGGCTGACGACAAGTTTGCCGACAAGATCAACGCCTGCGTGCCAGCGTGGCGGGAAGTTGTTGCCCTCGGCGTCTTCTCGGGTATCCCTCTCCCCGCCTTCAGCTCCTCCCTGTCGTACTTCGACGGTGTCCGCGCCGACCGACTTCCCGCGGCCCTTATCCAGGGACAGCGTGATTTCTTCGGATCGCACACCTACAAGCGGATAGATAAGGAAGGCACCTACCACACCGAGTGGTCGGGAGACCGCTCCGAGTCCCGCTGGAGCTAAACCTTCCCCACATCCCATGGGAAAAGCGGAAAGTAGCTAGCTAAATTGAGGGAGGCCGCTCCTTGCGTCCACAGGTGGATAGCGGAAGGGCCTCCCTCTGGCTCTTCTAGGATGACGGCATGAACGACAGGAAGCGCCCAGCGTGGGCGGAACGCACCGACTTTGAACGGAACTACTACGACACCGAGTGGGGCATGCCGGTGGTGAGCGAAAATGGAATCTTTGAGCGCATGAGCTCGAAGTTTTCCAGTCCGGCCTGTCATGGACAACCATTCTTAAGCGCCGGCCGGGTATGCGCGAAGCATTCAGCAACTTCGATGTCGATACGGTGGCCGCTTTTGACGCCTCCGATATCGGCAGACTGTTGGAAGACGAGAGAATCATCCGGAACCGTCGGAAGGTCATTTCTATCATCGCGAATGCTCAGGCAACCGTTGAGCTGAGGAATGATCCAACCCTGGCAAGTAGGGGACGACTTGAGTCGGGCTTCCAGCGCTCGTGTGGTCGTACAGGCCGAGCAATCATCCGACCTACGACGAGATCAATATTCCAGCGCAAATCCCCGAATCGATGACATTAGCAAAGGACCTCAAGTCTCGCGTTTCCTACACGTCGGACCGGTCACGATGTATGCGCTGATGCAGGCCGTGGGGATCGTGAACGATCATCCAAAGGGTCGTGGAGGCGTCCGATAGTGGCGCAAGCCGTCGAAGAGGTGCTCACCCAGGGGAGCTGAAGGGCTCACAAACAAGCTGGCAGGGCCCAGGACCGTACTCCGGTTTGGCTAGATTCCAGCGGAGGGCTTGAGGAGCTGGAATAGTCCGCATCCCACGGCGAAGATCAGGGTCATGGTAACGCCACTGGCAAAGATCGTGGCGTGAGCAAAGATGGAGCGTTCGGAGCGTGTGCGCTCACCGCCGGTGGTGAGCTGGCCGGGACTGATTCCAAAACGTGCAGAATACCGAGGACGAGCACGGCGAGGTAGAAGCCGACGAAGGCCGCGAGCACGGGATGAGGATGCCACGACTTGGACTGCGCGGCCGTGGCACCGCCCACGCGGCGGCAGCGGTGAGTGCACAGTCGAGGTAGAACGACGTCGCGTTTCGGCCTGTTTCAATATTCATGCCTCGAGGCTAAACCGCTCATCACACACCGGCAGAATGAGAACTCCCACGGAGCTCCCCCGCGGAAAAGCGGCGCACAATCAGGACGGAATGACAACTTTCCCTTGATATAGCGACGTTCCGCACCAGTCATACGGAGGCGACTGACAGGTCCGGAGAGGCCTCCCAGGGCTGGACATGGCGTGGCTAAGAATAAAGCGCTGGCGTAGCACTACGGAGTCGGTCAAGCAACCAAGGTCCACCACGATCGGCAACACCCTACAAACTGTCCAAAAGTGATAGCGAAATGGGTGATGAAGAGTGCTTTCGCACCCGTCATCACCCATCTCGTTAGGTTGTTCCGCTTAGCGGATCTCAGGCAAGTCGGAACCGTGCCTCTGTTCCTCGGGACAAGCTCGAGTATTCGGGATGCTTGCGATGTAGGAGGCAACGTAGGGCAGACTGGGAGGACATCCTGGCCAGCCGACTTAGCATCCGCCAGTAGTTGCTCGACGATCTTCTGCGTAGCCCTTGCCGCCGTGGTCAGGATCGACCTCGGTGTGCGGGCGGTGACCGTGTCACCGTCTACTTCGTATTCGGCAAAGCCGACTACCGCTACGTAGTTCCATCTCTTTACAGACTGAATGATTGGCATTTCCGTCTACTTTTAGAATGGCAGGTTAGATGAGAGGAACCTTAGAACTCTGAGGATCATCTCACGAACCCTCGGGAGCACCTTGGTGTCGTACAGCTCGATTGAGTTCATCATTGCTCGTGAGCATGGGCCGTTGGCGTACTTGAAGTCGAAGCGATCAACGCCGAGATCCTGATAGCTTCGAACATCTTCTGAGCAACCGTCTCGGGTGAACCGACGACAGCGCGCCGTTCTCGATCTCATCAATGTAGCTTTCGTAGGTGGGGTCCGCCATCCCTCTCCCGTCCAATGCGGCTACGGTTCTGCGGAAGGCTTCCACAGCTCTTCACGAGCCTTCTCGTCCGTCTCGGCAATGTGCCAGGCGAATGCATGCCGAGCCTCATCGGCTCCTTCACTCCGAACTCCTTCTGAGCCCCTCGTAAGTCAACGAAGGGCGGAAGCGGGCGGGGTACGCCGATGATGGCAAGCATCATGGGATACCGGCTGGACGGAACGAATCACGGACTCCGGGGAGCACCCACGCCTACCAGGCCGACAGCCATTCTCGGTGCGGGGCGTCAGGATCGCGCCTCGATCGGTGCTCGGTGAGAACCGGACCAGCGGATCGGGCGTTCCTTGGTGCCTCCGCGAAGATCTCGAACTTCTCTTCAAAGAGCTGTTGTAGTCAGAAAGCTTATAGCCAAACAGCGGAGGATTCCGTGAAAGAACCGCGACCGACAACGACCTCGGCCCTGCGTTGCTGACAGCATCGAGGGTCGCGAAGCGCTCGTACACCCGCAGGGGATCATCGGACGACAGAACGTTACCGCGGTGCGAGCTTAATTCTTTCGGTGCGGGAGGCAATGGCAGCGAGGACCATGTCGGGAGACGATATCGCGTAATCATCTCGGTGATGCTCACCGAGCCAATGGCATCGATGCCCACGGAGTCGGCAAAACAGCTTCCTCACAACTTCCCGGATGACTTGCGCTGCAGACTGGGCTTTCCCCGTAGCATCCGGAGTGATGTCGCCAAAAGAGTTGAGCCCGAACTCCATGGTCACCTGGGGCACCTGTCTGAGCCATTGTTCTTCTTCCTGATCGTGTACTGGTCACATCTGGGTAAACCATTGAAAGTGCAACTATATTCCCGGAGGGTTGAATCACTACGACTCTCGCGGCATTAGGCTGATGTTTT